>NZ_CALXEE010000010.1 GCF_944387245.1 uncultured Intestinimonas sp. | reverse complement strand
GGCAATTTCCTTCATAATTATCTCCATGGGCAGAAAAAAGCCCGCCGCAGAATCTTTCGATTCTGCGACGGGCCCCTTTTGTGTGTTTAGTTCTCCCAGAGGGTGACCACGGTGCCGGTGGCCAGGTAGTGGAGGCGGTCCCCTAGAATGGGGACCAGAAGGTCGAAGGCGGGACGGCCGGTGCAGTGGCCGGTCCAGATCTCCTGGACGTCCAGCGCCAACAGCCGCTCCCCCAGGGCCTGGGCTTTTTCGGGCCGCACGCCCAGGGTGGTTGCCCCACCGGCCCCCATGAGGTGGAAGCCGCCGAAAAAGGCCCGGACCGATTTCCCGGGGAAGGCGGCCTGGACCTCCTCCACCACGGTATCCGCCCCGGCGTGGGAACAGCTGCTAAAGACGGCCAGCTCCTCCCCGTGGACCACCACCATGGTCTGCTCGTGGGCGAAGTCGTCGGGATGGAGGCCGTCGGGGCCCTGGCGGTACATGGCCACCTTCTCCCCCCGCTTCTCCAGGCCGGGGGTGGTGTGGGGCAGGAGCCACACCCCGGGGTGGATCTCCGTTGGGTCTGTGATGAAGCGCAGACGGTCCCGCTGCTCCCGCAGGGCCAGGGGCACTCCCAGGTACTTCTGCTCCCCGTCCTTGCGGACCTGCCAGCTCTCCTCCACCGCCTGGGGCCGCAGGTAGAGGGGTGCGTGGTCGTTGCAGGCGAAAAAGGCGGGGAAACCGCCGGAGTGGTCATAGTGGCCGTGGGAGAGGACGGCGGCGTCGGCTTTGGACAGGTCCACCCCCAGATCGGGGGCGTTTTCCAGACCGGCGGCGGAGGCTCCGGCGTCCAGCAGGCAGCGCCACCCGTCCTGTTCGATGTAGAGGGCCAGACCGTGCTCACAGCGCAGGCCGGCGTCGGGGGTGGTGTTCTCAATCAGCGCGGTGACTTTCATTCCAAAGCACTCCTTTCACGGGGGGAGGACCGTGGTCCGGCGCCCCCTCATCCGTCCCAGTGTGCGCACTGGGGCACCTTCCCCCCTTAGGGGGGAAGGTTTGGGAAACGGATAACGCAAAACCTTCCCCCTTCCAGGGGGAAGGTGTCATGGCCTGTGGCCATGACGGATGAGGGTGGGTTGGTAGGGCAGAGCTTGTTTTGGCTTCCGCCCGATGTCCCCTTAGTTCTCCAAAAATGAAAGATCAAAGTTCTTTTTTGTTCTTTTTCTTTCAAGAAAAAGAACAAGAAAAAGGACAGACGTTATTCTTTCTTCTTCAGCTTGGTCTTGTTGCCCTTCTCGTCCATGATATAGGTGTTGTCCAGGTGGGCGGTGAGGCTGGCGCGGATGGCGGCCCGGTACTCAGCCCGCAGGCCCTCCCGCTCGGCCTCCTCCTCCAGGGTGAGGCCGTCGGCCTTGGCCTTCCGGGCCAGCTCGTTGATGCGGTCGATTTTGTGCTGCTCCATGGGGCAGTCCTCCTTTATAAATAGCGTTCCATCACGATCATGATGCGGCCCTTCTTGGAGGTGCCGGACACCTCCGTGAGCACGCACTTGCCCAGGCCCCGGCAGCTGAGCACATCTCCGGCCTCCACCAGCCGGTCGGGCTTGTCGCACTCCCGGCCGTTGAGGGTGAGCTTGCCCGACGAGATAAGGCTGGCCATCTTGCTCCGGGAGAGGGAAAAGCCGGTGGCGGCCACGGCGTCCAGCCGCAGGGCGGCCACCGTGTCCCGGATGGTTTTGGTCTTCTGCTCCGGGGGCTGAAGCTCCGAGAGGGGGCAGGCCGTCACCTTCACCCTGGCCCGGCCCACCTGGTCCAGTTGGGTGAGGAGCACGTGCTCCACCTCCCGCAGGAGGAGGATCTGACAGATCCCCTCCCCCACCAGCAGGTCGCCGATCTTCTCCCGGGTAAGGCCCAGGCCCAGAATGGCCCCCAGGTAGTCCCGGTGGGTCAGCTTTTCGCCGCCGGATGGGGTGAGGGTGAGGGCGGTGATGGGGGCGTCCTCGCTGGCGGTGAAGTCCTCCGGCTCCATCCAGTCGGGCAGGAAGGCCACCAGCTTCCGCTCGGCCTTTTCCCAGCCGCCCCAGAAGAGGTGGGCCGGGTGGCCGCAGGCGGCGATGAGCCGTTCCGCCGCCTCCTGCTGGGCCAGGGTGAGGAAGAAGGTGTGGGCGGGGACGGAGCGGTTCTGGGTGAACTCCAGCTTGTCCATGACCCGGGCCAGCACCAGCCGCTCGTCGGCGTCGGCGGAGAGCTTGGTGAGGAGCTCCGTCTTATTCATCGGCCTTCACCACGTCGGCATAGCGGCCGCCGATGAGCCCCACCAGGGCGTCGGGGGAGAGCTCCACCTGGCGGCCGATCTTGCCGGCGCTCACCAGAATGGCGGCGTGGTCCTGGGCGGTGGTGTCGATGACGGTTTTGAACCGCTTCTTCATGCCGATGGGGGAGCAGCCGCCCCGGACGTAGCCGGTGAGGGGGGTGAGCTCCTTGACGTGGATGAGCTCGATGGACTTCTCCCCCACGGTCTTGGCCGCCTTTTTGAGGTCCAGCTCGGCCAGGACGGGCACCACGAAAACATAATTGGCCTTGGAGGCCCCCCGGGTTACCAGGGTCTTGTAGACCTCCCCCGGGTCCCGGCCGATGAGGACAGCCACGGTGGCGCCGTCCACCGCCTCCCCCTCGTTGTGGGGGTAGCTGTGGGGGGTATAGGGGATCTTCTTCTGGTCTAAAACGCGCATGACGTTGGTCTTTTCTTCTGCCATAGGAATGCTCCTTTGCTGTTAAAAGGGTAATATTTTAATTGGGAATAACATTGCGTATAGATTCTGAGGCGTCTGGAGACGGATTCTTCGGCTTCGCCTCAGAATGACGAACTTGAAAGGCGGTACCGTGGTGCGCCGAGTCGTCGCGCCCCACAAGTGGCGTGGTGCCGGGGGTGCGTCTGGGAAGCCGCGCCCCACAAAGAAAAGTAATAGGGAAAAGTGAAGAGTGAATAGGTAAGAGAGACGAAACCCCATCCCACAATAGAGGGAATACCAGGCAGCGCCACCACGTCCCGATACCCACCCACGCAGGCGGCGAAAAAAGTGGAGATAGAACCACGGCTTGTCCCTGTTCCAACCAGGTAGTCCACTGTGGACGGGGTTGAACCTCTATGGGGGCGTAAAGCCGGGCCGCCGGATTCCTATTTGGAGCCACCTAACCCGCTTAGAAGCCCCTTTTTCTTTGGATTCCAAAAACCGTTCTTTTTCCAGCAGGGAAAAAGAAACGGGTTTTGAACCGTCTCTCCCGTCCTTTCACGTAACAGAAAGGCAAAGAAATGAGACGTAATACCACGCCGCAAGGCTCCCCCTCATCCGTCTGTCCTTCGGACAGACACCTTCCCCAGAAGAGCAGACGTTACGACGATACCGACTGCTGCGCCCGCCAGAGGGCGGCGTACTCGCCGTTTTTGTCCATGAGCTCCTGGTGGGTGCCCTCCTCGGCAATGTGGTTGTCGTCGATGACGATGATGCGCCCGGCGGAGCGGATGGTAGAGAGCCGGTGGGCGATGATGAGGGTGGTGCGGCCCTTGGCCAGCTCGTCGAAGGCGGACTGGATCTTGTGCTCGGTGACGCTGTCCAGGGCGGAGGTGGCCTCATCCAGAATGAGGATGGCGGGGTCCTTGAGGAAGATGCGGGCGATGCTCACCCGCTGCTTCTGGCCGCCGGAGAGCATGACGCCCCGCTCCCCCACGTAGGTCTGGAAGCCGTCGGGCATCTCCATGATGTCGTCGTAGATCTCCGCCTTTTTGGCGGCCTCGGCCACCTCCTCGGCGGTGGCGTCGGGGCGGCCGTAGGCGATGTTGTCATAGATGGTGCCGGCGAAGAGAAAGACGTCCTGCTGGACGATGCCGATGTGCTCCCGCAGGTCGTGCTGTTTCAGCTTGCGGACGTCCCGGCCGTCGATGCGGATGGCCCCATTAGTGACGTCGTAGAACCGGGGGATGAGCTGGCACAGGGTGGACTTGCCCCCGCCGGAGGGGCCCACCACCGCCACCGTCTCCCCGGGCTTGACGTGGAGGGAGACATGGGAGAGGACGTCCTCGCCGTCACTTTCGTAGCGGAAGGTGACATCGTCCACCTGGATGTCGCCGGTAACGTGGTCCACGCTCTGGGCGTCGGGGGCGTCGGTGATGTCGGGCTCCAGGCGCATGAGCTCCACAAAGCGCTTGAAGCCGGCCATGCCCTGCATGAACTGCTCCACAAAGGCGGAGAGCTTGCGGATGGGGGTGATAAAGGTGGTGACGTAGAGGGAGAAGGTGAGGATGTCGATATAGTCCATGCTCCCCTTCATGAGAAAGAAGCCGCCGGCGGCGATGACCAGCACGGGCATGATGCCCATGGCCAGCTCCATGCCGGAGTGGTAGGTGGCCATGGCCTGGTAATAGCCCCGCTTGGCGCTGCGGAACTGGTCGTTGGAGCTTTCGAACTTGGTGATCTCGGCGTTTTCGTTGGCGAAGGCCTTGGCGGTGCGCATGCCGGAGAGGGAGGACTCCAGCTCGCCGTTGATGCCGGCCAGCTTCTTTTTCACCTCCAGGGAGGCCTGGCTCATGCGCCGGCGCTGGAGGATGGTGAAGAGGAGGAAGAGGGGCACCACGGCAAAGACGATTAGGGCCAGCTCCCAGCGGATGGTGAGCATGATGCAGAAGGCGCCCAGCAGGGTGACGGTGGAGATGAAGAGGTCCTCGGGGCCGTGGTGGGCCAGCTCGGTGATCTCAAAGAGGTCGCCGGTGACCCGGCTCATGAGCTGGCCGGTGCGGTTCTTGTCGTAGAAGGAGAAGGAGAGATCCTGCATGTGGGAAAAGAGGTCGGAGCGGATGTCGGCCTCGATGCGCACGCCCAGCAGGTGTCCCCAGTAGGTGACGATGTAGGTAAACACCGCCTTGAGGAGGTAGGCCGCCACCAGGGCGGCCATGACCAGGAAGAAGGTGCGGTAGAGGCCCTGGGGAAGGGTGGTCTCCAGCACCTGGCGGGTCACCGTGGGGAACATCAGGTCCACCAGGCAGATGCCCAGGGCGCAGGCCATGTCCAGGAGGAAGATGGCCAGGTGTGGCTTGTAATAGGAGGTGAAAATGCGCAGGTAGCCGCTGCGCCGCATCTGTTTAGGCGTCATATTTGCCGTCCTCTCTCGCGTATCTTTTCCTTTAAAGGTAAGAATCAGTATATGCCCGTTTTCGGGATTTTGTCAACCTCGCCGCCCTTTACAGGGAGAGCCGTGTCATATATAATAAACTCCGTATGAAAATGAGGGCGGAGGATCGAAGAAATGGAGTTTATTGGAAACTTTTTCGTGGTGGCCAGTCAGGTGGTCACCCTATTTTTGCTTATGGGCGTGGGCTTCGTCATGGCCCAGCTGGGCAAGCTCCACACCGACGGCGTCTCCCAGATGTCCACCCTGGTCCTCTACGTGGTCACTCCCTGCCTGATGATTAACGCCTTTGAGGTGGACCGTGTGCCGGGCATGGTGGAGACCCTGGGGGTCTTTTTTGTGGTGTACGCCGCCTCCACCCTGCTGGGGATGGCGGTGGCCCAGCTGTGCTTCCGCGACGAGGAGCCCGACCGGAAGGCCCCCCTCCGCTTCGGCATGACCTATGGCAACAACGGCTTTATGGGCCTCCCCCTGGTCTACGCCATTCTGGGCCAGGAGGCCATGATCTTCGGGGTGGTCTCCGCCGTGGCCTTCAACTTCCTGCTGTGGACCCAGGGCGCCAAGACCATGGGCGGCAAAGTGGGCCCCCGGGCCATCCTCATCAATCCCGCCACTGTGGGCACCGTCATCGGCGGCTTCCTCTTCTTCTCCGGCCTGCGGCCCCCCGCCATGGTGGACAACGCTATCGGCTTCATGGCCGACCTCAATACCCCTCTGGCCATGGTGGTCATCGGCGCCCAGATGGCGGGGGCCGACCTGAAGGTGAGCTTCACCAGCCGGAAGCTCTACGGCGCGGCGGCGGTGCGGCTGCTCATCGCCCCCCTCATCCCCCTGGTGCTGCTCATCCCCCTCCATCTGCCCGCCATGTCCTACTGCGCCTGCGTCATTTTGTGTGCGGTGCCCACCGCGGGAGCCACCGGCATGTTTGCCCAGCGCTTCGGCCGGGACACCGCCACCGCCGCCCAACTGGTCACCCTCACCACCCTGCTCTCGGTCATCACGCTGCCCCTCTTTGCCGTGGCTGCCCAGACGATTTCAGGCCTGGTTTAAGGCTTTCAGGAGGTATTTTATGTCCGCCAAGGAAGAATTCATTGAGATCTACACCGCCAACATCCACCGGGAGGGGGCCGACGCCCTGCTGGACTACCTGGAGCACAAGTCGGACTTCTTCACCTCCCCCGCCTCGGCCAAGTACCACGGGGCCTATGAGGGGGGGCTGTGCGACCACAGCGTCAACGTCTACCACTGCCTCACGGAGTACCTGGCCCGGGAGCGGGTGCAGGAGCTCTACGGGGTGGAGGCGAGCGCCGAGAGCGTGGCGGTGGCGGCGCTGCTCCACGACCTGTGCAAGATCGGCTGTTACCGCCAGGGGACCCGGAACGTGAAGGGCCCCGACGGCAAGTGGCAGGCGGTGCCCACCTTTTATTATGAGGATAAGCTGCCCTACGGCCACGGGGAGAAGTCGGTGTACATCATTTCCGGCTTCATGAAGCTCAAGCGGGAGGAGGCCATGGCCATCCGGTGGCACATGGGCTTTTCCGGGGACGAGGACAAGCGGCTGGTGGGCCAGGCCTTCCAGCAGTACCCCCTGGCCTTTGCCCTGAGCGTGGCCGACATGGAGGCAACCTACTTTTTGGAGAACGAGGAACCCAACTGACCCGGCGGGGCCGGGAGACACGGAAAGGAGCTGCTGCGCGGTGCGCAAGGAAAAACGGGAAAATGATCTGGGCCGGGACCCGGTAGGGAAGCTGCTGTTCCGGCTGGCGGTACCCACGGTGACGGCCCAGCTGGTCAACGCCCTCTATAATATCGTGGACCGGATGTACATCGGCCACATTGAGGGGGTAGGCGACCTGGCCCTCACCGGACTGGGCATCTGCTTCCCGGTGCTGATGTTCGTCTCCGCCCTCTCGGCCCTGGTGGGCATGGGCGGCGGCTCCCGAGCGGTGGTGCGCATGGGCTCCGGGGACCAGGAGGGGGCCAACGCCATCCTGGGCAGCTGCGCCACCCTGTTGGTCATCCTGTCGGTGATCTTCACCCTGGTGTTCCAGGGCATCAAGGAGCCCATGCTCTACCTCTTCGGCGCCACCGACAACACCATCGGCTACGCCCTGGACTACCTCACCATCTACCTCTGGGGCACCATCTTTGTGGAGCTCTCCCTGGGCCTCAACTTCTTCATCACCGCCCAGGGCTTCTCCACCGTGGGCATGGCCACGGTGCTCATCGGCGCCGTCATCAACATTGTGCTGGACCCGGTGTTCATCTTCGGCTTTGGCATGGGGGTGAAGGGCGCCGCCCTGGCCACCATCACCGCCCAGGGAGTGTCGGCGGTGTGGGTGGTGTGCTTCCTGCTGGGTAAGCGCACCAAGCTGCGGCTCCAGCGCCGGTTTGCCCGGCTCAACTGGAAGGTGCTCTCGCCGGTGCTGGCCCTGGGCATCTCCCCCTTCATCATGCAGTCCACCGAGAGTCTGGTGAACATTGCCTTCAACTCCTCCCTGAAGGCCTACGGCGGCGACCCGGCGGTGGGAGCCATGACCATCTGCTCCTCCATCATGCAGGTGTTCTACCTCCTCTTCCAGGGTCTCTCCCAGGGGGCCCAGCCCATCGTGGGCTACAACTACGGCGCCGGCAACCTGGACCGGGTGAAGAAGGCCTTCCGGCTCCTCTTCATCTGCGCCCTCACCTTCAGCACCCTCTCCTGCCTGGCCATCGAGCTCTTCCCCGGCATGTTCGTGGCCATGTTCAACGACAAGCCGGAGCTGGTGGAGATCGCCCTGTGGACCCTGCGGGTGTACGCCGCCGGCATGTTCATGCTGGGCATCCAGAACTCCTGCCAGCAGACCTTTGTGGCCCTGGGTCAGGCCAAGATTTCCCTCTTCCTGGCCCTGCTGCGGAAGGTCATTCTCCTCATCCCTCTCATCTTCATTCTGCCCCACTTCCTGGAGAACAAGGTGCTGGCCGTCTTTCTGGCCGAGCCCGCCGCCGACATCCTGGCCGCCATCGTTACCGGCAGCCTCTTCTTCTGGCGGTTCCCCAAGCTTCTCCGCGCCCGGGAGGCCGAACTCAGCCAGAGCCCTTACAGAAAGCAATAACAGCAGACCGCCCCGCGCCCTGCCGTCTGGCAGTACGCGGGGCGGTTTTTGTCTTTTTATCCTGGGGCGCACCAAACCACGCCGCTGGGATTAGGGTAGGGGCGGATATCATCCGCCCGCCACGCCAATGTGGGACTGCTTAATTCGTGGGGCGCGGCTTCCCAGACGCGCCCATGGTACTGTGCTGTTTGTGGGGCGCGACGACCTCGGCGCGCCATATAAAACCTTCCCCCCCTGAGGGGGGGGAGGTGTCATGGCCTGCGGCCATGACGGATGAGGGGGCGTTAAGTGGTCCTTAAGGGAACGGTCAAAACCCGTTTCGCTTCCCTGCTGGAAAAAGAACGGTTTTTGGAATCCAAAGAAAAAGGGGCTTCTAAGCGGGTTAGGTGGCTCCAAATAGGAATCCGGCGGCCTGGCTTTACGCCCCCGTTGAGGTCCAGCTCCGTCTACGGTAGACTACCTGGTTGGAACAGGGGCAAGCTGTGGTCCTATCTCCACTTTTTTCGCCGCCTGCGCGGGTGGGTGTCGGGGCGTGGCACCGCTCACCCCGGCCTGACGGCCAGGTCTCGCTGAGCTCCCTTGCCCCTCCTCTTCCAAATGGACCCGCTTCGCTGGGCTCGATTTGGGTCCCCTTTTCCCTGTGTTTGGTCGTTTTAAGGGGAGGATTGTCAAGGAGAGGGGTATCCAACACGAGCCCAACGGAGTGGGTCGTGTTGGGAGGAGGAGACACAAGGGAGCGAACCGACTTTTCGCCTTTAGGCGGAAAGAGAGGGGAGCGGACTTTGGGTCGACGACCATCCCCCCCCTTCCCGACTGGCCTTTGCCTACTTTCGGCCACTCGAAAGTAGGCCGCCGGAGGCCGTTCCTCCATTAAAACAAAGAAAAATGTGCGGTGTGGTGCCGGGGTGCCGGTTGAGCCCTACTCGTGACCGTACCCGTGACCCTGTCCGTGGTGGCCGCCGGCACCCTGACCGGCGCCATAGCCCTGACCGGCGGAGGTGGTCTCCCCGGTGGTCTGGCTCTGGCCGCTGCCCTGTCCGCTCCCCTGCTGGCCCTGGCCATAGCCGTGGCCCTCACAGGCGTCGATGGACTGCTGGATCTCCCCCATGGTCATCTCCCCGGCGTCGGCCTGGGTGACGGTGGGGTCCAGGGCGGAGAGGGCCAGGTAGGCCCGGTACTTGCCCAGGGAGAGCCCGGCGTCCCGGGCGGCCTGGGCGGTCTCCGGGTCCAGGGCGTAGCAGGTGAGGCCGGCCGCCCCGCCGTCGGAGAGGAGCCGCTCACAGTGGCCGCTGTCGGCGGAGACGGTGACGGTGGCCCCGTCGGTCTCGGAGAGGGCGTCGGAGAGGGCGGCGGCGGCCTGGGTCCAGTCGTGGTGGAGGACGGGGGTGGCGTCCACCAGGGCTTGGGTGGCCTCGTCGTAGCACCGCACGCCCACCACCCGGCCAAAGGCGTTGACGGCCAGCTCCACCGAGGCGTCGGCGTCCACGCTGACGGCGGCGGCGGGGGTGGCATAGGCCAGGCCGCCGGCGGCGGTGAGCACCACCAGGGCCAGGGCGGCAAAGGCCGCCGCCATGGGCCGCCGCCGGGGAGCGGGACAGGTCCGCCGCTCCAGGGCGTCCAGGGTCTTTTGCTTCAGGTCCTCGTCGGCCCGGACGGCGTCAAAGGCCTGCCGGATGCGCTCATCCATCCTCCTCACCTCCCAGCTTCTCCCGCAGCAGGGCCCGGGCCCTGGTGAGGAGGGTATAGACGGTATTGGTGTTCCTGCCCAGCAGGTCCCCGATCTCGGGGGCGGAGTAGCCCTCGTAGTAGTGGAGGTACACCGCGTCCCGGTATTTCTGGGGCAGGGAGAGCACCGCCTCCAGCACCGACCGGTCCCGGGGCTCCGGGGCGGCCTGGGCGGTGAGCTCCTCCAGGGGCACGGTGGCGTGCCTGGCCCAGAACCGCAGCAGGTCCCGGCAGGCGTTCAGGGTGACCTGGATGAACCAGGCCTTCTCGTGCTCGGCGTTTTCAAAGGGTTTGGTATGCTGGAGATACTTGAGAAAGACGGTCTGGAAGATGTCCTCGGTGTCCTCACGGCTCTTCAGCCGGACCAGACACAGCCGCTGCACCAGGTCGGCGTAGGTGTCCATGGCCCGGGCCACCTCCTCCTCACTTCGCATATCCTCACCCCATTGACCTCAATGTCAGCCGTGGTGCCGGGCCCATCCGGTGCCGTCACAGACGCCGCCGTTGGGGCACTGGCCGCTCCAGGGGCAGTCCTCCGGGTCCCACTGGGTGAGACCGGAGGTGCACCAGCTGCCGTACTGTCCGTCCCAGGGACAGTTCTCCGGGTCGGTGCAGGCCAGGCCGGAGGCACACCAGCCGCCGCACTGGCCATCCCAGGGACAGTCCTCCCCCGGCCAGGGGCAGGTGGCCGTCTGAGTGGCCGCCCAGGTCCGGTGACAGCCGCCGTTGCCGCCGCCGTGCCAGCCCGCCGCCGCGGCGGGCACCACCATCGCTGCACTTACCATACCAAAAATCAACAGTCCTGCCAATGCCTTTTTCATACAAAAGACCTCCTTTTCCGGGTGGGCGTTTTGCCCTTCTGTCTCTAATACGCCGTGGGCGGTCCCATCCATTCAGATTTAAAAAAATTTTTTTCCAACCCTGGAAGGGACCAGGAGACACAAGAAGAACGTAAGAATTCTCCACCTTTTTTCTTAAGAAAGTTGTGGTATCGTTTCTTTCACGCGGGAGGGCCGACCTCTCCCGCTCCAACCAACGGACCGATTTAAGGAGGAAACAAAGTTATGAAACGTGCTGCTTCTATTCTGCTGGTGGGCGTCATGGCCCTGAGCCTGGCCGCCTGCGGCAAGACTGCCAAGGAGAGCCCCGCCCCCGCCACCACCGCCCCGGTGGAGACCACCGCTCCCGTGACCGCCACCACCGCCCCCGTGGATGAGACCACCCCCGTGGACGAGACCGCTCCCGCCGAGACCGGCACGCCCAACGAGGAGGAGCACGCCGTCTCCGGTGTGGTCAACAAGCTGGAGGACTACCTGGTGCTGGTGGTGGGCGACGACTACCAGGTCTTTGACTTCGCCAAGGACCTGAAGGTGGACGACATCAGCGAGGGCGACGAGGTGACCGTGGTGTACACCGGCACCCTGGGCGACGAGCAGAATCCCCCCGTGGTCATTGAGATTGCCAAGAACTGAGCACAAAAGTTGAAATAAACCCCTGCCGCCGTGGACGATGGTTGCCACGGCGGCATTTTTTTGGTATAATATCCTGATATGTTTTTGACTTTTCTGAGAGACTAGAGAGGTAGCACATGAACAATATCATACTCATCGGCATGCCCGGGGCGGGCAAGAGCACCGTGGGCGTGCTCCTGGCCAAGACCCTGGGCTACGCGTTTTTGGATACGGATCTGGTGATCCAGGAGCGGGAGGGGCGTCTCCTCCAGGACCTGGTGGATGAGCTGGGGGTGGAGGACTTCCTGGACCGGGAGGCTGCCGCCATCGGCTCGGTGGACTGTGACCGGACGGTGATCGCCACGGGGGGGAGCGTGGTGTGCCGGGACGGGGCCATGGAGCACCTGAAGGGACTGGGCCGTATCGTCTATTTGCAGCTGCCGCTTGAGGAGCTGGAGCGCAGGCTCCACAACATCAGCACCCGGGGCATCGCCATGGCCCCGGGCGAGACCCTGGCCCACATCTACGACTACCGCGCTCCCCTCTACCGGAAGTACGCCGACCTCACCGTGGCGGTGGACCGGCAGACCCTGGAGGAGACGGTGGAGCAGGTATTACGTGCCCTGAAATAAGGGCGCTCTCACGCGTGCAAACACGCATTTTCCCGTTTTTGGAACAAAAATCGAAGAGAAGGAACGACAACCATATGGATTTTAAGGAATTAGGGCTCATCTCCCCCATTCTGAAGGCCCTTGCCGCCCAGGGCTACGACCAGCCCACCCCCATCCAGCGCCAGGCCATCCCCCCCGCCCTGAAGGGCCGGGACGTGCTGGGCTGCGCCCAGACCGGCACGGGCAAGACCTGTGCCTTCGCCACCCCCATCCTCCAGCGGCTCAACGCCGACGTGGTGGTGGGGCCCCGCTATATCCGCGCCCTTGTCCTCACCCCCACCCGGGAGCTTGCCCTCCAGATCCAGGAGTGCTTTGCCGCCTACGGCCGGAACCTGCCCCTGCGCTCCACCGTCATCTTCGGCGGCGTGGGGCAGCAGCCCCAGGTGGACCGGCTGAAAAAGGGTGTGGACATCCTGGTGGCCACTCCCGGCCGTCTGCTGGACCTCCAGGGTCAGGGCCTTTTGGACCTGAGCCGGGTGGAGATCTTCGTCCTGGACGAGGCCGACCGCATGCTGGACATGGGCTTCATCCACGACGTGCGCCGGGTGCTCAAGCTGCTCCCCGAGAAGAAGCAGACCCTCTTCTTCTCCGCCACCATGCCCCCCGAGGTCATGGAGCTGGTGGATGCCCTCCTCCACGACCCCGCCAAGGTGGAGGTGGACCCGGTGTCCTCCCCGGTGGAGGTCATCGACCAGAAGGTGTGCTTCGTGGACAAGGGCAACAAGTCCAAGCTGCTGGCCTGGCTGGTGGACACCCTGGGCGTGAAGAACGCCCTGGTCTTTACCCGCACCAAGCACGGCGCCAACAAGGTGGCCGCCGACCTCAACAAGGCGGGCATCTCCGCCGCCGCCATCCACGGAAACAAGTCCCAGACCGCCCGGCAGCAGGCCCTCTCCGACTTCAAGGCTGGGCGGGTGAAGTGCCTGGTGGCCACCGACATCGCCGCCCGGGGCATCGACATCGAGGAGCTCTCCCACGTCTTCAATTACAACCTGCCCGAGGTGCCCGAGACCTACGTCCACCGCATCGGCCGTACCGGTCGGGCGGGCCACGGCGGCACCGCCTTCTCCTTCTGCGACTTCGCTGAGAAGGAGTATTTAAAGGGCATCGAGAAGCTCATCGGCCGGTCCATCCCGGTGCTGGGGGGCCACCCCTGGCCCATGCAGGTTTTTGAGGTGGCCAAGGACGCCAGGGGCCGCACGGTGAACGCCGAGGACGCCGAGGCCCGTGCCGCCGCCAAGGAGCGCCGCCGGGCCCGGGACGCCGCCAACAAGGCGGCGGCCGAGGAGAAGAAGCGGCAGAAGGCGGCCGCCCAGGCGGCCCAGGCCGCCGCTCCCGCCCCTGCCCCCAAGAAGAAGCGGGAGCCCCGCTGGAAGAAGGCGGAGGGTCCCGGCGTGCTGGACGCGGTGCTGCCCGAGCGGAGCACCGGCCCCGAGCGGGAGGAGTACCACGACTTCTACCGGCCCGACCCCCTGTCCTCCGACCACATCATGGACGCCACCGCCCGTCTGCTGGCCCCCCGCAAGGCCCCGGCCAAGCCGGAGCCGGTGAAGGGGGAGGAGGGCCAGAGCCGCTCCCACCGCCGGAAGAAGAAAAAGAAGGGCGGAGAGAGCGCCGCCCCCGAGAGCCAGACTCAGAAGAAGGTGCGCCAGGCCCAGCCGGCCAAGGCGGCCCCCGCGCCTAAGGCCCAGTCCAAGCGCCGCCACGACCGGGGCCACGGACCCCGGGGCGGCCGGCCCGTGATGCCCATGAAGAGCGGGGCGGTGAAGGACTCCACCGAGCAGCCCAGCCTTATGAAGCCCTATTACATCGAGCACGACTGAGGAACCGCCACCCTCCGGCGGCGGCGATCCCCCGGTGCCACCTGATTTTGTGGGGCGCGGCTTCCTAGACGCGCCCACGGCACTATTTATATTGTGGCGCACGCCAAACCACGCCCGAAACCCACCCTCATCCGTCATTTGCTTCGCAAATGCCACCTTCCCCCTTCCAGGGGGAAGGTCAGGGGCCCGCTTATTCTGAAAACCTTCTCCCCCCAGGGGAGAAGGTGCCCCGCAGGGGCGGATGAGGGGCGCTCGTGAGAACGAACTGCCCCAAAATTCCCCAATCCCCACAAAAAGGAGCTCCGACCCATCCATGGACTATTTCGCGGGAGAATATGATATCGCGGTCATCGGCGCCGGCCACGCGGGCATCGAGGCGGCTCTGGCCGCCGCCCGGCTGGGGCTGAAGACCCTGTGCTTCACGGTGAATCTGGACGCCGTGGGCAACATGCCCTGCAACCCGGCCATCGGCGGCACCGGCAAGGGCCACCTGGTCCGGGAGCTGGACGCCCTGGGCGGTGAGATGGCCCGGGCGGCGGACAAGGCCTGCATCCAGTACCGGGTCCTCAACAAGGGCAAGGGTCCCGCCGTGTGGTCCCTCCGGGCCCAGGCCGACCGCCGGGAGTACCAGAAGATCATGAAGCACACCCTGGAGCTCCAGGAGAACCTGTGGGTGAAGCAGGCCGAGGTGGTGGCCGTCCTCACCGACGAAAAAGGCGCCGTCTCCGGGGTCAAAACGGCCACCGGCGCCGTCTATACAGTGCGGGCCGCCGTGGTGTGTACCGGCACCTACCTGGGAGGGCGCACCATCGTGGGGGAGGTCACCCGGGACTCCGGGCCAGACGGCCTGGCCGCCGCCCTCCCCCTCACCCAGAGCCTGCAAAGTCTGGGGGTGAGCCTGCGCCGGTTCAAGACGGGGACGCCCCCCCGGGTGAACCGCCGCAGCGTGGACTTTTCCAAAATGGAGCTCCAGCCCGGCGACGAGACGGTGGTCCCCTTCTCCTTCGAGACGGAGACCCCGCCGGAAAACCGGGCGGTGTGCTACCTCACCTATACCAACGAGGCCACCCACGACGTCATCCGCCGGAATCTGAATCGCTCCCCCCTCTTCTCCGGGGTCATCGAGGGGGTAGGCCCCCGGTACTGCCCCTCCATCGAGGACAAGGTGGTCCGCTTCGCCGACAAGCCCCGGCACCAGCTCTTCATCGAGCCCATGGGGCTGGACACGGAGGAGCTCTATATACAGGGCTTCTCCTCCTCCCTCCCCGAGGAGGTCCAGGTGGAGATGCTCCACACCATCCCCGGCCTGGAGGAGGCCGAGATGACCCGGTGCGCCTACGCCATCGAGTACGACTGCTGCGACCCCACCGAACTCTACCCCACCCTGGAGCACATCAAGGTGCCCGGCCTCTACGGCGCGGGGCAGTTCAACGGCTCCTCCGGCTATGAGGAGGCCGCCGTCCAGGGCTTCGTGGCGGGGGTGAACGCCGCATTGAAGTTGCTGGGCCGCCCCCCCATGGTGCTTACCCGGGACCAGGGCTATATCGGCGTGCTCATCGACGACCTGGTGACCAAGGGCACCAACGAGCCCTACCGCATGATGACCTCCCGGACGGAGTACCGGCTCCTCTGCCGCCAGGACAACGCCGACCGGCGGCTGTGCCCGGTGGGCCACGAGATCGGCCTGGTCTCCGACGAGCGCTACCGGCGGGTGCTGGAGAAGTACGCCGCCGTGGACAAGGAGGTCAAGCGGCTCATGAGCACCGGGGTGGCCCCCTCGGAGGCCCTGGGCGCCATGCTCACGGAGCATGGGGAGTCCCCCGCCCGGGACGGCGCCCGGCTGGCCGACCTGCTGCGGCGGCCCCGGGTGGGCTACGCAGACCTGGCTCCCTTCGACCCCGACCGGCCCCACCTGCGGTCGGAGGTCACCGAGCAGGTGGAGATCGCCCTCAAATACGAGGGGTACATCGCCCGGCAGCAGCGGCAGGTGGAGGAGATGCGCAAGCTGGAGACCCGCCCCCTGCCCCCGGACCTTGATTATATGGAGATTTCGGTGCTGCGCCTGGAGGCCCGCCAGAAGCTCCAGCAGATCCGCCCCCTGAGCCTGGGTCAGGCCAGCCGCATCTCCGGCGTCAGTCCGGCGGACGTTGCCGCCCTGATGATCTGGCTGGAGCACCGGAACGGGTAAACGGGCGACAATCGACTGCCCAAAAACCTTCCCCCCTGTGGGGGGGAAGGTCAATGGGACGCCACCCAAAACCATCCCACGTTACAACAAAGAAAATTCCAGTCAGCGCCGCCACGCCCCGACACCCGCCCACGCAGGCGGCGAAAAAATGTGGGATAGGACCACAGGTTTTCGCTGTTCCACCGGCGGAGTCACCTGTGGACGGTGCTGGTGCCGGTGCTCAATGGGGGCGTAAAGACGGGCCGCCGGATTCCTATTTGGAGCCACTCAACCCCTTTGGGAGCCCCTTTTTCTTTGGATTCCAAAAACCATTTCTTTTTCCTGCGGGAAAAAGAAACAGGTTTTGTCGTCCTCGCAAAGTCCGCACCGTTCAAAACGCCCTGTCGGGCATTTCTCACTCCGCTTCCTTGCTCGTCCTCTCCCCACGCGACCCGCTGCGCTGGGCTCGCGCGGGGGCCCCATTTTTACATGTGGTTTAGCGCCGCCCCCACAACAAGAGGTACCTTGACAGAAGCGCAAACCACGCTGCAAGTCTCCCCCTCATCCGTCATTTGCTCCGCAAATGCCACCACGGGTCAAGGAAGAAGTGATTTCTTCTGACTGTCCACCGGACAGTCAGACCCCCAGGGGAAGGCTTTTGGGCGAATGATATCCGCCCCTACCCACCCCCTTTTCACATGGAGGTAACTATGAAGCCAAAACTGATCCTGGGCCTGTCCGGCGGGGTGGACTCCGCCGTGTCCGCCGCCCTGCTCCGGGAAAACTACGACGTCATCTGTGTCTTTCTGGATATCGGTCTGGGGGGCGGGGACTCCGCCGCCGCCCTGGCGGACAGCCTGTCCCTCCCCTTCCGGACGGTGGATATCCGGGAGCAGCTGGAGCACTTTGTCTGCGCCGACTTCCAGCGGGAGTATCTGGCGGGTCGGACCCCCCTCCCCTGCGCCCGGTGCAATCCCCTGGTGAAATTCCCCTCCCTCATCAACGTGGCCGAGGCGGAGGGGGCCCAGTACGTGGCCACCGGTCACTACGCCCGGGTCACCCCCGGCCCCGACGGCCGGGTGCTGCTGCGCAAGGGCATGCCGGCCAACGACCAGTCCTATATGCTCTCCCGGCTGACCCAGACCATCCTCCGCCGGGTGGTCTTCCCCCTGGGCCCCTATGAGAAGACCCAGGTCCGGGCCATGGCGGCCGAGCTGGGCCTGTCCGTGGCCCAGAAGCCCGACTCCATGGAGATCTGCTTCATCCCCGACGGGGATTACGCCGCCTGGCTGGACCGCCGGGGGGAGACCCCGCCGCCGGGCGATTTTATCGACAGGGACGGCAACGTGCTGGGCCGTCACAAGGGCTACCACCACTACACCATCGGCCAGGGCCGGGGGCTGGGGGTGTCCGGCCCCCACCGATACTATGTCACCGCCATCGACCCCGTCCGCAACACCGTCACCCTCTCCGACGGCAGCGACCTCATGGCCCGGCAGGTGATCTGCGTGCGGCCCAACTGGATTGCCGTGGACGGTCTGGACGGCCCCATGGAGGTGACGGTGCGGCTGCGCCACTCCCGGACTGAGACCCCCGCCGTCCTCCTGCCCGGGGCCGGGGAGCGGGTGGAGGTCCGTCTGACGGAGCCCGCCCGGGCGCCCACACCGGGCCAGTTGGCCGTCTTTTATGACGGCGACGTGGTGCTGGGCAGTGCCTGGATCGAAAGGAGCGAAGCGGCGTGGAGCTGAGACAGATCAAGGGAGATACCTGGTGCCTGGTGGGGGCGGAGCTCATCCCTCTGGTGCGCCTGCCGGGGGACAAGTGCGTCCTGCTGGACAGCGGCCACGCCTTTGAGGGGGAGGCCCTCACCGCCGCCCTGGAGGGGGTGGGGCTGACGCCTCTGGGCGTGTTCTGCTCCCACGCCCATGTGGACCACGCCGGCAACAACAGCTATCTGCGCAAGCGGTACGGGGCCAAGGTCTGCCTGCCCCTGGGCGAGGCCGCCCTCAGCGCCAGCCTCATCATGTATAAGGCGGTGTATAACGCCTTCACCCCCCGGAGCCTGGAGGCCCGGAACGGCCACCTGCTGGGGCCTGTGGACGAGACGGTGGGCACCCGGGACGGGATCATGGAGTTCTGTTCGGTGCCCTTCCAGGTGGTCCACACCCCCGGCCACACCCCCGACCACATCTGCACCGTCACCCCCGACGGAGTCCTCTACACCGCCGACGCCCTCATGGCCGGGCAGGTGCTGGAGAGCGCCAAGCTGCCCTATCACGCCCTCCACGAGGAGGCCCGGCAGAGCATGGAGAAGCTACGGCGCACGCCCTGTGAGGTGTGCGTGGTGGCCCACCAGGGGGTGACGGAGGACCTGCCCGGTCTGGTGGACGCCAACCTGGCGGCTCTGGACCGGCTGTGCGAAGACCTGCTGTCCCTGGCGCCGGAGGCGGTGAGCATGGACCAGCTGTGCCTGGCCTACTACCGGAAGAAGCAGCTCCTCACCACCCACGTGGAGAAGGCCGCCCTCTACGCCCGGAACATCGACGCCATGGCGGAGTACCTGGTGGATATGGGCCGCATGGACATCGTGATCCGGGAGGGCGTGCGGTATTTCGTCCGGGTCTGAGGCAGTCTCCACGCATTTTCTGGAAGCTCTGCAGGAAATTTCGGATGCTACATATTGAGGTGTCGGGATGAAGGCAACGGTAAAATGTGAATACTGCCAGTCGATCGTGGATGCCGGGGAGCGCTACTGCCCCTCCTGCGGCAGCCCCCTGCCTGCGCCGCCGCCGGCTCCGGCGGCGGCCCAAGCGCCCCAGGCGTCCCGCCGGGGACGCGCCGGGGTGCTGCTGCTCCTGCTGCTGGCCCTGCTGGGCGCGGGCTGGGTAGTGACGGCGCTGCTGAGCGCCGGCGGAGGCGGCAGCCAGGGGAAGCTGGAGTCCGCCCTGGCGGCCATTCAGGACGAAACCGCCGACACAGACGCCTATGAGGTGGTCATCGCCAGCTATCTGGAGCAGAACCGGACGGAGCTGGCCTGGAACTACGCCTATCTGATGGTGGAGCAGGCGCCCGGGGAGGAGACGGGCAGCTGGTGCATGGAGACCTTCCGGAGCTATGGCCAGGAGATCCAGGCCGTGCGGCTGGCTCTGCTGAGCGACGCCCTGTCCGGGGAGGCCGCCCTCTTCCCCCAGGTGGCCGACACCACCTTGGATGTCCTCATGCCCGGCTCCCCCCTGCGGCAGGCCCTGGAGCTGCTGCTGGGCAAGAGCGCCGGCCTCATCACCCTGGCCGACCTCCAGGACATCACCTACCTCTCTGTGGGCAGTGAGGACCCCCTCTCCGGGGGCCGGACGGTGGCCATCGGCTATGACCCCGCCGGTACCGACGCCGGGGCCGTCACCTTCCAGGTGGAGGGGGGCGACCTCTCGGACGGCCTGGGCCTCTTCTGCTTCCAGGGGCTGCTGGGGCTGGAGGTGCGGGAGAAGCGGGTGGACGCCGAGGAGCTGCTGCTGCCCCGCCTCACCGCCCTCGCCACCGGCAGCGGCACCCTCACCGACCTCACCCCCCTCGCCAGCCTGACGGGTCTGGAGGAGCTGACCATTCTCAACAGCCCCCTTACCTCCCTGGCGGGGGTGGACGCCCTGACCAGCCTGAAGTCGCTGAACCTCACCAACACCGACCTCACCGACCTCTCGGTGCTGCCCGCCCTGAAGGGACTCACCTCCCTGACTCTGGTGGACAACGACGGACTCACCAGCGTGGCCTCCCTGGCCCAGATGAGCCAGCTCACCAGCCTCTCCCTGACGGGGCAGGCCGTCACCGACCTCTCCCCCATCGCCGGGCTCACCGGCCTCAAGGAGCTGTCGGTGGTCGACACCGGGGTCACCAACACCGCCTTCCTGGGGGGCCTTACCGGGCTCACCTCCCTCACCTTTACCAGCAATGACGAGGTGGAGCAGGTGCCCGAGCTGGGCGGGCTCACCCACCTCACCCGTCTGGTGCTGGAGAGCGACGAGACCTTCGAGAGCCAGGCGGACATGGCCGCCCTCACCGCTCTCACCTCCCTGGAGCTCCTCTCCACCAAGGATCTGAGCTATCTGTTGTCCCTTTCCAACCTGGAGGAGCTCACCCTCTACTTCACCCGCAGCGAGACCGACCTCTCCGCCCTTGGGGGGCTCACCCACCTGAGGAAGCTGGACCTGCGTGGGGAGACCAGCTTTTACGCCATCTACGACACCGCCCTGGTGGGGCTGAGCGGTCTCCGGGGCCTTCCCCTGGAGGAGCTGGACCTGGGGGGCCACTCGGTGTACGGCCCTCTGGACCTGGTGCTCACTATCCCCACCCTCCAGGTGCTGGACCTCTCGGAGGTGGACGCGGAGGGGACCGACTTCTCCCTCCTGTCCGGGCTTACGCAGCTGCGGCGGCTGGACCTGTCCGGCTTCCGGGACATGGTGGACACCCCGCCGGGCCCCGGCGACCTCTACTGGAGCTATGAGGCCGGACCCGCCTCCGCCTTTGTGGAGCCTCTGGCCGGTCTCACCTGGCTGGAGGAGCTGGACCTCTCCGACTGCGGGGTGTCCGACCTCACCCCCCTGGCGGGGCTCACGAATCTCACCCGGCTGGACCTCTCCGGCAACAGCGTCAGCGACCTCACCCCCCTCTCCGGCCTGACTGGGCTCACCTATCTGAATCTCTCCGGAAATCCCATCCCCGACTACGGCCCGGTGGAGGACCGGGACGGCCTCATTCTCATCCGATAGGAGGCGGGCGCTATGGCGCTCTTTCAAGTCATCAAGTTTGAGGGTCCTCAGGAGGCCCTGGTGTGGAAGTACCCCAAGGAGAACATGAACAGCGGCTCCCAGCTGGTGGTGGGCCCGGCCCAGACGGCGGTCTTTGTCAAGGAGGGGCGGATCTGCGACCTCTTTGAGAGCGGCACCTATACCCTGGACACCAACAACCTGCCCATCCTCAGCGCCCTGGTCAACCTCCCCTTCGGGGGCCGCTCCCCCTTCACGGCGGAAGTATTTTATGTCAATCAGCGCAGCATCCTGGACATCAAGTGGGGCACCCAGGTGCCCATTCAGCTCAGGGACCCGGTGTATCAGGTCATCATCCCCCTCCGGGCCTTCGGGCAGTACGGCGTATCGGTGGAGGACCCGGGGCTGTTTGTGGAAAAGCTGGTGGGCACCGCCCACGCCTACACCACCGACGATCTGATCCGCTATTTCCGGGGACTGGTGGGCAGCCGGGTCACCGACGAGCTCTCCACCGCCCTCACCGAGGAGGGCATCAGCTTCGTGGAGGCCAGCGCCCGCATCGCCGAGCTCTCGGAGCGCATTGCCGGGCGGCTCCAGGACTTCTTTGCCGCCTACGGCATCCGGCTGGTCAGCTTTTTCATCAGCTCCATCAACGCCCCGGAGAACGACCCCTCGGTGCAGCGGCTTAAGGCGGTGCTCAGTGAGCGGCAGAAGATGGAGGCCCTCAACTACAACTACCAGCAGGCCCAGACCTACACCATCCTGGGCCGTGCGGCTGACCAGCTGGGGGGCGACGGCGGCATGGCCGGCGTGGGCATGGGGGCGGCCATGGGGGCGGCGGTGGCCGACCTGGTGCGGCAGAACCTCCAATCCGTCCAACCGGCTCCACCCGCCGGACCCGCCGGTACGGCGGAGGCCCCGGCCTACTGCGTCCGCTGCGGCACGGCCCTCCCCGCCGGAGCCGCCTTCTGTCCCAAATGCGGTCAGGCTGTCATGCGCCAGAATCCCCACTGCGGAGCCTGCGGCGCCCCCTGCCAGCCGGGGGACCGCTTCTGCGCCCGGTGCGGCCGGCCCCTGGACCCGGCGCCCGGGACCTAAATACAAAAAAAGACCTTCCGTCACTCCAAGCGGAAGGTCTTTTTTCTATATCGGAATTTACTTGTTGCCCTTGAGGGCCTTCATGCGGTCGGCGTGGCTGAGGATGCGCTTGCGCAGGCGCAGGGACTCGGGGGTGACCTCCAGCAGCTCGTCGTCGGCCAGGAACTCCAGGCACTGCTCCAGGGACATCTGCCGGGGGGTGGTGAGGCGGAGGGCCTCGTCGCTTCCGGCGGCCCGCATGTTGGTGAGCTGCTTCTTCTTGCAAATGTTGACGGTAATGTCCTCGCTCTTGGGGGTCTCGCCCACCACCATGCCGGCGTAGACGGGCACGCCGGGACCGATGAAGAGCACGCCGCGCTCCTGGGCGTTGAAGAGGCCGTAGGTGACGCTCTCGCCGGTCTCGAAGGAGACCAGGGAGCCGCTGGAGCGACGGGCGATGTCGCCCTTGTAGGGGGCGTAGCACTCAAAGACGGAGGCCATGATGCCCTCGCCCTTGGTGTCGGTAAGGAACTCGTTTCGGTAGCCGAAGAGGCCCCGGGCGGGGACCAGGAACTCCAGCTTCATGCGGTTACCCACGGGGGTCATCTCCAGCATCTCGCCCTTACGGGAGCCGATCTTCTCGATGACGGAGCCCACGGCGTCGCTGGGCACGTCGCAGACCAGGCGCTCGATGGGCTCGCACTTCTTGCCGTCGATCTCCTGGTACAGGACGCGGGGCGGGGAGACCTGGAACTCGTAGCCTTCGCGGCGCATGGTCTCCATGAGGATGGAGAGGGACATCTCGCCGCGGCCGGCCACGTTGAAGGAGTCGGTGGAGTCGGTCTCGGTGACCCGGAGGGAGACGTCCTTGAGGGTCTCCCGGAAGAGGCGCTCCCGGAGCTGGCGGGAGGTGACGAATTTGCCCTCACGGCCGGCGAAGGGGGAGTCGTTGACGGAGAAGGTCATCTCGATGGTGGGGGCGGAGATTTTGACGAACTCGATGGGCTCCACGCAGTCGGGGGCGCAGATGGTGTCGCCGATGGTGATGTCGCCGATGCCGCTCATGGCGATGATGTTGCCGGCGTCGGCCTCGGTGACGGGCACCTTGCTCAGGCCCTGGAACTGGTAGAGGGCAGTGGCCTTGGCCTTCTGGGGGGCGGCGTCGGGATCGTGGTAGTTGCACACCGCGATCTCCTGGTTCTGCTTGATGGTGCCCCGCTCAATGCGGCCGATGGCGATGCGACCCACGAACTCGTTGTAGTCGATGGAGGAGACCAGCATCTGGAAGGGCTGGCCCACGTCGGCCTCGGGGGCGGGGATATAGTCGATGATGGTGTCAAAGAGGGGCTTGAGGTCGGTGCCGGGCACGTCAGGGGAGTAGGAGGCGGTGCCGTTGCGGCCGGAGCAGAAGAGGGTGGGGGAGTCGAACTGCTCCTCGGTGGCGTTGAGGTCCATCAGGAGCTCCAGCACCTCGTCGCAGACCTCGTGGATGCGCTGGTCGGGGCGGTCGATCTTGTTGACCACCACGATGACCCGGTGGCCCAGCTCCAGGGCCTTGGAGAGGACGAAGCGGGTCTGGGGCATGGGGCCCTCGGCGGCGTCCACCAGCAGGATGACGCCGTTGACCATCTTGAGGATGCGCTCCACCTCGCCGCCGAAGTCGGCGTGGCCCGGGGTGTCCACGATGTTGATCTTCACGTCGCCGTACTGCACGGCGGTGTTTTTGGCCAGGATGGTGATGCCGCGCTCGCGCTCCAGGTCGTTGGAGTCCATGACACGCTCGGCCACGGCCTGGTTCTCGCGGAACGCGCCGCCCTGCTTGAGCATCTCGTCCACCAGGGTGGTCTTACCGTGGTCGACGTGGGCGATGATGGCTACGTTGCGCAAATTTTGATTCTGCATATTCTATCTCCTTTGATACGGCCAGACCATGCGCCCGCCGTCAGGCGGGTCGCGCCTCCGGCGCGTACAAGTATTTTACGAGGCAAAATGTTGTAAATGCATCCGTTCATAAGAGGGGCCCAAAAAAATCGCCGATTTTGTGGGGAGAGGAGGCGCAAGGGGGCGGGCGCAGATTTCGCCGCCCGGCGGAAACGGAATCAAGCGGACTTTGCGCCGATGTGGGCAATGATGGCTGCGTTGCGCAGATGCTGATTCTGCATGCTTTTTCCTGCCTGCTCATATGACAAGACCGCCCAGCGACAAGCTGTCCGGCGGCCGCAGGATTCGTAACGACGTATTATACATCTAAAAAAGGAAAAACGCAACTTTTTTTCGCGGGGAGGGGAAAAAGAAGGGGCAAAGCCGCCGTTGACAGCCCGGCGGCTTTGGGTTAAAATGAAATTTGTCCCACGCCAGGGACCATGTGCCCCCGTACCTCACCGGGATAGAGGGTCCGCCTCCTAAGCGGAATGTAGTGCGTTCGAGTCGCGCCGGGGGTGCCAGCGCGGCCGCAAAGCTTGCTTTGCGGCCGCTTTTGTTTTCCAAAGAAAAAGAGGGGGACCGGCCAAAGGCACATACCCATAAGGAAGTATTGAAAACAAACTAACTTAATGGCTGGCAGACAGGTTGCGGCAGAAAGCGGATAAGAGGTCAAAGACTTCTTATCCGCTTTTTCTATACCGCATGGAACAATAGAACAGCATTTTTGCACTTCCGAGGGATATGATATTACTCGCTCTGTTTCTTCCCTTTGCAAGCCGCATAAATCAAGGCTTTTTGCCCTCCTAATTATCCACACCGGTATAGCGAATTGTTACGCAGTAGACCGCCATTTTTGAGGGCAGAAATATAAATGCTCAATTATTGTGTTTTCAAGTTTGAAAAGCCATATAGCGCAAGGCTTTATTGCTCCCTATCGCGTAACATATCATCATGTGTTGAGGACGCAATCGGTCTATCCGTTTGCGCACTTTTGATTACCAAATAGCATAGGCGGAAAAAGCCGTCAAGGACGCAAAGCGCGAAGTTTATCCTTGACGGTTTTTCACTTTTGCTATTAAAGATATTTGCTTAAAATAGTTTTTCTTTTTGTTTCAACTTCTTCCAAATCAACGTACAATTTAGATATTGCATCTTCCAATGGCTTTATTTGTACGATAACATTCTCTTGTTCATCAACGGGTGGAACTGGAATACTGAGGTTTTTAACCCGTTCAATCGAAGCTCTATAACTCCTTGAAAACTTTATTTCAGAGCCTGCGCTTTCCAATGCCTTTGATAAATACCTCGGAAGTATGTCGTTATCTTTAACTCTTAAAACGCCACAATGATCTGTTGGATAAAATGGAGTATTTTCTGGGATATAATTGACCATCCAATCTCCATCAATCCCCCAAAGAATAGATGGAACACTAAAATCAGTTATCAACAGTTTATCTATAGTTCCAAATGGTTGTAGAACATTTGCGCTAAACACAGGGATTGCCCCATCAGAAACAAGTTCGGTTTTTAAAACCCGTTTTCCAATAGATAGATCAAATTTTGACTTGTCTGATAACCGCACACGCTTCACAGCCCGTAGTTTAAGTTCGCTAAGTAAAGTTTCAATTTTTGATGAATTACGGCTTATTTTATGCTTTATTGCTGCCGCTTCTTTTTCAATAGTTTCTATCTCATCAACAATTTTATGTTGTATTTCTAAGGGAGGAATAGGTATTTTTATTTCAGCAACAGTTGATAAGGCTAATTCGATCTGTCCACTTTGCCCTGTTGCCATTTTTTCGATATTTTTAAATCCTATCGTTGCAAGCGTATACAGAGCATATTTAGGCAGAACTTTTTGTTGATTAAGCCTCAAAATCGTTATATGGCTATCAGCAACATAATCTCCCTCCAAATCAAACAAAGTCACTCTACCAGCTGTACCGACCCCTGTAGAATTAATTAGTAAATCTCCTCGCTGCAAATTTCGTTCATCAGCAGTAAAACTATCGTCAACATAGTACTTCTGGGTAAAATCAAATTCTGTATAGCCACGCGCTTGACCAGATTTAATCACTTGAGTATTTGCAGTACCATAGGTTACAGATTTTCCGCGCTGAAGCATAATGGAGCAGTTGCCCAGTCGTTCTAATGGAAACTTATTTAATCCATTCCAAATCAAGGCATAATTTTTCATATTTGGCGTTAGAGAGATGGTTTTCTCAAACTGTATGGAAGAAAAATTAATGAGGTCTACACAAGACATAATAGAAATGTTATCTTCCATACTTTCATCAACAACTGTACTATTTGTTAAGAACGCAGCGTAATTATAACTACTTGCCTTTAACGGATTGAGAACATTTTCCTCATCATAGAGTCTAGTTCCTCCGGACAACATTTTGATACCTTCATGTCCTCTCCGATTAGAAAATTCATAGCCGAGAAATTCCTTTTCAGCCTGCTTCTCGCCCACTTTAATAATAACTGTTTCTTGCATATATGTAAGCAAGAAGTATAAAATCTTTTCTTTTTCAATCTCCAAGACTTTATCATAAAACAGTTTTTTTAGTTCCGTTTCTTGTTCAGAAATGGTCTTTTCCGTAAACTGCCTTTGCGTTTGCAATTTTACGATTTCAGGTAAAGCATAAAACCAATTATGGTATTCAGTCCATATTTCTCGTGATTTAAAGATGTCATTCGCTTTTCTGTTCACAAAAGAAACATAATCTTCTAACGATATACCATCAAATACTTTCGAAACATATTTGCTAAACGCTTTTTCTATACCCAAAACGGTAGTTTCTTTTGGACGTTCAAAAAAACTGTTAATTGCATTGGCAATCTGCTTGTGATCGTTATTATGTCTGCGCTCCAAAAAGAGAATAACTGTATTTGTCCCAGTTGCCATAAAAGTGTTAGATCCCAGTTCAGTAATTCCTTTAATTTTGAAATACTTTAAAATGATCTCTCTGGCAGCTGTATATGTACCCGCGTTACTCAAAATCGAACTGGGCAGAATAATACCGGCATACCCACCGACTTTTAAGAGTTGCTCCATACGTTCAACAAACAGACATTCTATTTCGGAACTGTTATCCGTTAAGCGATTAAATAATTCGAAAGATTGTTCGCCATATTTTACAGTAGATTTGAAAGCACTTACAGAATAAGGTGGATTAGCGATCAAAATATCAAATTGTCCATTATCCTGCGGATTATCTTTTGCAACTTCTTTTAAACGTCCTTTGTATTCACGAGACAAAGAGAAGCTGTCTAAACCGTTGGCCCTAATAATGTTCGCTTCACCATCACCATTTAAGAAAGAACTTACTTTTGCGGATTTTACAAGACGATAATCTGCGTCAATCCCATACACATATTCTTTTGCCCAATCATATTTGTCATAATCACGCCAAGCACTTAGTTTTTTTCGCACAGAGGGTTTCGCTGTTTTAATATCGATTTCTTCAATAATGGATTGGACTCTATCCATATATTCGGTCAAGAAATGCCCAGTCCCACAAGCAAAATCTATTACGGCTGGTAAAATATGTGGCTCTCCAGCTTTGAGTTTATTAAGGATAAACTCTTTAATAGGTAGTGAATATACAATATAGCGGCAAATTGGTACAGGCGTAAAAAACTGTCCTGCCTCCTGCTTGATACTTGTATTTAATAATAATTCGAAGAAATCCCCTAAAAACTGTTGCTTATGTCCATAACGAAATTGATAGGGCTGTAGAAGCTCTACCACTTCACGAACTATATGGGCGTTTATTTTAAATGATTGGTCGTTATATACTTCAATAAAAGCAAACTCAGGATTTTTCTGCAATCTAAGCTTTGTAAGCATATTTTTTATTGTGTATAAAGCTGCCTTATCGCTTATATTAGCCAGTTGCTCTGTAATTTCTTCATCAGAATAATCCGTTACCTCAATTTCGAGAAAACGGTGCATGCCCTTTTTGTAGAGATCGTTTAATCTGACTTGCAGACTTTCGTCGGTATCATCTTCAAGCCATTGGAAATCAACTTGCTCATCCTCATTTTTATCTTCATCAATAATCTTGCAGATGAAAAGATTGAGGATTTTATTAAAAGCATTTGGCTTATCAGATACAACATTGTGGCGCAAAATCTCCGCAAACTGGTTAAAAATTCGGCCACTGTCATCCTTTGTAAGCGGCTGTAATCTTCCACGAACTAAAGCTTTTATTTCAATACCGTATGCGGCGGCCCACTCCTCAAAAATTCCGTTGTCTTTAAAATTTTTATTCCAATGGTCATGTATTTCTTTTACATTTGCCAATTCTATCCAGTCTGTTTCAACAGGAACAATATCATTCTTGTACTCAATTGCTCCGTCACTATATTGCGACGTATATAAACAAAGATACTGAACTGTTCTATCATTTGCAAAGTAGGAAAATAATTGAGCACCATTTTTGAGCATTTTTCGTTTCTCTTTTTTGTACTCTTCGCCCCATGTTTTGCATTCAATCATTAGAAAGGATTTTCCGTTGTTATCTGCAACCACAATGTCCAATTTCCCTTTAAGGTTTCTCCCTAAGGGGTATTTTTTCTCTAACGCGATTACTTTTGGGGCATAGCCTTTTTCAAGCAATCTATTGACACATTCCAAGACAACAAAATTCTCAGAGTTTTCAAAATTACTTGTAGTAGCATCCCCCCAAACTATCCCCTCATTTTCCGATATACTATCTTCTCTATATTCAATTTTTTCTGTATTAAAGTTAACTTTAATTATGTAATTAGTCCAATTCGGATATACCTTGTAAAAAACATTATCACGTCCATCTTCCGGAGAAAATCCAATTGCTGCTATGATTTCTTTAATCATTGAATGAGAAAGTTTCATTTTTTATTTCCTCCGTTTTCAAAAGCAGCAAGTTCTTGATTTGCTTTTTCCGTTAATGTGTATCTACCTCTTGCACTTTGTTGGACAAGATACCCATCTGCTTTTAAATCTGCAATAATACTGTTAACCTTTACCTTACTTAACTGAACAAGATCAGCTATTTCTTGCTGGGAAAGTTTTACTATGGATTTTCCTTTGATAATCACTTGGCAGCCAGCCATACAGGACAGCACTTTATATTTATCATTTCCAAAATACTCCAAACTCATATTTTACACCTCGAGCCATAATGGTTTATTTATTATACCATTATGGCTTTTACAATACAATACTTCTGCAAAAATCTCTCTCGTTGCTTTGGCAAAAACGAAAATGCGGTGTTGTATATAGCGAAAGGCAAAGCGCAACAAAAGCCACCTTTCAAACGGGATATTGAGTGAGGGAAAGTAAAAGGGTTTGGGATTTTCCCAACAAGCCAAAAAGGGCAAATGGGTACTCATTTGCTGTGCTTGTTCCCTACTCAAAACAAAGGAAAGGACGGGAAAGAAATGGAAAAGAAGCGAGAAGCAGAACACAATGATTTACTGCCGAAAAAGGGCAATCCTCTGAATGAAACCGTATGCTACAAAATCGGCGGGACAATTTTTGAAATCGAAACTTCCTGCGGCGGATCCGAACTGCTCTACGACAAGATGACGCGCCTTATCAAAGCGGAAACCGTGAAAACGCCTACTGACAAGAAAAGCAAGGAGCGTTATAATAGCGATAGCAACCTGTTTGTCGGGCGTTCATTACAGGAGGAATGAACAATGACGACAACGAAAAATTATCCCGACAACATTACCGCTTTATATGCCCGATTAAGTCAAGAGGACGCGCTTGACGGGGACAGTAACAGCATTGTCAATCAGAAGAAAATCCTTTTGAAGTATGCAGAGGACAATGACTTTCCAAATCCAACTTTTTTCATTGACGACGGCGTTTCCGGGGTAACTTTCGACAGGCCCGGCTGGAATGAGATGATAGGGCTTGCGGAAGCGGGAAAGGTCAAAACGGTTATCGTCAAGGATATGTCCCGCATGGGGCGGGATTATCTGAAAGTCGGCTACTACACCGAGAGTTTCTTTGCCGAGCGTGATATACGGTATATCGCCATCAACGACGGTGTGGATAGCGACAAGGGCGACAACGATTTTACTCCATTCCGCAACCTGTTCAACGATTTCTACGCACGCGATACCAGCAAGAAAATCCGCGCCGTTATGCGGGCAAAGGGCAACGCCGGGGAACATCTTTGCAGCAACCCGCCCTATGGGTATGTGAAAGACCCCAACGACAAGAAAAAGTGGATTGTGGACGAGGAAGCCGCCGAGGTAGTCAAGCGAATTTTCGATTTGTGCGTTGCCGGAAAAGGGCCGATGCAGATTGCAAAGGCATTGACCGCCGGTAAGGTATTGACCGTCAAAGCGTACTATGCAAAACGGGACGGGAAGCCCATGCTGGAAAACCTCTATCAATGGGACCCAAAATCTGTTGCGGGGATATTGGAACGCCCAGAATATACGGGGTGTACGGTAAACTTCAAAACCTACTCCAAGTCTCACAAACTGAAAAAGCGTCTGCAAAACGCCCCAGAGAATTACCGTATCTTCCCCGATACACAACCCGCTATCATCAACGAAAAAGTGTGGGAGCGCGTGCAGGAACTTCGGGCAAACAAACGCCGCCCCGCCAAACAAGCGGAACGGCAGGGGTTGTTCTCTGGGCTATTGTACTGTGCCGATTGCGGCAGCAAACTGCATTTTGCTACGGGTAAGAACATGACACCGGAGCAGGATTGTTACCGCTGCGCGAGGTACAAGAGCAATACGGGGGATTGCACCATGCACTTTATCCGCGAGGAAACGCTGAAACGGTTTGTGCTGCGCCGGATATTCGATGTAACCGCCATGTTTTTTGAGGACATTATGAGTTTTCAAAAAGCGGTGTATGAGCAGCGGTTTGAGGAAGCGGAAAAGACGGCAAAAAAGCGCAAGCGGGAAATCACCCAAGCCGAAAAACGGATAGCGGAACTTGACCGGATTTTCAAGCGTATCTATGAGGACGATATATCCGGCGCAATCTCTCACGAACGGTTTTTGAAGTTATCCGCCGAGTATGAAGCGGAGCAGAAAGAACTGACGGAAAAGGTTAAGACAGACCGGGAAATGATAAATGCCTACGAGCAGGACAAAGCGGATTTTGACAGTTTCGCGGCGGTTATTCGGAAGTATGTGGGGATTACCGAACTGACGCCCACGATTGTCAACGAGTTTGTGAAGAAGATTATCGTCCATGCGCCGGACAAGTCCAGCGGCCACCGGCGGCAGAAAATCCAGATTATCTGGAACTTCATCGGGGAACTGAAACAGGACGAGGACAAGCAGACCATTGAACGAGAAAGAAAAAGCAGGACAGCATAGCAATTTGCCATGCTGCCCTGCAAGATACCATTACTTCCTTATGGGTGTGCGCCTAAGCCGGTCTCCCCCTCTTTTCATATTTATATGATGAGCAGATCAGTTCTCGATCTCCCGGATGAGGTTAACCATCTCGATGGCGCTCAGGGCGCAGTCGTAGCCCTTGTTGCCGGCCTTGGTGCCGGCGCGCTCGATGGCCTGCTCGATGTTTTCGGTGGTGAGGACGCCGAAGAGGACGGGGATGCCGCTCTCCAGACCCACGGCGGCGATGCCCTTGGAGACCTCGTTGCACACGTAGTCGTAGTGGCTGGTGGAGCCCCGGATGACGGCGCCCAGGCAGATGACGGCGTCGTACTTGCCGCTCTTGGCCATCTTGGCGGCGATGAGGGGGATCTCGAAGGCGCCTGGCACCCAGGCCACGTGGATGTCCTCCTCCTGCACGTCGTGGCGGACCAGGCCGTCCATGGCGCCGCTGAGGAGCTTGGAGGTGATGAACTCATTGAACCGGGCGGCCACGATGCCCACCCGAATGCCTTTTGCGACCAGTTTTCCTTCCAGTGTCTTCATTTCGTGTGTCCTCCTTTTAATAGTGCAGGATGTGGCCCATGCGCTCCTGCTTGGTCTTGAGATAGAAGCGGTCGTAGTCGGTGGCCTCGATCTGGATGGGCACCCGCTCGGTGATCTCCATGCCGAACTCGGAGAGCTGGTAGACCTTGTCCGGGTTGTTGGTCAGAAGGCGCATGCTCTTCACACCCAGGGTGCGAAGGATCTGGGCGCCGATGTAGTACTCCCGCTGGTCCCCGGCAAAGCCCAGGGCCAGGTTGGCGTCCAGGGTGTCCATGCCCTTCTCCTGGAGCTCGTAGGCCCGGAGCTTGTTGATGAGGCCGATGCCCCGGCCCTCCTGGCGCATGTAGAGGAGGATGCCCCTCCCCTCCCGCTCGATCTGGGCCATGGCGGCAGCCAGCTGCTCGCCGCAGTCGCAGCGCAGGGAGCCGAAGGTGTCGCCGGTGAGGCACTCGGAGTGGACCCGGCAGAGCACGTTCTGCCCGTCCCCGATGTCCCCCTTCACCAGGGCCACGTGGTGCTCGCCGTTGAGACGGCTCACAAAGCCGTGGGCCACGAAATTGCCGTACTTGGTGGGCATCCTGGTCACCGCCACCTCGTCCACCAGTTGGTCGTGGCACTTGCGGTAGTTCTGGAGGTCCTTGATGGTGATGAAGGTGAGGCCGAACCGCTCCGAGAGCTCCATGAGCTCGGGGGTGCGCATCATGGTGCCGTCGTCCTTCATGACCTCGCAGCACAGGCCGCAGGCCTTCAGCCCCGCCAGGCGGCACAGGTCCACGGTGGCCTCGGTGTGGCCCTCCCGCTCCAGGACGCCGTTCTTCTTGGCCAGCAGGGGGAACATGTGCCCCGGCCGCCGGAAGTCCTCCGGCCTGGACCCCTCCTCCACGCACTTGAGGGCGGTCACCGACCGCTCCGCCGCCGAGATGCCGGTGGTGGTGGACACGTGGTCGATGGAGACGGTGAAGGCCGTCTCGTGGTTGTCGGTGTTGTACTGGACCATCTGGGGGAAGCGGAGCTTCTGGACATACTCCTCCGACATGGGCATGCAGATGAGGCCCTTGCCGTGGGTGGCCATGAAGTTGACGTTCTCGGTGGTGGCGAACTCCGCCGCGCAGATGAGGTCGCCCTCGTTCTCCCGGTCGGGGTCGTCGGTGACCAGAATGAGCTTGCCCTGCCGCAGGTCCTCCAGGGCCTGCTCGATGGTGTGGAACTGAGCCATGATCTTCTCCTCCTAAAAGCCGTACTGGGCCAGAAATTCCTTGGTGATGCCCCCCTCCGCCCTGGTTTCCGGGGCGGGGGTCAGGAGCTTTTCCACATATTTGCCGATGATGTCGTTTTCCAGGTTGACCAGGTCCCCCGGCCTTCGGTTGCGGAGGACGGTCTGGGCCACCGTGTGGGGGATGGCCGAGATGGCGAAGCTGGCTTCGTCCACCCGGGCCACCGTCAGGCTGATGCCGTCCACAGTGATGGAGCCCTTTTCCACGATGTAGCGCAGCAGGTGGGGCGGGGCCGAGACGGTGTACCACACGGCGTTGTCGTCCCGGCGGACCGACTTCACCCGGCCCACCCCATCCACGTGGCCGGAGACGATGTGGCCGCCGAAGCGCCCGCCCGCCGCCATGGCCCGCTCCAAATTGACCTCGGTGCCAGGCCGGAGCCCGGCCAGGGAGGAGCGGTCCAACGTCTCGTGCATCACGTCGGCGGTGAAGCTGCCCGCCGTCCGGCCGGTGACGGTGAGACAGATGCCGTTGACGGCGATGCTGTCCCCCAACTTGGCGTCCTCCAGCACGGTGTGGGCCCGGATGGTGAGGACGGCGGAGTGCCGCCCCCGGTCCACCGCCGTCACGGTGCCCACCTCCTCAACGATCCCCGTGAACACGGTCATCCACCTCGCTCTCCAGCAAAATGTCCTCGCCTAAGGTCTGTATCCTGGTGTTTTTGAGAGAAAAGGCCGTCTGGGGGCTGGGGACGCCCGTCCCCTCCACCGGGGACTTGGCCGTAGCGCCCCCCAGCAGCTTGGGGGCAACATAGGCGTATACCCTCTGGACCAGCCCCTGCTCCAGGAAGGACCAGTTCAGGGTGCCGCCCCCCTCCAGCAACAGGCTGTCCATCTCCAACTCCCCCAGGGCGTCCAGCAGGGCCCCCAGGTCCACCTCTCCCGCCCGCTCCGGCAGAGAGAGCACCCGGCAGCCCGCGGCCTCATAGGGGGCGTGTCTGGCCGGGTCGGTCTCGCAGGTGGCCAGGATGGTGGGGATCTCCTTTGCCGTGGTCACCACCCGGGCGGTGAGGGGGGTGCGCAGATGGCTGTCGCAGACGACCCGCACCGGGTCCCGGCCGCCGGGCAGGCGGCAGTTGAGCATGGGGTCGTCGGCGAGCACGGTGCCCACCCCCACCAGAATGCCCCGGCACCGGTGGCGCAGCCGGTGGACGTGCGCCCGGGCCGCCTCCCCGGTGATCCACTTGGCGTCCCCGGTGTAGGCGGCGATCTTGCCGTCCATGGTCATGGCGTATTTCATCACCACGTAGGGCCGCCGGGTGCGGATGTAGTGGAAGAAAAACCGGTTGAGGGCGCGGCACTCGGCCTCCAGCACCCCCACGGTCACCTCCACGCCCCGCTCTTGCAGCCGGGCGATGCCCTTGCCCCCCACCAGGGGGTTGGGGTCGGTGGTGCCCACCACCACCCGGCGGATGCCGGTCTCCAGCACGGCGTCCACGCAGGGGGGCTGCCGCCCCTGGTGGCAGCAGGGCTCCAATGTCACGTACAGGGTGGACCCGGCGGGGTCCTCCGTGCAGGCGGCCAGGGCCTCCCGTTCGGCGTGGAGCTCCCCGCAGCGGCGGTGGTAGCCCTGGCCGATGATGCGGCCGTCCTTCACGATCACTGCCCCCACCATGGGGTTGGGGCAGGTCCACCCCGCCCCCTGCTCGGCCAGCTCCAGGGCCAGGGCCATATAGTCGCGGTCTTCCATCTCGCATCCCTCCGTCGGGCAAAACAAAAGCTGCCCCGGACAGAAGGTCCAGGGCAGCGGAAAGGCGGTCAACCGACGCCCTTTTGGGGGCGCGGGCAACAAAAAAACTCTGGATGTCCAAAAACATACCAGAGCAGCCGTATGACGTGGGGGGACCTGGAGACAGGTCCTGCGTCTTCCGATCTTCTTCCATCCCGACTGTACGGTCGGCTTCGGAGTTTCACCGAATCATGCTTGCGGCTCGTGGGCTATACCACCGGTAGGGAATCTCACCCTGCCCTGAAGATCTATCCGATTTTTACGAGGCAAAGTATACGCCCCCGATCAGGCTTTGTCAAGCATAAAAATCCAGGGCTCGTGCATGGGGAACCATGCCGAAAAAACCTTCCCCCTCCCAGGGGGAAGGTGGCATTTGCGGAGCAAATGACGGATGAGGGTGGGCTGGTAAAATGGATTTCACTTTCCGTTCTATCCAACGCCCCCTCATCCGCCCCTGCGGGGCACCTTCCCCCCATTGGGGGGAAGGTTATGTTATTTGGGCAAATGCCAATCAACATACGTTTTTGGAGAAAGGAGACGATCTCAAAACCCGTTTCGCTTCCCTGCTGGAAAAAGAACGGTTTTTGGAATCCAAAGAAAAAGGGGCTCCCGTGGGGGTTGAGTGGTCCCAAATAGGAATCCGGCGGCCCGTCTTTACGCCCCCGTTGTGGACCAGCCCCGTCTGCGGTAGACTACCTCGGTGGAACAGGGACAAGCCGTGGTTCTATCCCCACTTTTTTCGCCGCCTGCGTGGGTGGGTGTCGCCGCGCGGTGGCGCTGACTGGCATTGCCGTTGCTGCGGCGCGGGTGGGGAAAACGGCGTGGTGGGTAGATCTCTGACCTTCCCCGTTCCAGGGGGAAGGTGGCGGCGTGAGCCGCCGGATGAGGGTGCGTCACTCAGGCGCATTTGTGTTTCCTTCTATCTTGCGCGCTCTCATCCGCCCCTCCGGGGCACCTTCTCCCCTGAGGGAAGAAGGTACTGTCTCTATGGGGCCCCCGCGAAAGCCCAGCGTAAGCGGGTCCATTGGGGAGAGCGACGCCTGAGCATGCTCAGGCGTCGCTCTCCCCTTCCACGGCGGTGCGGATGTAGTCGGGGACGGAGTCCAGGGGGATGCCGAGCGCGGCGGCGATCTCCCCGTGGAGGAGCTCCTGGGCGCTCTTGAGGTAGTGCTGGTCCACCGCGCCGGGGCGTTTGCCCCGGCTGACGGCCCGCTGGCCCTTCTCATAGGCTCCCTTAATGAGGCCCACCAGGGCCTGGCAGTCGTGGCTCTTGAGCACCGACACATAGTGGTCCTTGAGGGCGGTGAGACTGCGCTCGGCCAGGGGCTCGGCGGGGATTTCGGGGAACTGCGCCAGCAGGTCATGCACCTCCTCTGGCGTCATGAGGGGGCGGGAAAAGACGGGGCCGTCCACGGGGGCGTAGATGATCCCGGAGCCGTAGAGGGGCTCCAGGGTGTAGTAGAGCCGGTCCTCCCTGTCCCCCTCCAGGGGTCCCACCGCCTTCACCTGGCAGACGCCGCTGCCGCCGTAAATGATCCGATCTCCCGCCCGGTACATGCCGGTACCTCCTTTCACGCACAAAAACAGGTGAAATCAACCGTAAAAGCTCTCTTTTCTTATTTTAACACAATTTTTCACAGAGTGTAAGTAAAATTTCCAGTCCGTGGAGACAACCGGGAATGGGAAGGTCCTTGAATCCGCCGCCCCGGTGTTGTAGAATGGAACTCAAAGCGCCCTGTCATGGGCGGAAAGGACGGGTGACGGCAGAGCATGCTGGAGGAAAAGGAGAAGGGGACGCCGGAGGGGCAGGAGAACGTGGTATTCGTGAATACGGCCCTCATCTGGCGGGCTATGGAGCAGGTCCAGCGGTCTCAGGCCGATTTCCGGGCTCTGCTGGAGCAGGCCCACGAGGACCCGGCCGTGGCCTACGACGTGGGGCTGCGGTACGCCCAGGGGGACGGTGTGGACGTTGACCTGAAGGAGGCCGCCCGCTGGTTCGCCGTGGGGGCGGAGACGGGGGACCTGCGGGCGGTGGAGGCCCTGGGCCGCTGCTGCCAGGCTGGTGACGGCGTAGACTTTGATCCGGTCCGGGGGGCGGAGCTCTTCCGCCAGGCCGCCGAGGAGGGGTATCTCCCCGCGGTGTGCGACCTGGGCCTGTGCTACGAGGCGGGGGACGGCGTGGACGTCGACCCGGTCCGGGCCGCCGAGCTCTACCGCCAGGCCGCCGAGGAGGGCTATGCCCCGGCCCAGTGCAACCTGGGGGTATGCTATCTCAACGGCATCGGGGTGGAGGCCGACCCGGTCCGGGGCGCGGAGTGGCTGGGCCGGGCCGCTGAGCAGGGCTTTCCCCGTGCCCAGAGCATCCTGGGCGTGTGCCGGGAGAATGGCACCGGCGTGGAAACCGACCCGGCGGAGGCCGCCCGGCTCTACCGTCAGGCGGCGGAGCAGGGCTACGCCCCGGCCCAGTGCAACCTGGGGGTGTGCTACCTCAACGGCATCGGCGTGGAGGAGGACGAGGGCGCGGCGATAGACTGGCTGGAGCGCTCGGCGGCCCAGGAGTTCCCCCGTGCCCAGAGCATCCTGGCCGACTGTCTCCAGACGGGCCGTGGGACGGCGGAGGACCTGAAGCGGGCGGTGTCCCTCTATGCGCAGGCGGCGGAACAGGGCTACCTGCCCGCGGTGTGCGACCTGGGCCTGTGCTACGAGAGCGGCACCGGGGTGGACCGGGACCCGGTCCGGGCGGTGGAGCTCTACCGCCGGGCGGCGGAGGGGGGCTATGCCCCTGCCCAGTGCAATTTGGCTGTGTGCTGCCTCAGCGCCATCGGGATGGACCGGGACGAGAAAGCGGGCGTGGTGTGGCTGGAGCGGGCGGCGGAGCAGGAGTTCCCCCGCGCTCAGAGCATTCTGGCCGACTGCCTCCAGGCGGGCCGCGGGACGGAGCGGGACCTGGAGCGGGCGGCGGTCCTCTATGGGCAGGCGGCGGAGCAGGGGTACTTGCCCGCCATCTGCGACCTGGGCCTTTGCTACGAGGTGGGCGAGGGTGTGCCCGAGGACAAGGCCAAGGGGGCGGCGCTCTACCTCCAGGCCGCCGAGGGGGGCTATCCCCGGGCCCAGTGCAACCTGGGCTTTTGCTGCCTCCACGGCATCGGCGTGGAGCAGGACGGTGCCCGGGCGGTACAGTGGCTGGAGCGGGCGGCAGAGCAGAACTTTCCCCGGGCCTTTGATCTGCTGGGGGACTGCGCCGCCGACGGCATCGGCATGGAGAAGGACCCGGCCAAAGCGGTGGAATACTACCGCCGTGGGGCGGAGCTGGACTATCCGCCGGCCATGGTGAGCCTGGGCCTGTGCTACGAGAATGGCCGTGGGGTGGAGGCCGACCCGGCCCGTGCCCTGGAGCTCTACTGCCAGGCGGGCGAGCGGGGCGAGCCGGCGGGGGCCTGCAACGCGGGCTACTGCTATCTCACGGGCATTGGCACCGATGTCGACCCGTCCAAGGCCATCCCCTGGCTGGAGAAGTCGGCAGAGCGGGACTTCCCCCGCGCCCTGGACATCCTGGGGGACTGCTGCTGGAACGGCCAGGGCGTGGCGCAGAGCGACCAGCAGGCGGTGGCGTATTACCGCCGTGGGGCGGAGCAGGGCTACGCCCCCTCCCTGGCCAGCCTGGGCCTGTGCTACGAGCTGGGCCGTGGGGTGCCCGAGGACAAGGAGAAGGCGGTGGAGCTCTACCGGCGCTCCGCCGAACAGGGCTACGCCTATGCCCAGTGCAACCTGGGCTTCTGTTATCTCCACGGCATCGGGGTGGAGCCCGACGCCGCCCAGGCGGTCCACTGGCTGGAGCAGGCGGCGGAGCAGGGCCATCCCCGTGCCCTGTACCTGCTGGGGAACTGCTGCCTGGACGGCGAGGGGACGGAGCAGAACGACCAGCGGGCGGCGGAGTGCTACCGCGGTGGCGCGAATCGGGACTATCCCCCCGCCATGGCCAGCCTGGGCTACTGCTATGAGACGGGCCGGGGCATATCCAAGGACGAGTACAGGGCGGTGACGTTCTACCGGCGGGCGGCGGAGCGGGGACACGCCTACGCCCAGTGCCAGCTGGGCCGCTGCCTCCTCTACGGCGTCGGTCTGCCCCAGGACCCGGACGAGGGGGAGGCCTGGCTGAGGAAGGCCGCCGACCAGGGTCACAACGAGGCCCGGTATCACCTGGGCCGGTGCCTGCTGCTGGGGGAGCGGCTCAGAAAGGACCCGAAGGAGGGGGAGACCCTTCTGCGGGCGGCGGCGGAGGACGGCTATACCCAGGCCCAGTTCCTTTTGGGCAGCAAATATCTGGAGGGAGACCGGCTGCGCCGGGATGAGCGGCTGGCGGCGGAGTTTCTAAACCGGGCCGCCGAGCGGGACCATGCCGGCGGGCTCTATCTGCTGGGCCGGTGCTATGCCGAGGGCCGGGGGGTGGCCAAGGACCTCCTGCGGGCGGAGGAGCTCTACTGCCGTGCCGCCGAGCTGGGCGACCGGGACGCCGCCCAGGCTTTGAAGGAGCTCCGGGCCGCCACCGCCCGGAAGCCCGAGGAGCCCCCCAAAAAGGGCGGTTTCCTGGGCCTGCTGAAGAAATTCAAGGGAAAATAAACCCATGAAGAGGGGGGCGCTGTCATGCGTCCCCCTCTTCCGTTCTAACCATTGGGCGGCCTGCGGCCGCCCGCCAAACCACGCCGCAATTTCCACCCACGCAGGCGGCGAAAAAATGTTGGATAGGACCACAGCCTTTCCCTGTTCCACCGGCGGAGTCACCTGTGGACGGTGCTGGTGCACAATGGGGGCGTAAAGCCGGGCCGCCGGATTCCTATTTGGAGCCACCTAACCCCCTTGGGAAGCCGCTTTTTCTTTGGATTCCAAAAACCGTTCTTTTTCCAGCAGGGAAGCGAAACGGGTTTTGAAAGCGTCTCCCCCGTCCTTTCATGTATGGTGATCGGCATTTGCTTTACAAACATGACCTTCCCCCCTTAGGGGGGAAGGTGCCCCGCAGGGGCGGATGAGGGGCGTTGGATAGGACGAAAAAGGAAATCTATTTTACCGACCCACCCTCATCCGTCATTTGCTTCGCAAATGCCACCTTCCCCCTGAAAGGGGGAAGGTTTATTGTATACAGAAAACCACTCGCTGGGCGAGTGGTTCCAAAAAGCCTACGGCGATGAGGGTGAAAGAAAAACTCCCT
>NZ_CALXEE010000009.1 GCF_944387245.1 uncultured Intestinimonas sp. | reverse complement strand
GTCCCCACTTGATACCGTCTGATGGTAATATGAAATTTGGCTGGTTAGTTGGAAGCGGAGTCCAGGTCCTTGTCGCCGCCCCGCGTCGCCGCAAGCTCCACATCACTCACCTCCGCCCAAGGGCGAAGGCTCGTCCATTCCGCTGCGGCTCCTTTCCCCACAAAACCCGCTGCGCTGGGCTTTTGTGGGGACCCCTGATTTTTAGTTGGAGGCGGAGTCCAGGTCCTTGTCGCCACCCCAGATCATGTTCTTGCGGAGTTCCTCGCCCACGATCTCCATCTGGTGCTTCTTGAGGTTGTCACGCTTGGAGTTGAAGAAGCAGCGGCCGTTCTTGTTCTCGGCGATCCACTTGCCGGCGAAGGTGCCATCCTGGATGTCGGAGAGGACGGCGCGCATCCGGGCCTTGGTCTCCTCGTGGGGGATGACGCGGGGGCCGGAGACGTACTCGCCGTACTCGGCGGTGTCGGAGATGGAGTAGTTCATGGCAGCCACGCCGCCCTTGTTGATGAGGTCGATGATGAGCTTCATCTCGTGGATGCACTCGAAGTAGGCGTTCTCAGGCTCGTAACCGGCCTCCACCAGCACCTCGAAGCCGCAGCGCATCAGGTCCACCACGCCGCCGCACAGGACGGTCTGCTCACCGAACAGATCGGTCTCGGTCTCGTCGTGGAAGGTGGTCTCCATGACGCCGGCGCGGGCGCCGCCGATGCCGGCGATGTAGGCCAGGGCAATCTTATAGGCGTTGCCGGTGGCATCCTGCTCCACGGCAACCAGGCAGGGCACGCCCTTGCCGGCCAGGTACTGGGAACGGACGGTGTGGCCGGGGCCCTTGGGGGCGGCCATGAAGACGTCCACGCCGGCGGGAGGGATGATCTGCTTGTAGCGGATGTTGAAGCCGTGAGCGAAGGCCAGGGCATTACCCTCCTCCAGATAGGGGGCGATGTCCTTCTTGTAGACATCGGCCTGGACCTCGTCGTTGATGAGGATCATGACGATGTCAGCCCACTTGGCGGCCTCGGGGATGGTCTTCACGGTGAGGCCGGCCTTCTCGGCAATGGCCCAGTTCTTGGAGCCCTGACGGAGGCCGACGCAGACGTCGCAGCCGGAGTCCTTCAGGTTGAGGGCGTGGGCGTGGCCCTGGGAGCCGTAGCCGATGATGGCGATCTTCTTCCCGTTGAGGTAGCTGAGCTCGCAGTCCTTCTCGTAGTACATCTTTGCCATGACAATACACTCCTTTTTTCGTGGTGACGGTTCTAAGTGATGAATAGAATACCACAGCAATGTGGAAAAGAATGATAACTATGATACAATCTCTGCAAAAAAACGCGGTTACAAAACGTTCTTGCCGTAGTTAAATTCGCCGGACTCCTTGGTGTCCTCGTAGATGGTGCGGATGCCCCGCTCAATGGCGATGATGCCGGTGCGGACCACCTCCAGGACGCCGAAGTCGGCCAGCAGGTCCATGAGGGCGCAGGCCTTGTTCTCGTCGCCCAGGATGGAGACGGTGAGGGTCTCACGGCTGATGTCCACCACGCTGGCCCGGAAGACGCTGACGATCTGGAGGACCTCGTCCCGCTTGTCCTTGGTGTCGGCCTTCACCTTCACCAGCACCAGCTCCCGCTGGACGGCGTCCTCGGTGGAGAGGACCTTGACCGAGATGACGCACAGCAGCTTCCGCAGCTGGGCGGCCAGCTGGGCGATGGTGGCGTCATCCCCGTTCATGACGATGGTGATGCGGGTGACCTTGGGGTCCTCCGTGGTGCCGGAGGCGATGGACTCGATGTTGTAGCCCTTCCTGGAAAAGAGGCGGGAGACCTGGCTCAGCACGCCGGGGGTGTTCTCCACCAGGATGGAGAGGGTATGCTCTTTGCTTTCCATAACGATCACGCTCCTTTCTCCATCCTCACTCCAACAGGAATTCGGTGATGGGCTTGCCGGCGGAGACCATGGGGCGCACGGTCTCATCGGTGTCGATGATGCACTCGATGACGTAGGCGTGGCCCAGGTCCAGGGCCTCCCGGACGGTGTCGGCCAGCTCGGCCCGGGTGGTGACCCGCCTGCCCCGGACGCCGTAGGCCTCGGCCAGCTTCACGAAGTCGGGAGCGAAGTTGAGGTCGGTCTCGGAGAAGCGGCCGCCGTAGAGCAGGTTCTGCCACTGGTGGACCATGCCCAGGGTGTGGTTGTTGAAGATGACGGTGATGATGGGGATGTCGTAGTGGGAGACGGTGGCCAGCTCCTGGCCGTTCATGCGGAAGCAGCCGTCGCCGGTCATGTGGAGCACCGTCTTGTCCGGGTTGCCCAGCTTGGCGCCCATGGCGGCGCCCAGGCCAAAGCCCATGGTGCCGAAGCCGCCGGAGGTGATGAGCTGACCGGGGTAGTCGAAGTGGAAGTGCTGGATGCTCCACATCTGGTGCTGGCCCACGTCGGTGGCCACGATGGAGTCCTGGGGGCACAGCTCCCGGAGGGTGCGGATGATCTGGTAGGGGGTGAGGGCGGCGCTCTCCTCCGGCGCTGCGGGCCGGTGGGAGAATACGAACTCCTTCCACGCCGGGTGCTGGTAGGCGGGGATGCGGTCATTGACCATCTGGAGGACCTGCTTGGCGTCTCCGATGATGTGGTGATCGGTCTTGACGTTCTTGTCGATCTCGGCCCGGTCGATGTCGATATGTACGATCTTGGCCTGCTTGGCGAAGGTGGCCGGCTCGGTGGCCACCCGGTCGGAGAACCGGCAGCCCACGGCGATGAGCAGGTCACAGTTGTCGCAGGCGATGTTGGAGCTCCGGGAGCCATGCATACCCAGCATGCCGGTGGTGAGGGGGTGGGCGCCGGGGAAGCCGCCGCCGCCCATGACGGTAATGGCCACCGGGGCGTCCAGCTTCTCGGCCAGGGTGCGGAACTCCTCATGGGCCCGGCTGCGGACCACGCCGCCGCCGCAGATGAGCATGGGCTTTTCCGACTGGGCGATGAGCTCCACCAGCTTGTCCACGTCGTCGCTGTTGGGGGCGGGGGGCGTCAGGTCCCAGCCCGCCCGCTTCCGCAGGTCGGCCAGACGACCGTAGTACTGGTGCTCCTCCTTGGGGAGGGGCTCATAGTCGATCATCACGTCCAGGGCGGTGACGTTTTTTAGAAGATCGATGAGCACCGGGCCGGGGCGGCCCATGGCGGCCACGGCGAAGGCCTCCCGGATGATGTCGGGGATGTCGTTGGGGTCCCGGACCAGGTAGGTGGCCTTGGTGATGGGCATGGCGATGCCGGTGATATCCACCTCCTGGAAGGCATCCTTACCCAGGGTGCTCTCCCCCACGTTGCAGGTGAGGAAGACAACAGGGGAGGAGTCCATGTAGGCGGTGGCGATGCCGGTGGTCAGATTGGTGGCGCCGGGGCCGGAGGTGGCGAAGCACACCCCCACCTTGCCGGTGGAGCGGGCATAGCCGTCGGCGGCATGGGAGGCGCCCTGCTCATGGGCCGTCAGGATGTGGTGGATCTTGTCCTGATAGCGGTAGAGCTCGTCGTATACATTTAATATAGTGCCGCCGGGGTAGCCGAAGACGGTGTCCACGCCCTGCTCCAGCAGGCATTCCATGATGGCTTGAGTGGCTCGGATTTTCACGTTGTCCCTCCTGACGCCGTGCGGAACAAACCGCCGGCTTAGATTTTTCCGCTGCCCTTCTGGACGGCGATGACGCCCGTCCGGGCCACCTCCAGGATGGAGAAGGGCCGCAGCAGGCTCTCGAAGAGGTCCACCCGGTCGGGGGTGTCGGAGAGCTCCAGGGTCATACTGGTGCTGCTGATGTCGGCGATCTTGGCGCCCATGATCTGGCAGAGGTTCGCCACGTCCTGGCGGGTCTTGGTGGAGGTGGACACCTTTACAATAATAAGCTCCCGTCCGATGAGCTTCTTCTCGTCCAGGGTGCGGACCTTGATGACGTCCACCAGCTTGTTGAGCTGCTTTTCCACCTGCTCCACCACGTTGTTGCCGGAGTCCACGATGATGGTGATGCGGGAGATGTTCTTGTCGTCGGTGACACCCACGGCAAGGCTCTCGATGTTGAAGGCCCGACGGGCGAAGAGACCGGTGATGCGGTTGAGCACGCCGGCCCGGTTTTCCACCAGTACGGAAATGGTCTGGGTCATATGGCCTTCCTCCTTTCTTAGGTCATGGACGTGGTGGTCATGGGGTCCACGTCGCAGATGAGCAGATAGGGTCCGGACGCGGTGAGCATGTCGTGGATGGCGCTGTCCACCTGACCGTCGTCGGAGATGCGCTTGCCGGGGATGCCGTAGGCCTCGGCCAGCTTCTCGAAGTCGGGGGAGCCGGTGAGGTCCACGCCAAAGGGGCCGCTGTAGCTGGAGTATTGGATCTGGTGGACCAGGCCCAGCACCCCGTTGTGGACCATGACGATCTTCACATCGGTCCCCATGGCCTTCAGGGTGGCCAGCTCGTTTTCAAACATCTGGAAGCTGCCGTCGCCGCAGACCACCACGGTCTGCCGGTCGGGGACGGCGGTCTTGACGCCCAGGGAGGCGGGGAGGGAGTAGCCCATAGTGCCCAGGCCGCCGGTGGTGAGGAAGCGGCCATGCTTCATGGGCAGGTGTTTGGCCGCCCAGATCTGGTTCTGGCCCACGTCCACGCAGACGCAGGCGTCGTCGTCCAGCTGCTCACCCAGGGTGCGCATGAGGTAGGAGGGGGTGACGCTGCCGGCGCCGGGGGCGGCAGCAGGTTGGGTCTCGGCCTGCCGCCGGGCCTGGAGATCGGCGATCCAGGCCTCGCTCTGGGCCTTGGGGTGGTGGGAGATGAGCTGGTCCAGGATGACCTTCACGTCGCCCACCACGGGCACCGTGGTGGAGAAGTTCTTGCCAATTTCGGCGGGGTCCACATCCAGGTGGACGGTCTTGGTGCGGCTGGCAATCTCCTTGGGGGAGGTCACCGCCCGGTCGGCGGCCCGGGCGCCGGCAATGATGAGCAGGTCGGTTGTGTTGAGGGCCCGGTTGGCGGTGGGGGTACCGAAGGCACCGATCATGCCCAGGTTCAGGGGGTGGTTCCTGGGCAGCAGCCCCAGGCCCATCATGGTGGTGACTACCGGGATGCGGGCGCTCTCGCACAGGGTGATCAGCTCTTCCTGGGCCTTGGCGCTGAAGAGGCCGCCGCCCACGCACAGCAGGGGCTTCTGGGCGGCGGAGATGGAGGCGGCCACCCGCTTGATCTGGTTGTCGTTACCCTTGACGCTGGGCTTGTAGCCCCGGATGTCCACGCTGTCGGGGTAGACGGGGTCGATCATCTGCTGCTGGATATCGATGGGGATGTCGATGAGCACGGGGCCCTGCCGGCCGGTGGAGGCGATGTGGAAGGCCTCTTTGACGACGCGGGGAATGTCGTTGGCGTCCTTCACCAGGTAGCTGTGCTTGATGAAGGGGGCACAGGCGCCGGTGATGTCCACCTCCTGAAAGATATCCCGGCCCAGCAGGTAGCTCTGGACCTGGCCGGTGATGGCCACCATGGGGATGGAATCCATGTAGGCGGTGGCGATGCCGGTAATAAGGTTGGTGGCGCCGGGACCCGAGGTCACCATGCACACACCGGGCTTGCCCATCATGCGGGCGTAGCCGGAGGCCATGTGACCGGCGTTCTGTTCCGTGCGGACCAGGGTGTAGGCGATGTCGGTGGCAGCCAGGGCGTCCACAGCGGGGCAGATGGTGGCACCGGCATAGCCAAATACCCGCTCCACTCCCTCGCGCTTAAGGCTCTCCATCAGGGCCTGGGCTCCGTTGATCATGCAGCATTCCTCCTCGAGTTTCAAATTAGGAAAAGCTCCCGGTGACCGGAAGCGGGATTACGCCAGAAAAGGGACAAATATGCAAAAAGACTTCGTCCTCTCTAGGACGAAGTCTTACTCCGTGGTACCACCTAAATTCGCAGGCAAACGCCCGCGCGCTCTCATCCCCGGTAACGGGGGGAACCGTCGCCCCCTACTGGAAGTTCAAGGGCGCAGCTCACGAGCGACTTTCTCCCGGCCCCTCACGGGAGCTCACACCTGCCGCTCCCTCTCTGGGCTTGCGAGACCGATTTACTTACCCGGTCATTGCTGTTTTCACAATATAAAAATGTGATATTAGTCATCATGATACAACTGCCGGGTCCATTTGTCAACGGTGGATTTTTAGAAAAAACAAAAAAATTCGCATTCCGAATAAGTGAAGCGGAGAATTGCAGGCGCTTGCCTTAAACCGCAGGTGGACGGAGGGAAAAGGCAAATTTATTTTCCCTAATTTCGGCGCTTTTTTCGCTGGAAATGCTGGACATTTTTGATTGGTAGTACTATTATAATAAAGATTCGAGCATGCCCTATGCAGGGGGTCGGATCATTGGGGAGAAGGCAGGCCGGTGAGAACGGACTGCCCATCGGGAAGGACCGCTGAACAAATGACTGAGCATTCTGACAGTCACTTGTTCAGCGGCCTAAATTCGGAAGCAGAGGTTTGAAGTAATGACAGAGGTGATGCTATGAGTCATAAGTTTTATGGCGGCGTCCACCCCGCCGAGCACAAGGAGGCAACGGAGCGCAAGCCTGTTGTCCCGCTGGAGGAAGCTCCGGCTCAGGTGGTGATCCCCATGTCCATGCACGTGGGCGCTCCCTGCAAGCCCATCGTGGCTGTGGGGGATGAGGTGAAGGTTGGCCAGAAGATCGGCGAGATCGCCGGTCTGGGCGCTCCCATTCACGCCAGCGTCTCCGGCAAGGTCGTGGCCGTGGAGGCCCGGCCCCATCCCGGCGGAGGCAAAATGATGTCCGTGGTCATCGAGAACGATTTCCAGGACACTCCCTGTGAAACCATCAAGCACCGTGACAATGTGGATGCCCTCACTCCCCAGGAGATCATCGACATCGTCAAGGAAGCCGGTATCACCGGTATGGGCGGCGCGGGCTTCCCCACCCACGTCAAGCTCTCCGGCGCGGTGGGCAAGGTCGACGCCATCCTCATCAACGGCGCCGAGTGTGAGCCCTACATCACCGCCGACCACCGGCTTATGCTGGAGCGCGGCGAGGCTGTTCTGGGCGGCGTGGGCTTTATCATGAAGGCCCTGGGCCTGAAGGAGGCCACCATCGGCATCGAGGGCAACAAGCTCGACGCCGTGGAGCACCTGAAGAGCCTGCTCCCCGCCGACAGCGGCATCCATATCGAGACCCTGAAGACCCGCTACCCCCAGGGCGCTGAGAAGCAGCTCATCCAGCGGATCACCGGCCGTGAGGTGCCCCCCGGAGGCCTGCCCGCCGACGTGGGCTGCACCGTGTTCAACGTTGCCACCGCCTCCGCTATTTACGACGCGGTCACCGAGGGCAAGCCCCTCACCCACCGCAACGTCACCCTGACCGGCGGCGCCATGGCCCGGCCCATGAACGTCAACGCCCCCATCGGCACCCCCATCGAGCACCTCATCAAGATGGCCGGCGGGTTCCAGACCCAGCCCCAGCGCCTCCTGATGGGCGGCCCCATGATGGGCAACCCCCAGTATGATCTCACCGCCCCCATGATGAAGGGCACCAACTGTATCCTTGCCCTCACCGACGCCGAGGCCGCCGTGCAGGACACCGAGCAGACCTGTATCCGCTGCGGCAAGTGCGTCAACGCCTGCCCCATGCACCTCATGCCCCTCTACATGCGCATGTACAGCATGAAGCGCGACTGGGACAAGGTCCAGGAGTACAACGTGATGGACTGCATGGAGTGCGGTTCCTGCAACTACATCTGCCCCGCCCGGATCCACCTGGTCCAGACCTTCCGGATGGCCAAGTTTGAGATCCGCGGTCTCCAGCAGAAAGCGAAAGCGAAGGAGGCGGCCAAAGCATGAGCAACGAGAATAAGCTGCTGGGGGTAGCTTCCTCCCCCCACGTCTCCTCTCCCATCGGCACCCGCTCCCTGATGCTGGATGTGCTGATCGCCCTGGTGCCCGCCCTGTGCGCGGCTGTGTACTTCTTCGGCCCCCGGGCCCTCATTGCCACCATCATTTCCGTGGTGGCCTGTGAGATCTTCGAGATGGGCTACCGCAAGCTCCTCCACAAGACCCAGACCAACGGCGACCTGTCTGCCGCTGTCACCGGCGTGCTGCTGGCCTTCGTCTGCCCGGTCACCCTGCCCTACTGGATGCTGATCATCGGCGACTTCTTCGCCATCGTGGTGGTCAAGCAGCTCTTCGGCGGCCTGGGCAAGAACTTCATCAACCCCGCCCTGGGCGGCCGTGCCTTCCTGATGCTCAGCTACCCGGTGGCCATGACCACCTGGGCTGTGCCCGGCAAGTGGTCCGGCCTCATCTCCGCCGCTGACGCCGTCACCGGCGCCACCCCCCTGTCCGTGGATTTCATGCACTCCGGCGTTCTGCCTGAGGCCAGCATCATGGACATGTTCGTGGGCAATGTGGGCGGCTGCATTGGCGAGGTCTCCGCTGTGATGCTCCTGGCCGGCGGTATCTACCTCATCGCCCGGGGCGTTATCCGTCCCAACATCCCCGTGGCCTTCATCGCCACCGTGGCTGTGCTCACCTTCATTTTCCCCCAGGGCGGCAACGACCGCGTCACCTGGATGCTCTATGAGCTGCTGGGCGGCGGTCTGTTCCTGGGCGCCTTCTTCATGGCCACCGACTATGTGACCAGCCCCACCAGCCCCAAGGGTGAGATCGTCTTTGGCATTGGCTGTGGTCTGCTCACCGTGTTCATCCGCTACTTCGGCGGCTATCCCGAGGGCGTCAGCTACGCCATCCTCATCATGAACGTGTGCGTGTGGTTCATCGATCAGGCGACCAAGCCCGCCCGCTTCGGCTTCACCAAAGAGATGAAGGAGAAGGCTAAGGCTGCCAAGAAAGCTGCAAAGGAGGGCGCCGCCAAATGAGCGATTCCGTTGTTATGAAGAAAAAAGAGGCGGGGCCGGTCCAGCTGATCGTCACCCTGTTCGCCATCAGCGCCATCTGCGCCGTGCTGCTGGGCCTGGTGAACAACATCACCATGGGGCCCATCGAGGTGGCCACTCAGGCCAAGACCCAGGCCGCCATGGAGGCTGTGCTTCCCGCTGACAGCTATACCGAGGTGGCATACACCGGCGGTGATCCTCTCGTTACGAAGGTCTACCAGGCCGGCGACGCCGGCTATGTGGTCCAGGTCGCGCCCTCCGGCTTCGGCGGCGTACTGGACATCATGGTGGGTGTGAACACCGACGGCACCTGCTCCGGTGTGTCCATCATCAGCCACTCCGAGACCTCCGGTCTGGGCGCCAACGCCACCAAGGAGGACTTCCGGAGCCAGTTCGTGGGCAAGTCCAACGTGGCCGTCACCAAGGACGGCGGCGAGATCGCCGCCCTCACCGGCGCCACCATCACCTCCCGCGCGGTCTGCAGCGGCGTCAATGCCGCCATTGCCGCCGTGGGCACTCTGGGTTAAGGAGGTTAGACCATGGACATTAAGAAACAATTCAAGGAAGGTCTGGTCACCCAGAACCCCGTGCTGGTGCAGCTGCTGGGCATGTGCTCCACCATGGCCATCACCACTGTGTTCTTCAACGGCGTGGGCATGGGCCTGTCCGTGCTCATCATCCTGACCTGTTCCAACATCGTTATTTCCGCCCTGCGGAAGGTTATCCCCAACTCCATCCGTATCGCCTGCTTCATCGTGGTCATCGCCACCTTCGTGACCATCGTGGATCTGCTGCTCAAAGCCTTCGTACCGGCATTGTCGGACAGCTTGGGCGTGTTTATCCCCCTGATCGTGGTGAACTGCATCATCCTGGGCCGTGCCGAGGGCTTCTGCTACAAGAACGGCGTGGCTGCCTCCGCTGTGGACGGCATCTTCCAGGGCATTGGTTACACCTGGGTGCTGGTGGTCATGTGCCTGGTCCGTGAGCTGCTGGGCAACGGCACCATCCTGGGTGGCCTGAGCTTCATCAACGACAGCAACGGCATCCGCATCCTGCCCGAGGGCGTGGGCGCTCTGGGCATCTCCCTCCCCGTGGGCGGCTTCCTGGTGCTGGCCTGCCTCATCGCCTTCATGCAGTGGGCCCTGGCTCGCTCCGAGAAGAAAAAAACTGAGGAGGTGGCTCAGTAATGGACGTGACACAGCTCTTTTCCATCGCCCTGGGCGCTATCCTGGTCAATAACTTTATCTTCTCCCAGTTCCTGGGCATCTGCCCCTTCATGGGCGTGTCCAAAAAGGTGGACACCGCTCTGGGCATGGGCCTGGCCGTGACCTTCGTCATGGGTCTGGCCTCCGCCGTGTGCTGGATCATCAACGAGTACCTGCTGGTGAACCCTGCCATCTTCGGCGACGGCCCCAACCTGGCCTTCATGCAGACCATCGCCTTCATCCTGGTCATCGCCTCTCTGGTGCAGTTCGTGGAGATGTTCCTGAAGAAGAACGTCCCCTCCCTGTATCAGGCTCTCGGTATCTATCTGCCCCTCATCACCACCAACTGCGCCGTGTTGGGCGTGGTGTTGCTGAACGTGCAGAATAACTACAACTTCATCGAGAGCGTTGTCTACGGCATCACCGGCGGCCTGGGCTTCCTGCTGGCCATCTTCCTCTTCGCCAGTGTCCGTGAGCGCCTGGACGCCACCATGGACTGCCCCAAGGCTTTTGAGGGCTTCCCCATCGCTCTGGTCACCGCCGGCCTCATCGCTCTGGCCTTTATGGGCTTCAGCGGCCTGAGCGTGTTTTAAGGAGGGGCTGAAATGAATCTGGTTTTATTTGCGTTCCTGGTCCTGGGTGGACTGGGTCTGATCTTCGGCGCCGTGCTGGCCTTCGCTTCCCGGGTGTTTGCCGTTGAGGTGGACCCCCGTGAGGAGGCCATCATCGGCTGCCTGCCCGGCGCCAACTGCGGCGGCTGTGGCTACGCCGGTTGCGGCGGCTATGCTGCCGCCGTGGTGAAGGGCGAGGCGCCCGTCAACAAGTGCGCCGCTGGCGGCGCCGCCGTGGCTGCCCAGATCGGTGAGATCATGGGCGTGGCCGCTGGTGACAGCGTCAGGATGGTGGCCACCGTCCACTGCACCGGCTGCGGTGTGGACCACCAGAAGTACGAGTACATCGGTGTCCACGACTGCGTGGCGGCTGCCCGCCTCCCCGGCGGTGGCCCCCTGAGCTGCGGCTACGGCTGCCTGGGCATGGGCTCCTGTGAGAAGGTCTGCCCCTTCGACGCCATCCACGTTGTCAACGGCGTGGCCAAGGTGGACGAGGACAAGTGTAAGGCCTGCAACCAGTGCGTGGACATCTGCCCCCGTCACATCATTGCCCTGGAGCCCTACAAGACCAAGAAGCACGTCACCATCCCCTGCTCCTCCAAGGACAAGGGTCCTGCCGTCACCAAGGTCTGCTCCAACGGCTGTATTGGCTGCTCTCTGTGCGCCAAGTCCTGCCCCAAGGAAGCCATCACTATGGTCAACAACCTGGCCGTCATCGATTACGACAAGTGCGTCGGCTGCGGTATCTGCGCCCAGAAGTGCCCCCGCAAGCTGATCACTGTGGACGGCAAGGTGCCCGAGGTCAAGCCTGCGGCTCCCAAGGCTGCCGCTCCGGCCGCCCCCAAGGCCGCCGCCGAGGCTCCCAAGGCGGAGACCAAGGAGTAAGGCTCCGATTTCCATCCAACGTAAAAAAGGACCTCCCGCCATCGGCGGGAGGTCTTTTTCTGTCTATGAAGTTCAGCAGCCGGTCATGATGCGGATGATCTCCTCATCGGTCTCCTTCATGCCTTCCTTGCCCAGGCGGGTCACGTTGCGGAGGGTGGATTCGATGCCTTTGGAGATGATGCCGTCTCCGCCGTGGAACTCCTGGCCGTTGAGGAACATGTAGTAGCCCAGGATGCCGGCGTCCACGGCGGCGGCGATCTTGCCGGCGCAGGAGGCCTTGGCGCCGTCGCAGATGATGCCGGAGGTGATGGCCAGGGCGTTGACGATGGTGTGGGCAGCCTCCGTCCGGCCGCCGCCCAGCAGGTAGGCGATACCCGCCCCGGCGCTGGCCCCGGCGCTGATGGCGCCGCAGTAGGCGGACAGGCGGCCGATGCCCTCCTTTTGGTAGATGGCGGTGAGGTTGGACAGGGTGAGGGCCCGATAGAGGCGCTCCGGGGAGCTGTTCAGCTCCCTGGCATACTCAATGACAGGCAGGGAGACCGTCATGCCCTGGTTGCCGCTGCCGGAGTTGATGACCACGGGCAGTTCACAGCCGCTCATACGGGCGTCGGAGCCGGCGGCGGCGGCGGCCCGGGCCCGGATCTTCACGTCGTCGCCGTAGATCTTCAGCAGGGTAGAGCCGATGTTGGCGCCCCAGTCCCCCTGGAGTCCTTCCCGGGAAATAGCGGTGTTGTAGGCGATCTGGCGGTCCAGCAGGGGCTTTACATCCTCAATGTCCACCGTGTCGGCGAAGTCGAAGATGTCGTCGAAGTCCATGAGGGCCCGGTCAGGGGAGGCGGCGGGGGTGGTGCCGCAGCCCACGGCAGGAGCCTCAAAAAGAGTCTCGCCGTCCTTCACCATGGACACGATGTTGGTGTGCTGGTTGGCCACCCGGACACTGGCACTGTGGCCACCGGAGCAGACGGTGACGGTGACGTCCAGCACCAGATCGGTGTCGGCGGGGAGGACCTGGATGGGGACGGTCTCCAGATAGCGGCCCAGAGCCTCCCGCTGCTCCGGGGTGACGGAGGCGATGACCTCCAGCTCGCGGCTGGGGTCGCCGGCTACCACGCCCACGGCGGCTGCGGTCTCGATGCCCTTCCGGCCACCGGTGTTGGGAACCACCACACTCTTGACGTTTTTGATGATATTGCCGCTGGCCGCCACAGTGATGGCCTCGGGGAGTGCGCCCAGCAGCTCCCGGGCCTTGGCGGCGCAGAAGGAGATGGAGATTGGCTCGGTGCAGCCCATGGCGGGCACCAGCTCCTCGGCCAGGATGCGGAGATAGGCCGCGTAACGGGGATCGTTCTGATTCACGGAAAGGTTCCTCCCACTCAATGACTTGAATAGTCATTATTCTAATCCCTTTTCCGAAATATGACAAGAGGGTGGGAGAAACGAAAAATCCCCCAGTCCGTTGGACTGGGGGATCTCATGCCGTGAGAGAACTCAGGCCAGCTTGGCCTTGGCCAGCTCGGTGAGCTGGGTGAAGGCGGCCTTGTCGTTGACAGCCATCTCAGCAAGCATCTTGCGGTTGATGGTCACGCCGGCCTTCTTCAGGCCGTTCATGAAGGTGGAATAGTTCATGCCGTTCATCTTGCAGGCGGCGGAGATGCGGGTGATCCACAGGGAGCGGATGTCACGCTTCTTCAGCCGGCGGCCGATGTAGGCGTACTTCAGGGACTTCATGACCTGCTCGTTGGCCATCTTGAAGTGCTTGCTCTTAGCGCCCCAGTAGCCCTTCGCCAGCTTCAGGATCTTATTTCTTCTCTTGCGCGTCATCATTGCGCCTTTGACTCTAGCCATTGTCGATTAGCCTCCTATGTTATGGTAAAAAAGTTCTTATTTATAGGGGATCATGCGCTTGATGGCGGGCTCGTTGGTCTTGTCCGCATAAGCGCCGGCGCGGAGGCCTCTCTTGCGCTTGGTATCCTTGCCGTGGCCGTTGAGGAGGTGGGACTTGAAGGCGTGGGCGCGCTTGACCTTGCCGGTCTTGGTGAGGCTGAATCTCTTCTTCGCGCCGCTGTGGGTTTTCAGCTTGATCTTAGCCATATCAGTTGACTCCTTTTTTTTACTTTGTGGCTTCCTTGGCGTCCTTGGAGACCTTCGGAGACAGGAACATGTTCATGTGGCGGCCTTCCAGCTTGGGCTCCTTGTCCATAACGGCGACCTCGCTGCAGTCCTCCGCAAACTTCAGAAGCAGCTTTTTGCCGATGTCGGTGTGGGCCATCTCACGGCCGCGGAAGCGGACGGTGGCCTTCACCCGGTTGCCCTCGGACAGGAACTTCTGAGCATTGCGGAGCTTGACGTTGAAGTCGTTGACGTCGATGCCGGGAGACATGCGCACCTCTTTGATCTCCACGACGCGCTGGTTCTTCCTGGCCTCCTTCTCCCGCTTGGCCTGCTCGAACTTGAACTTGCCGTAGTCCATAAGCTTGCACACGGGAGGATTGGCGGTAGGAGAGATCTTCACCAGGTCCAGGTTGGCCTCCTCGGCCTTGGCCAGGGCCTCCCGGGCCGACATGATGCCCAGCTGCTCTCCGGTGTCGGAGATCAGGCGGACCTCACGGTCCCGGATCTCGTCGTTGATCTGATGACTCATGTTGCTGATACGAAAGCACCTCCTAATCAAAATAAAACGCGGACACCCTAGAAGGGTACCCGCAATCGACAAGTCAAAACCACGCCGCGAAGGCGGCGGAATTTTTTCCATGTTGACCTCTTCGCCGGTGGCTGGAGGTGAGGACGGGGGTACCGCTCCTGCTTTGTTTTGCGATAGTATTTTATCAGGATCTAACCGACTTGTCAAGCCCCTTTTTACGCTCTCATCCATCTCCTGACATTGACATTCCCGGACCCATCGGGCATAATGGGGGCGAGCATAGAAAAGGAGGGGACCGGTGTGAAAAAAGGTAAGCTGGTGGCGCCCATCGTGGTGACGGTGCTGTTGTGCCTGTGGTTTGGCAGCTGGCTGGTCCTGTCCTGGACCGCGCACGGCCTGTCACTGTGGGCAAAGCTGCTGGGCGCGGTGGTTCCCCTGGCGCTCATTGGCGTATCACTGTACGTATTGGCCCAACGGATCAAAGAAATAAGGAGCGGTGACGAAGATGATCTTGACAACTACTGAGACCATTTCCGGCAGGGAGCTGGAGACCCTGGGCCTGGTCCGGGGCAGCACCATCCAGTCCAAAAACATCGGCAAGGATATCACCCAGAGCTTCAAGACCCTGGTGGGCGGCGAGCTGAAGGCCTACACCGAGATGATGAACGAGGCCCGGGCCCTGGCCACCAAGCGCATGGTGGAGGACGCTCAGCAGCTGGGCGCCGACGCTGTGGTGTGCATGCGCTATGCCTCTGCGGCCGTGATGCAGGGGGCGGCGGAGGTCATCGCCTACGGCACCGCCGTGAAGTTCAAGTAAGATAGAACAGGAAAACGGCCCCGGCGTCCAATGGATGCCGGGGCCGTTTTTGTGCATGAATCGGAGACTTACAGCAGGATGACGCCGGCCTCCTGGCAGACCCGGAGGGTCTCGTCGTCCCACACGCTGGCCTGGACCTCGCCGATGTGGGCCTTGCCCAGCAGCTGGACGCACAGCCGCGACTGGCCGATGCCGCCGCCGATGGTGAGGGGGAGCTCCCCGGCCAGCAGGGCCTTGTGGAAGGGGAGGTTCCGGCGGTCGTCACAGCCGGCGATGGTAAGCTGGCGGTCCATAGCGGCGGGGTCCACCCGGATGCCCATGGAGGAGAGCTCCAGAGCCTTGCCCAGGACGGCGTTCCACACCAGAATGTCGCCGTTGAGGGTCCAGTCGTCGTAGTCGGGGGCCCGGCCGTCGTGGGGCTTACCGGACTTGAGGGCGCCGCCGATCTGCATGAGGAAGGTGGTGGGGTGGTCCTTCACCCAGGCGTTCTCCCGCTCCTTGGGGGAGAGCTCAGGCCAGCGGTCCTCCAGTTCCTGGGTGGTGACGAAGCTCACATCCCGGCTCACCTCGGGGAGGGACATGAGCTGGGGGAACATGGAGCGGATGGTGGTCTGGGTCTGGCAGACCGCCTCCACGATGGTGGTCACGGTGTGCTTGAGGTACTCCACATTCCGGTCCCGGGGGGCGATGACCTTCTCCCAGTCCCATTGGTCCACGTAGATGGAGTGGAGGTTGTCGGGCTGCTCGTCCCGGCGGATGGCGTTCATGTCGGTGTAGAGCCCCTCGCCCACGGAGAACTGGTAGCGGTGGAGGGCCATGCGCTTCCACTTGGCCAGGGAGTGGACCACCTGGGCATCCCGGCCGGCGGCGGGGATGTCGAAGGTGACGGGGCGCTCTACGCCGTTGAGGTCGTCGTTGAGGCCGGTGCTGGCCTCCACAAAGAGGGGGGCGGAGACCCGGCGCAGGTTGAGCGCGCCGCCCAGGGTGTCCTCAAAGAGGCGCTTCAGGAGGCCGATGGCTTTCTGGGTATCATAGAGGTTGAGCCGGGGGGCGTAGCCCTCGGGGATGTAGGACTGGTCCATAGAATGGTGGCTCCTTTGCAGTAAAGTAGTGAAGCCATTATAATATGGCGGTGCCGGAATTGCAAGGCAAAAGGCGGGGCTTACAGGTCCTGGATGTCCTTCCGGTCCATGGCCCGGCGCTCCGTGAACCTCCGGCGGGTGGTCTTATAGACCAGCAGAAAGACCAAGGTGGGGATGTTGAAGAACACCAGCACAGCCACGGGGAGGAAATAGAGGGAGGGGTGGAGCATGGTGCTCATGTTGAGCAGCAGGACCAACGTCCAGCCCAGGGAGTTGACCACCGACAGAATGGGCAGCACCCGTCCGGGCCAAGGGCTCTCCAGCCTGGCCAGAAGGTATTCCAGGATGGCCAGCAGAGCGGTGGGGAGGGCCAGATAGAGGCAGAGGAAGGGGACGATCAAGAGAATGTTCATGGTGCTCATAGGGCAGTCTCCTTTGTCTTTTTCTATGCGCGGATGAGGCGCTAGCAGAATTGCGGTGCAAAAGGGTGGAGGCCTACAGGTCCTGAATGTCCTTTCGGTCCATGGCCCGGCGCTCGGTGAACTTTTTGCGGGTGTTCCTGTAAATCAGCAGGAAGATGAGGGTGGGGATGTTGAACACCACCAGCGGGACCAGGGGCACCAGGAGCAGAAGACCCGTTGCGGCGGAGGAGGACAGGTTGATCAGCCACATCAGCGCCCAGCCCAGGGAGTGGACCACCGACAGGATGGGCAGCACCCGCCCTGGCCAGGGGCTCTCCAGCTTGGCCAGAAAGTACTCCAGAATGGCCAGCAGGGCGGTGGGGACGGCGTAGTAAAAGAAAAGCATAAAAAATATGGTAAGCGAGGTCATGTATTGCATGAGGAATCCTCCTTTGCCTTCCGATATTCGCTGATGAGGAGCTTGGCGGCGTCAAAGTCGATCTTCTCATTGACGGCCAGACGCTTGATGAGGGCCACATAGGGGTCGGCGGCCCGGTCGTCGGCCAGGCGGATCTTCTGGATGAGCCGGTCCAGCCGCAGCCGGACGGTGGGGTAGCTCACCCCGTACTCTCCGGCCACCTCCTTGAGGGAGCCGGAGGCCAGGAGGAACCGCCGGATGAAGGACATGTCCTCCTCCTCCAGCTCTGCCATCCACTCAGGCACCACGGAGATCAATATCATTCACTCCTTTTAAAATTTTATTTTTAATAATATTTATTATAAACTTTAATTTTATGAAAGTCAAGAGTGGAAAGAAAACCAGGGTTGCCCTTTGGTTTTGAAGCGTGCTATAATACATTTAATTATCCAAAAAGAATCTCAGAGGAGGAATGAGCGTGGATACAAAACTGCTGCGCCTTCTGGAGAACGACTGCACCCTGACCCGGGAGCAGCTGGCCTCTATGGCCGATATGACTGTGGAAGAAGTCAACGCCGCCATCAAGGAGTACGAGGAGAAGAAGATCGTCTTAGGCTACAAGGCCATTGTGGACTGGGACCGCACCGACCGGGAGAGCGTCACCGCCCTCATTGAGGTCAAGGTGACCCCCCAGCGGGGGGAGGGCTTTGACCGGGTGGCCGAGCGGATTTACCAGTACGACGAGGTGGAGAGCGTCTACCTGATGTCGGGCGCCTTCGACCTCACCGTCATCATCTCCGGCCGCACCCTGCGGGAGGTGGCCGAGTTCGTGGGACAGCGCCTGGCCACCCTGGAGGATGTCACCGGCACCGCCACCCATTTCATCCTCAAAAAGTACAAGGAAAAACACCTGATCTTCGAAAAGCGTGAAGAGCAGGAGAGGGAGCTGATCTTCACATGAATTACGATGCCATCCTGTCCGACCGGATCAAGAACGTGCAGCCCTCCGGCATCCGGAAGTTCTTTGATATCCTGGAGGAGATGAAGGACGCCATCTCTCTCGGCATCGGTGAGCCCGACTTCGTCACCCCATGGCACATCCGGGACGCCGGCATCTACTCCCTGGAGAAGGGCTTTACCAAGTACACCTCCAACGCCGGCATGGCCGAGCTGCGCCGGGAGATCGCCTCCTATCTGGAGCGCCGCTTCCAGCTCAAGTACGACTTTGCCAACCAGATCATCGTCACCGTGGGCGGCAGCGAGGCCATCGACCTGGCCCTCCGGTGCATGGTGAACCCCGGGGACGAGGTCATCGTGCCCGTGCCCTCCTTCGTCTGCTACGGTCCCCTGGCCAACATGGCCGGCGGCGTGCCGGTGTATGTGGAGACCAAGGCGGAGAACGAGTTCCGCCTCACCCCCGAGGAGCTCCGGGCGGCCATCACCCCCAGGACCAAGGTGCTGGTGCTGCCCTTCCCCAACAACCCCACCGGCGGCGTCATGGGGCGGGAGGACCTGGAGGCCATTGCCGAGGTCCTGCGGGGCACCGACATTATGGTGATCTCCGACGAGATCTACGCCGAGCTCACCTACGGCCAGCACCACGTGTCCCTGGCCAACATCCCCGACATGTATGAGCGCACCATCGTGGTCAACGGCTTCTCCAAGAGCCACGCCATGACCGGCTGGCGCATGGGCTACCTGTGCGGGCCCGCCCCCCTCATCCAGCAGATGCTTAAACTCCACCAGTTCGGTATCATGTCCGCCCCCACCACCAGCCAGTACGCCGCCATCGAGGCCATGCGCAACGGCGACGCCGACATCGAGAAGATGCGGGACGAGTACGACGGCCGCCGCCGGTACCTGGTGGAGGGCCTGCGCCGCATCGGCCTGCCCTGCTTCGAGCCCAAGGGAGCCTTCTACGTATTCCCCGACATCCGGGGCACCGGCCTCTCCTCCGAGGAGTTCTGCGAGCGCTTCCTCATGGAGGAGAAGGTGGCCGTCATCGCCGGCAACGCCTTCGGCCCCGGCGGCGAGGGCTTCGTCCGCTGCTGCTACGCCACCAGCATGAAGGACATTGCAGAGGCCCTCACCCGTATGGACAATTTCCTCACCAATCTGAAAAAGAAGCAGGCCCGGGAGCAGGGCTGACCTGCCCGTCACACGAAGAGGAGGCGTTTTATGAACATCGTCTGTCTGGACATGGAGGGGGTCCTGGTCCCGGAGATCTGGATCGCCTTCGCCGAAGCAAGCGGCATCCCCGAGCTCAAGCGCACCACCCGGGACGAGCCCGACTACAACAAGCTGATGGACTTCCGCCTGAACATCCTGAAGGAGCACGGCCTGGGTCTGAAGGAGATTCAGGCGGTCATCGCCAAGATCGACCCCCTGCCCGGGGCAAAGGAGTTTCTGGATGAGCTGCGTTCCGTCACCCAGGTCATCATCCTCAGCGACACCTTTGAGCAGTTTGCCCAGCCCCTGATGAAGAAGCTGGGCTGGCCCACCCTCTTCTGCAACAGCCTGGAGGTGGCCAGCGACGGCACCATCACCGGCTTCCGCATGCGCTGCGCGCAGTCCAAGCTCACCACGGTGAAGGCCCTCCAGTCCATCGGCTTTGAGACCATCGCCGCCGGGGACAGCTTCAACGACCTGGGGATGATCCAGGCCAGCAAGGCCGGCTTCCTCTTCAAGAGCACGGACCAGATCAAGGCCGACCACCCCGAACTGCCCGCCTACGAGGAGTTCGGCGACCTGCTGCGTGCCATCAAGGCCGCCCTTTGACGGGCGGGACCCGGAAATCAAAAAAGAGAGGCGATCCGCATGGACGAGCGATTCCAGGGCCTGCCCTTCGGGCCGGCTGATATCCTGCTGCCACAGAACTGCGACCTCACCCGCTGGGCGGTGGTGGCCTGCGATCAATATACCTCCCAGCCGGAGTACTGGCAGCGGGTGGAGCGGTTTGTGGGCAGCGCACCCTCCGCCCTCCACCTCATCCTGCCGGAGAGCTCTCTGGACGGCCCCAACGTGGAGACCGACATCATGGATGTGACCAACACCATGAGCCGCTACCTCCGGGAGGGGGTCTTTCGCACCTGCCCCAACTCCCTTATCTATGTGGAGCGCACCCTGGAGTCGGGGAAGGTCCGCAAGGGCCTGGTGGGTATGGTGGATTTGGAGGAATACGACTACGAGGCGGGAGCTACCACCTCTATCCGCTGCACCGAGGGCACCATCCTCAGCCGCATCCCGCCCCGGGTGGCAGTGCGGAAGAACGCCTCGGTGGAGCTGCCTCACGTGATGCTCCTCGCCGATGACCCCAAGGCCACCGTCATTGAACCCCTCACCGCCGCCAAGGACCGGCTGGAGAAGTGCTATGACTTTGAGCTCATGGAGAACTCCGGCCACCTGCGGGGCTGGCTGCTGGACGAGGAGGAGATCGGCCGGGTGGCCCAAGCCCTTCATGCTCTGGCCGACCCCGATACCTTCCACGCCCGGTACGGCGCCGGGGAGGTTCTCCTCTTCGCCGTGGGGGACGGAAACCACTCCCTGGCCACCGCCAAGGCCTGCTATGAGCGGCAGAAAGCCCGGCTCTCCCCGGAGCAGTGGGCGGACCTGCCCGCCCGGTATGCCCTGGTGGAGCTGGTCAACCTCCACGACCCCACTCTGGAGTTCGAGCCCATCCACCGGGTCCTCTTCGGCGTGAACGCCGCCGAGCTGCTGGAGGACCTGAAGAACGCCCACCCCGGCGCCTATGAGGGCGTGGGGGAGGAGGGCCATGTCCTCCGCTACGTGTGGGAACAGGGGGCGGGGGCCATCACCGTGCCCCACCCGGATGCCGCCCTGCCGGTGGCCACCCTCCAGACCTTCCTGGACCGGTGGCTCTCCATCCACAAGGGGCGCATCGACTACATACACGGCGCCGACGTGGCCCGTTCCCTGGCCGACCAGCCGGGGAACCTGGCCTTCCTGCTGCCCGCCATGGGCAAGGAGGAGCTCTTCCCCACCGTCCTCCACGACGGCGCCCTGCCCCGCAAGACCTTCTCCATGGGGGAGGCCCAGGACAAGCGCTTCTACCTGGAGGGGCGGAAGATCCGATAACGGCCCGGTGCGGGCCGCAGAAAGGACGTGACCGGACATGCCCAAGGAGACGGTACTGGCCCTAGCCAAGCTGAATCTGACCCTGGACGTGCTGGGCAAGCGGCCCGACGGCTACCACGACCTGAAGATGGTCATGCAGTCGGTGAACCTGGCCGATACCCTGACGGTGGAGACGGGGACGGGGGAGGACCTGCGGGTCCGCACCGATCTGAGCTTTCTGCCCAACAATGAAAAGAATCTGGCCGCTTCCGCCGCCTTGGCCTTTCAGGACCAGACGGGCCGGGACCTGGGGGGTGTGGCCATCGCCATTGAAAAGCACATCCCCGTCTGCGCCGGCATGGGGGGCGGCTCCTCCGACGCCGCGGCTGTGCTGCGAGCCCTGGACGGGATGCTGGGGACGAGGTATGCCCCCCTGGACCTGGCAAAGATTGGGGAGGCGGTGGGCTCCGACGTGCCCTACTGTGTCCTGGGCGGCACCGCCCTGGCCGAGGGCAGGGGAGAGGTCCTCACCCCGTTGCCCGCCCTGCCCCGGTGTCACGTGGTCATCTGCAAGCCAGCCTTTTCCATCTCCACTCCGGAGCTCTTCCGGGCGGTGGATGGGGTGCGGCTCAAGTGCCGCCCCGACACCGACGGTGTCCTCTCCGCCCTGGCGGCGGGGGACCTGGGGGGCGTGGCCCGGCGGATGTATAACGTCTTTGAGGATGTGCTGCCCCCCCGGCAGCAGGCTGAGGTCCGGAGCATCCGGTCGGTGCTGGTGGAGCACGGCGCCTTGGGCGCCAACATGAGCGGTACCGGCCCAACTGTCTTCGGGCTCTTTGACGACCTGGACCAGGCCCGGAGCGCCTGGGAGGAGTTAAAGCAGACCTACCGGGACGCCTTCCTCACGGAAACGGTATAATATCACATACGCCGCGCCTATTGGCGCGGCGTATGTTTGTCGGTACACATTCCATTTTGGAAGGGCAGCCATGCGATTTCTGCGTGTGACCTGTGGACGGAAATCAGATACAATATCAGCGAAAAGAGAAAATGGGTGAACATATGCTGGACAACGAGCAACAACTGAGATTCTGCAAGGCCCGCCGGGCCGCCATCGCCGGGGAGTACCAGAACCTGAACCCCCAGCAGCGCCAGGCGGTGCTGAGCACTGAGGGCCCTCTCCTGGTGCTGGCTGGGGCGGGCAGCGGCAAGACCACCGTGCTCATCAACCGGGTAGCCAATCTGATGAAGTACGGTCGGGGGTCCGATTCTGACGAGGTGCCCGAGTGGGTCACCGAGGATGATCTCTTCTTCCTGGAGGCCTATGCCGCCCACCCGGTGGCCGAGGGCCGGGAGGAGGCGGAGCGGCTGTGCCGTCTGGACCCCGCGGTGCCCTGGTCCATCATCGCCATCACCTTCACCAACAAGGCTGCCGGGGAGCTGAAGGCCCGGCTGGAGCGGATGCTGGGACCCGACGCCAACGACATCTGGGCCTCCACCTTCCACTCCGCCTGCGTGCGCATCCTCCGCCGGGACATCGACCGGCTGGGCTTTGACAAGTCCTTCACCATCTACGACTCCGCCGACACCGAGCGGGTGGTCAAGGACATCCTGAAGGACTTCAACATGGACGACAAGTCCTTCCCGCCCCGGTCCATTCTCTCCGAGATCTCCAAGGCCAAGGACGAGATGCTCTCCGGCCCCGACTACCTGGCCCGGTGCGAGAAGCAGGGGGACTACCGCCTCACCCGCATGGCCAAGGTCTATGTGGAATATGAGCGCCGTCTCCGGGAGGCCAACGCCCTGGATTTTGACGATCTCATCCTGGATACCGTCCGTCTGCTCCAAGAATATGATGACGTTCGGGATTATTATCAGCGGAAATTCCGCTATGTACTCATCGATGAGTACCAGGACACCAACCAGCTCCAGTACCGGCTCTCCGCCCTGCTGGCGGGCCGGTGGGAGAACATCTGTGTGGTGGGCGACGACGACCAGTCCATCTACCGGTTCCGGGGGGCCACCATCGAGAACATCCTGTCCTTTGAGAACCAGTACAAGGGGGCCCGGGTGATCCGCCTGGAGGAGAACTACCGCTCCACCGGCAACATCCTGGAGGCCTCCAACGCCGTCATACGCCACAATCAGGGCCGGAAGGGCAAGGAGCTGTGGACCCGCCACGAGAAGGGGGACAAGCTCCAGGTCTACACCGCCATGAACGAGAGCGACGAGGCCCAGTATGTGGCCGCCCAGATCCTGGCTGGGTACAGCCAGGGCCGCCCCTGGCGGGACAACGCCGTCCTCTACCGGATGAACGCCCAGTCCAACCAGATCGAGCAGGCCTTCAAGCGCAACGGCGTGCCCTACCGCATCATCGGGGGCATCCGCTTCTTCGACCGGGCGGAGGTCAAGGACATGCTGGCCTACCTCTGCGCCCTCAACAACCCCGCCGACGATCTGCGCCTGGCCCGCATCATCAACGTCCCCGCCCGGGGTATCGGCCAAAAGACGGTGGACACCGCCCAGGCCATCGCCGCCCAGGAGGGGAAGAGCCTGTGGGAGGTGGTGAAGCACGCCAAAGCCTACCCCGACCTCAGCAAGGCGGCGGCCAAGCTGGCCCAGTTCACCGACCTGATGGATGGCCTGCGGAAGCTCTCCGGGGAGCTGTCCCTCCCCGACTTCTACGAGGAGGTCCTGGCCCGGACGGGCTATGCCGTGGCCCTGGAGGCCAAGAACACGGTGGAGGACCGCACCCGGCTGGAGAACGTGCGTGAGCTCCTTACCTCCATCAACAACTATCTGGAAAACGCCGAGGGGGAGCCCTCCCTCTCCGGCTTCCTGGATGAAATCGCCCTCTATACCGACCTGGACAACCACGACCCCAATGAGGACTGTGTGGTCATGATGACCATGCACTCGGCCAAGGGCCTGGAGTTCCCGGTGGTCTTTGTGGTGGGCGTGGAAGAGGGCATCTTCCCCGGCGTCCGGGCCATCGGCGACGACGAGGAGATGGAGGAGGAGCGGCGGCTGTGCTATGTGGCCATGACCCGGGCCAAGGAACGGCTCTATATGACCTGCGCCGCCCAGCGGATGCTCTTCGGCCGCACCAGCGCCAACCGGCCCTCCCGGTTTACCGGCGAGATCCCGGAGGAGTTCGTGGAGAAGAGCGGCCGGAGCCCCCTGAGTCGGAGCGAGGACGATGCTGCCGGACGGTGGCAGAGCGCCCCCGCTCCCCGCACCTTCAACCGGGGCGGCTACGGCACCTCCTGGTCCTCGGAGACCCGTACCGGCCGGACGGCTGCCGCCGCACCCCAGACCCGACGGACGGCCAGCGCCGCCCGCCCCGCCCCCGGCACCCGGCCAGCCGCCAGCCTTCCCTCCTTCCAGAAGGGGGACGCCGTGGTCCACAAGGCCTTCGGCAAGGGCATGGTCCTTTCGGTCCAGCCCATGGGAGGCGACGCCCTCATCGAGATCGCCTTCGACTCGGTGGGTACCAAGCGGCTCATGCTCCGCTCAGCGGCCCAACACATGACCAAGGGGGAATAAAAAGGCCCCGGCTACGTAACCGGGGCACAGGTCAAAGCAGTTCCAGAAAACTGGTGATATAGCCGTCGCAGCTACAGCGCATCTGGTCCTGAAATTTGGCATAGAACTGGTCGTAGACCCCAATGGCCTTCATGCCCACGCTTTGGGCGGCGGTGCAGTTGTGGGGGGCGTCCTCGTATAAAATGCAGTCCTCGGGGGCCACACCCAACCGCTCCGCCGTCAGCCGGTAGACCTCCGGATCGCGCTTCTCCAGACCCAGATCCTGGGCAAAGATGATGTCGGTGAAAAAGGATTCCAGGCCGTGGCACTGGAGGGCGGTGAGGCAGAGCTCGGGCACACAGGCGGTGACCAGGGCCATGTGCTCCCCCCGGTCCCGGCAGCGCTCCAGGAAGGCCATGACCCCAGGCTTCAGTGCTACCTTCCGGTAGGCGTCCAGGGCGCCCTCCATCCACTCTGCCACGATCTCCTCAGGGGTCATGTCCAGGTGGAAGTAGTCCCGGGTGAATACCGCCGCCAGAGGAACGGTAGAGGGACTTACGGCATAAAGGTATTCCTGTGTGATCTCCAGACCCCGGCGGGTGAGAAAATTCACGTCGATATTGGTCCAAATCTCGTTGGAGTCGATGAGGGTGCCGTCCAGGTCGAATAAAAGCATATCTGTCAATCCTCCATGCGTGAATTATGTCAGAGCCAGAACCGCCAGGGGAAGTCCACCGCCTCCTCGGCGTAGTCGATGCCAACCCGCTTGCCCACGTGGATCTCCCCCGCCGTGGCCTCGCCGTCGCAGAGGAAGAGCTCACCGCCGCCGGTGAGGTCCAGGCCGTTGTGGGCCCGGGTGATGGCCAGGGCTTTGCACACCTTGCCCGGACCGTTGAGAAAGTTTTTCCGCTGATAGGCTGTCAGCTGATCATATTCCCGGCCGAAGCGATTGTAGGCCATGAGGTCGGTGCCGGATACCGCCTCCACCCCGCGCAGCAGCACGGCGGCGGCGGTGCCCTCCGGCTCGGTGACAAAGTTGAGGCAGTGGTACATACCGTAGATGAGATAGACATAGGCCGTCCCCGGTTGGGCGTATAAGGTCTCGGTCCGGGCGGTCCGTCGGCCGCCGTAGGCGTGGCAGGCCTTGTCCACGGCGCCGATGTAGGCCTCCGTCTCTGTGATGCGGACCACCAGTTCTGCCCCGTCCACCCGGCGGACCAGATGTTTTCCCAGCAGAGCCCGGGCCACCTCCAGGGTGTCCCGGTCATAGAAGGCCCGCGGCAGTGTTTTCATGGGTCATCCCTCCAGCGCGGCAATGTTCTTCTATTTTATCACACCTGAAGGAGCGGTACAACATGAGTGAGAAAACGGAAAACAGCGTCCTTTCCAAGCTGGCAAGTCCCCTCATCGTCCTGGCCACCATCATCTGGGGCAGTTCCTTTGTGGTGATGAAAAACAGCGTGAACGTGCTGCCCACCTTCTGGCTGCTGGCCATCCGGTTCAGCTTTGCCGCCATTGTGCTGGCGGTGGTGTTCTGGAAGCAGTGGAAGCTGCTGGATCGGGGGTACCTCATCGGCGGCACCGTCATGGGTCTCTGTCTTTTCGTGGCCTACGCCTTCCAGACATTTGGCCTGGAGCAGACCACCTCGGGCAAGAACGCCTTCTTCACCGCCGTCTACTGCGTCATTGTCCCCTTCCTCTACTGGGCTATCGCCCGCCGCCGGCCCGACCGGTACAACGTGCTGGCCGCCTTTTTGTGCATCGCAGGCATCGCCCTGGTGTCGGTCACCGGCGAGAATGCCACCGCCTTCAATATGGGCGACATACTCACCCTCATCGGCGGTTTCTTCTTTGCCTGCCACATTGTGGCGGTGGCCAAGTACTCCGAGGGCCGGGACATCTTCCTCCTCACCACCCTCCAGTTTGCCTCCTTTGCCGTCTTCTCCTGGATCGGCGCACTCTTCGCAAGCCCCGCCCCTGACCCCGCCGTCTTTGACGGCAGCCTCATCTTCGGCCTGGCCTATCTGGTGATCTTTGCCTCCTGCGGCGCCCTTCTGTTCCAGAACATCGGCCAAAAATATACCGCCCCCGCCACTGCCGCTGTTCTCCTCTCCCTGGAAGCTCCTTTCGGCGTCTTTTTCTCCATCCTCTTCGCCGACGAGCGGCCTACCCCTCTCATGTTTGTGGGCTTTGCCCTCATTTTCATCGCTGTGGTGTGCTCTGAGACCAAATTTTCTTTCCTGAGAAAAAAAGGTTGACATTTGCCCGCCGCCTGCGTATAATGACACACAAGTAAATCATCCAAAACCAGTGACGGAGAGAAGTAGCCGGCTCGTTCCAAGCCGAAGAGAGTCCCGGGTGGTGTGATCGGGGCGCAAGGAAACCGGTGAATGGCCTCCAGAGGGCGGCTTGAACGGCGTGGAAGCGCCAAGTAGGTGCCGACGGGTCCCCACCCGTTATCCATCGGGCACGCATGATGGTGCGTGAAGCGAGTGGACGCGCAAGCGTCAATTTGGGTGGTATCGCAGAAGTGTTTGAAACGCTTTTGTCCCATGTGTGGGACAAAAGCGTTTTTTTACACCTGCTGGCTCCATCTGCCGCCCAATACTCAAAAAAGGAGAAATTACAATGAAAAACACCATGAAGAAGCTGACTGCTCTGGCCGCCGCCTCCGCCCTCACCCTGTCTCTCGCCGCCTGCGGCGGCGGGACCGCCACGACTCCTGTCCCCACTGGTACTGCTGCTGCGGAGAACACCTCCTCCGGCGGGGAAGGCTACAAGGTGGCCGTGGTGCGGCAGCTGGACCATGCCTCTATGAATGAGATCCGGGATGCCATCACCGCTGAGCTGGACGCGAAGGCAGCCGAGCTGGGGGTGGAGATCGACTACGAGGACTTCAACGGCAACAACGATCCCTCCACCCTGTCTCAGATCGGCGCCCAGATCATCGCCGACGGCTATGACGCCATCATCCCCATCGGCACCACTGCCGCCCAGCAGATGGCCTCCGTGGCGGAGGCGAGTGAGACCCCTGTCATCTATGGCACCGTCAGTTACCCCGAGGTGGCGGGTCTCACCGGCATCTCCTATGTCACCGGCACCAGTGATGCTCTGAACGTGGAGCTGCTGCTGGACATGATGCTGGCCCAGAATCCCAATGTGGAGACGGTGGGCCTCCTCTACTCCACCAGTGAGGTCAACAGCGCCCCCGCCATCGAGACCGCCAAGGCTTACCTGGACGAGAAGGGCATCGCCTACATCGACAAGACCGGCAACACCACCGATGAGATCGTGGCCGCTGTCAACTCCATGCTGGATCAGGTAGACGCCGTCTTTACCCCCACCGACAATGTGGTCCAGGCCGCTGAGCTGGCCATCGCTCCCACCCTGATCGAGGCCGGCATCCCCCATTATGCTGGAGCCGACTCCTTCGTCCGCAACGGTGCCTTCGCCACCTGCGGTGTGAATTATACCGACCTGGGCGCCCAGACCGCCGATCTGGCGGTGGAGGTCCTCCAGAGCGGCACCGTACCCGCTGATTTTATCACCGTCTCCGGCGACATCATCACGGTGAACACCGAAACAGCGGCTGCGCTGGGTGTGGATTACACCATGTTCCAGGACATGGGCGCCAGCCTAGTGGAGGTCCAGACCTCTCAGGAGTAAGCAAAAAAAGGCAGAGCCCCCGCCGGCCACCGGCGGGGGCTGACCCATGTGAAAGGAGCGCATCCCCATGCTCACCATCATCCAGACGGCACTGGAGGCCGGATTTCTCTACGCCCCCATTGCCCTGGCCCTCTTTTTGAGCTTTTCTATTTTAAACATCGCCGATATGACCACTGATGGTGCCTTTGTCCTGGGAGCCTCCGTCTCCGCGGTGTGCTGCGTGGCGGGACACCCCATCCTGGCCCTGCCCGCCGCCATGCTGGCCACTGCGGCCGCCGGTTTTATCACGGCCTTTCTCCAGACCAAGCTGGGGGTGCCCTCCATCCTGGCCGGCATCGTCACCAACATCGGCCTTTACAGCATCAACCTGATGGTCATGGGCACCAGCAACCTGTCCCTCTTCCAGAAGGCCTCCATCTATACCCTGGCCAAGGACGCAGGATTTGGGGGAAGCTGGTATAAGCTGGTGGTAACCGCCCTGTTGGTGCTGGTGGTATGCGTGCTGCTGGTCCTCTTCCTGGGTACCCGGCTGGGACTCTCCATCCGTGCCACCGGTGACAACGCCGACATGGTCCGGGCCTCCTCTATCAACCCCACCTTTACCATTACTGTGGGCCTGTGTGTTGCCAACGCCATGACCGGCCTCTCCGGCGCCATGGTGGCCCAGTACAACACCTTCTCCGACATCAACAGCGGTACCGGCATGGTGGTGCTGGCTCTGGCCGCCCTGGTCATCGGTGAGACCCTCATCGGCAAGGGCTCCATGGTCCGCCGGGTGGTGGGGGTCATCCTGGGCAGCATCATCTACCGCTTCATCTACGCCGCCGCCCTCCGGGCCAACGTCCCCTCCGACTATATGAAGCTGGTCTCCGCCATTATCGTGGGTGTGGCCATCGCGGCGCCCACCGTCCGGCGCTGGGCGGCCTTCCAGGCCAAGAAGCGCAAGGCCCTGGCGGCCCGAAAGGGGGAGCATTGAGATGCTGGAGATCAAGAACATTTCCAAAACCTTTAACCCTGGAACAGTCAATGAGAAGACGGCCCTCAGCGGCCTGAGCCTCACCCTGGCTGACGGGGATTTTGCCACCATCGTTGGCTCCAACGGCGCGGGGAAGTCCACCCTCTTCAACGCCATTGCCGGAGACTTCTATACAGACGAGGGCAGTATCTTCCTGGCCGGGGAGGATCTCACCTACCTGCCCGCCTACCGCCGCAGCCGCCGTATTGGCCGGCTTTTCCAGGACCCCATGCGTGGAACCGCCCCTCACATGACCATCGAGGAGAACCTTGCCCTGGCCTATCTCCGCACCGCCAAGCATCAGAAGGCCTTTTTCAGCCGGGTGGGGAAGAAGGACAAGGACTTTTTCCGGGACCAGCTGGCCAAGCTGGACATGGGACTGGAGGACCGCATGCGCCAGCCCGTGGGGCTCCTCTCCGGTGGACAGCGCCAGGCCCTCACCCTGCTGATGGCCACTATGGTGCCCCCCAAGCTGCTCCTCCTGGACGAGCACACTGCCGCCCTGGACCCGGGCACGGCGGACAAGGTTCTCAAGCTCACCCGGGAGATCGTGGAGGAGGATGGCATCACCTGCCTGATGATCACCCACAACATGAAAAACGCCCTGGAGCTGGGCAACCGCACCCTGATGATGGATAACGGGAGAATCGTGCTGGACATCGGCGGGGAGGAGCGGAAGGGTCTCACCGTGGACGACCTTCTCTCCCGGTTCCGGGCGGGGGCGGGGAAGGCCCTGGATAACGACCGCATCCTGCTCTCTTAAGCCAAAAACGGCTCCGCACCAAAGGTGCGGAGCCGTTTTTGTAGAAAGAAAACCACGCGTTAGGCGAGTGGTACCAAAGAAGCCAGCTGGCGATGATAAAGGAAGAAAGACTCTCTTTGTTATCATAAAAGTGCGGGCTGCCAACTGCACAAGAAAAAGCAAAGGAAGGCCATCCAGGTGAATGATCTAAATCGTTTATCTCATATCCGGTGAAATCGCAAATATCATATTGTGTTTGCCCCGATGTACGGAAGAAAAGTATTTTGTAGGGAAAAACGCCAAGAGATAGAAAAAATACTGCGCACGCTGTGTAATTGGAAGAAGAGCCGGATTATTGAAGTGAAAGGGTGTCCAGATCATGTGCATATGCTGGTAGGGATACCGCCAAAATAGCAATTTTGGGCTTTGTTGGGATATTTACAAGGGGAAAACAGCCGAATGATCTACGAGAAGTATCCGGAACTGCGATACAAATGCCGGATCAGAGGGGTATGGCGCCAAGGCTATTATGTAGATTGCAGCAGGGAAGAATGCGAAGAAGAAAAGAGCACATCCAGCACAAATTGGATGAAGATAAGGCTGGAGAACAGTCGACGATGGGAAACTTTTAAACCCGTTTACGGGTAGCAGGTAACAGAATTTTCGCGGCTGCTAGATCGTACTTGCACGACGTGACGTGCAGGCTAGTAATAAAGGGGTTTACCCGTCTATGAAAAACCCCCGGCTGGGCCGGGGGTTTCTATTGCGGAGATGGAAGTATTCAAAATTGCCGGTACAGGTTGGCCGTTTTTCGGTTTAGCCAGCCTTCCGGCGGCCGGTGCGCAGGGAAATGCTCCCCTGGATGGAGCTGTCATTTTTGACGTTCCGGGCAGTGGTTTCCAACTGCCGTTTGAGGAGGACCCCCACGGGCAGCAGCAGAAGGTCGAGGAACAGGGCGTAATAGAGGGAAAGGCAGGCCAGATTGAGGGCCAGACCCACCTCATCCATGAAATCAAGGCTGTGCATCATGGCAAACAGGTTGTTGAGAAAACCCAATCCGCCGGCCAGAAGGGCGGCCAGGGATACCAGCTTCCAGGCCGACAAGCTCTCCCGGGCCTGGGCGGCGGGGAGGACCTCCCGACGGAAGGCGGCCCGGAGTCCGCGGCCGAAGGGGCGCAGGGAACGGGTGCCCAGCAGGGCCAAAGCACAGACGGCCAGCACCCAGACCAGGGTGGGGAGATCCACCAGATTGCACAGATTGGCAGACACCAGTTGAAAACTTGAGCTGAAGGGGTTGGCCATGGCCGTCAGGGCGGCCAAAAGGATACAGCCCACGAGATAGAGCGCGTAACCCATAGATCCACAGCTTCCTTTCTGCTTTGCAGATTTCACACTACTTCTTCAAATTATCTCTATTATTTATCGGCATGGCTTGGGCAGAAAATAAGGCGCGCAGTCCGGGAATAAAAAAGCGGACCGGCTTTTCAGCCGGCCCGCAAAAGAGAGGGGATATTTTGCGTCCGTAGGGGACGGTAATCAGCCGTCCACCACCTCGCCGGTGAGGACCTGGGCGGCGGAGACGGTGAGCTCCCCGTCCTTGCAGTCCACGGTGAGGGTGTCGCCGGACTCCACCTCGCCGGCGATGATCTTCCGGCTGATGAGGGTCTCCACGCTGTGCTGCAGATAGCGGCGCAGGGGACGGGCGCCGTAGATGGGGTCATAGGCGCTGTCGATGATAAAGTCCTTGGCGGCAGGGGTGAGCTGCACCTTGAGCTGCTTGTCCTCCAGGCGGTGGTTGATGCCGTCCACCATGAGGTCGATGATGTGGGTGATGTTGTCCTTGGTGAGGGGCTTATAGAAGACGATCTCGTCCAGCCGGTTAAGGAACTCGGGCCGGAAGGAGTGCTTCAGCAGGTCGTTGACCTGGTCCTTAGCGCTCTGGCTGATCTCGCCGTTTTCATCGATGCCGTCCAGCAGGAACTGAGAGCCCAGGTTGGAGGTCAGAATGATGATGGTGTTCTTGAAATCCACCGTCCGGCCTTGACTATCTGTAATCCGGCCGTCATCCAATACCTGAAGTAGAATATTGAAGACATCGGGATGGGCCTTCTCCACCTCATCGAAGAGGACCACGGAGTAGGGCTGGCGGCGGACGGCCTCGGTGAGCTGGCCGCCCTCCTCGTAGCCCACGTATCCCGGAGGGGCGCCGATGAGTCGGGACACGGAGAATTTCTCCATGTACTCGGACATATCGATCCGCACCATATTCTTCTCGGAGTCGAACAAGGCCTCGGCCAGGGTCTTGGCCAGCTCGGTCTTGCCCACGCCGGTGGGGCCCAGGAAGAGGAAGGAGCCGATGGGCTTGTTGGGGTCGGCGATGCCGGCGCGGCTTCTCAGAATGGCCTCGGACACCAGGCGCACGGCCTCGTCCTGACCTACCACACGCTTGTGGAGGATGTCCTCCAGGTGGAGGAGTTTCTCACGCTCGCCCTCCATGAGCTTGGAGACAGGGATGCCGGTCCAGCGCTGGATGATACGGGCGATCTCCTCCTCTGTGACCTTGTCCCGCAGGAGGGAGTCCTCCTTGGACTGCTGGGCGTAGCCCTCCTCAATTTCCAGCTGCTTTTTCAGCTCGGGAATCTTGCCGTACTGGAGCTCGGCGGCCTTGTTGAGGTCGTACTCCCGCTGGGCCTTTTCCAGCTGGGCGTTGGCGGCCTCCAGGTCCTCCCGGAGCTTCTGGACCTTGCCGATGGCGTTCTTCTCGTTCTCCCACTGGGCCTTCTTGGCGTTGAACTCGTCCCGCATCTCGGCCAGCTCCTTCTGGATCTCGGCCAGGTGCTCCTTGGACAGGGGGTCGTCCTCCTTCTTCAGGGCGGCCTCCTCGATCTGGTGCTGGATGATTTTACGCTGGATGACGTCCAGCTCGGTGGGCATGGAGTCGATCTCGGTGCGGATCATGGCGCAGGCCTCATCCACCAGGTCTATGGCCTTGTCGGGGAGGAAGCGGTCGGTGATATAGCGGTTGGAGAGGGTGGCGGCGGCGATGATGGCGCCGTCGGTGATCTTCACGCCGTGGAACACCTCATAGCGCTCCTTCAGGCCCCGGAGGATGGCGATGGTGTCCTCCACAGAGGGCTCGTTCACCATGACGGGCTGGAACCGGCGCTCCAGGGCGGCGTCCTTCTCGATATACTGGCGGTACTCGTTGAGGGTGGTGGCGCCGATGCAGTGGAGCTCGCCCCGGGCCAGCATGGGCTTTAAGAGGTTGCCGGCGTCCATGGCGCCCTCGGTCTTGCCGGCGCCCACGATGGTGTGGAGCTCATCGATGAAGAGGATGATCTTGCCCTCAGACTTCTTGACCTCGTTGAGGACGGCCTTCAGCCGCTCCTCGAACTCGCCCCGGTATTTGGCGCCGGCGATAAGGGAGCCCATATCCAGGGCGAAGATGGTCTTGTCCTTCAGGGAGCCGGGCACGTCGCCCTTGACAATCCGCTGGGCCAGGCCCTCGGCGATGGCGGTCTTGCCCACGCCGGGCTCGCCGATGAGTACGGGGTTATTTTTGCTCTTGCGGCTCAGGATTCGGATGACGTTGCGGATCTCGTCGTCACGGCCGATAACGGGGTCCAGCTTGTTCTGACGGGCCCGTTCCACCAGGTCGGTGCCGTACTTCTTCAGGGCGTCGTAGGTCTCCTCCGGGTTGTCGGAGGTCACCCGCTGGTTGCCGCGGACGGCGGAGAGGGCCTTCAGTACGCCCTCCTTGGTGATGTTGTAGGTGCGGAAGAGGTCCTTCAGGCCGGAGTTGGCGTACTCGATGAGGGCCAGGAAGAGGTGCTCCACCGAGATATACTCGTCCTTCATGCTCTTGGCGATGGACTCGGCGCCGTTCATGACCTTGTCCACATCGGGGGCGATGTAGACCTTGCCGGCCTCCCGGCCGCCGCTCACCGTCACACGGGGGAGGTCCTCCACCTGCTTGCGGGCAGCGGCCTCAAAGCTGGGGAAGGTGATGCCCATGTTGCCCAGCAGCTGGGGGATCAGGCCGTTTTCCTGCTCCAGCAGGGCGTAGAGGAAGTGGGCCTGCTCGATCTGCTGGTTGCCGTATTCCTGGGCGATGGTCTGGGCCGACTGCACCGCCTCCAGAGATTTCTGGGTAAACTGATTCATGTTCATGAAATGTCACATCCTTTCGGGTTGTGATACCTTTATTTTGTATCCCGCCCCAAAAGATAATCCACACTGACATGGTAATGATCGGCCAATGTAATCAGGTGGTGGGCGGGGATTTCTTGAATGCCTTTTTCGTATTTGTAGTATTGCTGTTGCGTGGTGCCCAGGAGGCGGCCAACCGCCTCCTGAGTCAGGTCATGGTCCTCGCGGAGATCACGGAGTCTGGGGTAGCAATACATATCATTCACCTCAGGGGAACCATAGCATAAACCTAATCAGGTGTATTGGCTTTACATCTTATAAGGTTTAACATGATTCCCGAGGTGATGATTTATGGGAACTGCGGTGGGAAAAAATATTGTGGAAAAAGAGGTCTGCGGAACCTGCGCCCATTACCGGCAGCACTATGTGCTGGGGGAGGGCGGAAAATTCTGGCCTCTGTGGCATGGGCACTGTCATGTGCCCCGGTGTGACAAGCACCCCGGCCCGGATCAGACCTGCCCCCACTGGAAGTCGCGGGAGTCGGAGTCGGGCAAGTAAGAAACCGAAGGAGCCGGTCGGCCCTGCCGACCGGCTCCCTTCGCCAGGTCTTTACTCGATGGCGATGCGCTTGGCCTCGGGTACCACAGGCACAGCCTTGGGCAGGTTCAGCTCCAGCACACCGTTGTTGTAGGAGGCGGTGATGTGCTCTTCATCCACGCCGGTGACGTCAAAGGAACGGGTAAAGGAACCGTAGCGGCGCTCGCGGCGGATGTAGCTGCCCTTGTCGTCCTTCTCGTCCTTGTTCTCATCGTGCTGGGCAGAGATGGTGAGGATGCCGTCCTTCACATCCAGCTTGATGTCCTCCTTGTTAAAGCCGGGCAGTTCCGCTTCTAAAACAAAACGGTCGCCGGCGTCGCGGATATCGGTGCGGAAATCGGGAATGGCGGCGTTGCTGTTGCCGAAGAACTTACGCTCGAAATTATCAAACAGGTCGAAAAAGTTATCATCACTGCGCTCAAAGGGGATCATACCAAACATATCAAAGGCTCCTTTCAAAGATCAGGTCGCGTTAGCAGTCGTGGAAATAAATTGCTAGAATCTTGCGTCTGCCATGAAAACCATCCTCTTTCCAGGGTCACATTCCCTTGGGAACCAACCCTTTCTCTTTGTTTCTGGACCTAGTATACGCCCTGCACTGTGAACAAATATACAAAAAAATATGTCTAAATTGTAAATATTAGCACTCTCGATATCAGAGTGCTAAAACTCGTTTTCTGTTTTTTCCGCGTACCGTAAGGAATTCTTAATCCCGGGAAAAGGGTTTTCCAAAGAAGATGGGGTATGCTATGGAAAACGAAAAAAGGAGGGACCGCATATGTGGACCTTTTTTGAATATGAGACTTATCTGACCGCGGTAGATGACCTGATGGACCATCCGGCCGTCCGGGCCATGGAGCGGCTGCCCCAGCACGCAAAGGGCTTCAGCTGCTTCCACCACAGCGTGTGGGTGTCCTACTGGAGCTGGCGGGTGTGCCTGTGGATCGGCCTGGACGCCTGCGCCGCCGCCCGGGGCGGACTGCTCCACGACCTCTACCTCTATGACTGGACCAGCCAGAAAGCGCCCAACGGCAAGTGGCACGGAACCGAGCACCCCAAGACGGCCCTGCGGAACGCCCAGACCTTCTTTTCCCTCAACGAGAAGGAGCGGGATATCATCGTCAAGCACATGTGGCCACTGACCCTGCGGCCTTACCGCTACCTGGAGTCCCTGGTGGTGAGCTGTGTGGACAAGGTGTGCGCCGTGGCGGAGCTTCTCCGCCTGCACCCCGACCCCGCCGCCTTTCAGACCGCCCGGCAGGAGCCACGGCTCCGGCCGGTGCCGCGGCCCCGAGCGGCATAAAAAATCAGCCCTCCCCATGGCGGGGAGGGCTGATTTTACTTTCCGGGGGTAGTGCTCAGGCCTGCTCGGCGGCGCCGGTGAGCAGCTGCTCATAGGGGATCACGGTGGCGTCGGCGGGAGGAGTGAGCTCGGGGGCCTTGTCGGTGGCGGTGTAGCTGCCGGTCATCTCCAGGCTCATGTCCAGCATGGTGCTGGTGTCCAGGGTCATGGAGACGGTCATGTTGTTGTCGGCGTCCATGCCGGCCTTCATGTCCATGGTCATGGCGGGGGTACCGGACTCGTCGGCAGCGCCGGCGGCGGCCTTCATGTTCAGGTCATAGCCCACCACGGCGTCATCCTTCATCAGCAGGGTGAAGGAGATGGAGGCGTCGGAGCCGTCCTGATCCAGGGTGTAGGTGGTGGTGTAGTTGTCGCCGTCCTGCACGAAGGAGTCGTCGGCCAGGAACTTGGCCACGCCCTCCACCAGGGCGGAGACGGCGGCATAGTCGGTGTCCTTGTCGGTGAGGGTGGTGCTGCTCAGTGCGGTCTGGAGCAGGGCAGCGGCGTCCAGGTTCTTGGAGACGTCCAGGAGAGAGGCGTAGTCAACGCCCATGGTGCCGTAGAGAGCGCCCAGGTCCATGGAGATCCAGGTGTCGGCGGGGATGCCGGCGGTGGCCAGGGCGTCACCGGACATCTTGAAGTAGAGGACGCCGGTGGCCATGTCGCCGCGGATCTCCATGTCGATGCCGTCGGTCTTCAGGGAGGCCAGCAGGTCGGCGGTCTCGGCGTCCACCTCAGAGGCGGTGTCGGTCATGGCGGCGATGCCCTCCAGCAGGGCCTGGACGTCCAGCTTCATGTTCATGGTGGCGGAGAGCTGGGTGGAGCCGGCGCTGATGCCGTTCAGGGTGCCCTCCAGGGTGGCGGGGCCCATGCCCAGCACGGTGAGGGCGGCGTTGAAGTCAGCCTTCATCTCCCAGTTGCCGGTCATGAACTGATCATTGTAGGCCAGGTACTTGTCCAGATAAGTATAGGTGTGGTCGGCCTTGGCGTCCTCCAGGAGCTTCTGGGTGTCCACCAGGATGACGGTGCTGTCGTCCTGGTCCCAGCCCACGGCGCAGCCGAAGGCCTGGGCGGCAAAGCGGACGGGGACATAGGTGCGGTTGTCGGCGGCGTAGGGGGCCACGTCCATAGTGAGGGTGGTGGAGACACCGTCGGCGGTGACGGTGGCCTCGGTGGAGCCCAGGGTCATGGTGACGGTGGTGCCGCCGCGGGTAGCGGAGACCTGGTTGGTGGCGGCGTCATAGCTCACCTCGGCGCCCATGGCCTCAAACACGGCCCGGAAGGGGAGGAAGGTGCGCTCGTCCTTCACCTGGGGAACAGCGTCGGTGAAGGAGAGGGCCTGGCCGTTGAGCTGCACGGCGATGGCACTGGCGGCAGCCTCAGGGGCGGCGGAGTCAGCGGCCTCGGCGGCAAACGCGGAAGCGCCGGTGCTCAGCACCGTCAGCGCGGTGGCGGTAGCCAGGACGCGGTGAGAAAAACGGGTCATCTTAAATACCTCCTGTAATGGATAGGATATCCGTACTATACCATGAGTCGAACCAAGACGCAAGTCTTTCCTGCGCGGGATGGGCCTTGCGCCGGAGCGGAGCATGAATTATACTAGGGTAAGAAAGAACGGCGGCCGCATCCGGCGGCGCCGAAAGAAAGGATGATCCCAATGGAACAGACCCGCGCTCATGAGCTGGCCGTGACCGCACAGCGCGCCCGTATCCTGGCCATGGACATGGTCCACACCGCGGGTTCCGGTCACATCGGCGGCTCCCTGTCCGTGATGGACCTGTTGACCACCCTCTATTTCCATACCATGAAGGTGGCCCCCGAGGCTCCCGCCGATCCCGGCCGGGACCGCTTCGTCCTCTCCAAGGGCCATTGCACCCCTGCCCTCTACGCCATGCTGGCCCTCCGTGGCTATTTCCCCGTGGAGGACTGCAAGCTGTTCCGCTCCATCAAGGGCCATATGTCCGGCCACCCCGACATGCGCCACGTCCCGGGTGTAGACATGTCCACCGGCTCTCTGGGCCAGGGGATCTCCGCCGCCGTGGGCATGGCCCTGGCCGGCAAGCTGGACAAGGCCGACTGGCGGGTCTACACCGTCCTGGGCGACGGTGAGGTGGAGGAGGGCCAGGTGTGGGAGGCCGCCATGGCCGCCGCCAAGTACCACCTGGACAACCTGTGTGCCTTTGTGGATGTCAACGGCCTCCAGATCGACGGCAAGACCGCCGACGTCATGCCCTCCGAGCCCCTGGACGCCAAATTCGCCGCCTTCAACTGGAACGTGCTCAAGGTGGACGGCCACGACTATGCCGCCATCGCCGCCGCCCTGGAGCAGGCGGCCGCCTGCAAGGGCAAGCCCACCATGATTCTGGCCCACACCGTCAAGGGTAAGGGGGTCTCCTTCATGGAGAATGATCCGGGCTGGCACGGCAAGGCGCCCAATGACGAGCAGTTTGAAAAGGCCATGGCCGAGCTCAACGCCGGCCTGGCGGAATTGGAGGGGAAGTAAGATGGGAGAGAAGATCGCCACCCGCGCCGCCTACGGTGACGCGCTCGTAGAGCTGGGCGGACAGTACCCCGACCTGGTGGTCCTGGACGCCGACCTCTCCGGCTCCACCATGACCAAGGGCTTCGCCAAGGCTTACCCCGACCGGTTCTTCAACATGGGCATCGCCGAGGGCAACATGATGAGCGTGGCCGCCGGTCTGGCCGCCGCGGGCAAGAAGGCCTTTGCTGCCAGCTTTGCCATGTTTGCCGCCGGCCGGGCCTTTGAGCAGGTCCGCAACTCCATCGCCTATCCCCACCTCAACGTGACGGTGGTGGGCTCCCACGGCGGCCTCTCCGTGGGTGAGGACGGCGCCACCCACCAGGCCTGTGAGGACATGGCTGTCATGCGGGCCATTCCCGGCATGGTGGTGTGCTGCCCCTGCGACGGCACCGAGATGAAGGCCGCCGTCAAGGCCCTGATGGACTACGACGGCCCCGCCTACCTGCGCCTGGGCCGCTCCGCCGTGGAGGACCTGACCGGGGACCTGCCCGGCTATTCCTTCCAGCTGGGCAAGGGCGTTACCCTCCGGGATGGCGGCGATGTCACCATCATCGCCGTGGGTCTCATGGTCCAGGAGGCCATGAAGGCCGCCGACACCCTGGCCGGCGAGGGCATCCAGGCCCGGGTCATCGACATGCACACCGTAAAGCCCCTGGACGAGGAGCTGGTCCTCAAGGCGGCCCGGGAGACCGGGTGCATTGTCACCACCGAGGAGCACACCATCGTGGGTGGCCTAGGCTCCGCCGTGGCCGAATACCTCTCCGGGGTCTGCCCGGTGCCGGTGGTCCGCCACGGGGTGGAGGACGTATTCGGCCGCTCCGGCAAGGCCGCCGAGGTGCTGGCCGCCTACGGCCTCACCGCCGACGGCATCGTGGCCAAGGTCAAGGCCGCTCTGGCGCTGAAGAAGTGAAGCTCGTCTGCCTGGGGGACAGCCTGACCTACGGCTACGGCGTCCCCAGAAAGGACTGCTGGGTGAGCCGTGCGGCGGCCGCCACCGGCCACACCCTGGTGAACCGGGGCATCAACGGGGACACCACCGGCGGCATGCTCTCCCGGTTCGGCCGGGACGTGCTGGGCGAGAAGCCGGACCGGGTCCTTCTGTTGGGGGGTGCCAACGACATTATCTTCGGGGGCAGCGACGCTTCCGCCCGGCTCAATCTGACCGCCATGGCCAACCAGGCGGTGGCCGCCGGTGTCCGGCCCATGATCGCCCTGCCGCCGCCGGTGTACGCCGAGGGCATCCCGGAGCCCTGGCTGGCCCTCACCGACTATCAAAAGCTGGCCCCTGTTTTTGCTTCCTATCGGGAGTGGGTGGCGGCCTTTGCCAAAGCCTTCGGGTTCAAAACGGTGGACTTTGCCGTCCCCGGTCTCCTGCCCCCGGAGGGCCGGACACACTATCTGGATGGCCTCCACCCGGACGCGGAGGGCCACCGCCTGATGGCGGAGGCCGTGATCGCCGCCCTGCCCCCGGTGCGGGTGTAACGTGAAAAGAGTCCGCCGCAGTTATTTGCGGCGGACTTTTTTTGCCCTTCAGCCTGTTTTTTGCGAAAAAGGCTTGACTGTAAACCGGCTTTACCCCTTATACTGGCCTTGGAAAGG
>NZ_CALXEE010000008.1 GCF_944387245.1 uncultured Intestinimonas sp. | reverse complement strand
GCGTTTTGGTCGGTGACGTCGGAGAAGGAGGAGGCGGAAGTCTTAGGCGCCGGGGACCCGGCAGCCCGCCACAGGAAAGTGACCGCCTCAGCCCGGGTAACGGTGGACTTGGGGGAGAAGGCGCCGTTGCCGGTGCCCTGGGTGACCCCTTCCTCCACCGCCCAGGCCACCGCGTCGGCATAGTAGTCGGTGCTGCTCACGTCGGTGAAGCCGGTCGCCGGGTCGATGGAGGGCTGGTCGGTGGAGGTGGTCTCCTCCGCGGTGGAGGCCGTCAGACCGTCCAGTACCTTGCTGGGGGCATAGCAGGTGCTGATGTTGGTGCCCCGGCCCTGGGCGCCGTAGTTGTCATAGCCCCAGGCCCACAGGGAGCCGTCGGTTTTGAGGGCGATGGTGTGGATGCCGCCGGTGCTCACGGCGGCCACGCCGTCCAGCAGTTTGACGGGGACGGTCTGGATGGGCCAGCCGCCACGGGTGTCGTTGCCGCCGTCAAAGCCCAGGTAGTCGGAGTTGTTGGAACCCCAGGCCCAGAGCGTACCGTCGGTCTTGACAGCATAGGCGGTGGGGGTACTGTTCAGGGAGATGGACACCTGGACTACGTCATCCAGGATCTTGCCCAGGACATAGGTGGCCTCTTTGGTGCCGTTGCCCAGGGTGCCCTCGCTGTTCCCTCCACAGGTCCACAGGGAGCCGTCGGTCTTGATGACGGCCAGGCAGGAGTTGCCGCACTCCACATAGGCCACGCCGCTGTCCAGGACCTTCTTGGGGGTGAGCTGAGGCTTGGTGCTGGCAAAGGCGCCGGAGCCGGTCTTCACCGGCTCAAAGCCCAGCTGGCCCGCCCGGTTGGAGCCCCAGGTCCACAGGGAACCGTCGGTCTTGACGGCGGCGGCAAAGTCGGCACCGCAGCTCACCATAGCCACGTTGTCCATGATCTTTTGGGGACCGGCGCTGTCGGTCTCAGTGCCGCTGCCCAGAGTGCCGTTATAGCCGTAGCCCCAGGTCCACAGGGAGCCGTCGGTCTTGACCACAGCGGTGAAGTTGCCGCCGCAGCTCACCTGGGCCACATCGTCCATGACCTTTTTGGGGGTGGTCTGGTAGCCGTCCTCCGCGCTGCCCAGCTGGCTGGCGAATTTGCTGCCCCACATCCACAGGGAGCCGTCGGTCTTGATGGCGGCGACCTGGTTCCAGCCGAAGTCCACCGCCGCCACATCGTCCATCACCTTGGCGAATTCGTTCTGCACCCCGGTATTTTTATCGGAGGTGCCGATGCCGGAGAGGGTGGTGTCGGTGTTGGTCTGCTCGTAGCCCAGCTGATAGGAGCTGTTCAGGCCGCAGGTATACAGCTCGCCGGCGTCATTGATATAGGCGCTCAGATAACTGCCGGCGGCCAGGGAGGCCTTCCCGGCAGCGCCCGCCGCCCTGGCGGGCAAGGTTCCTGCCAGCAAAACCACAGCCAGCAGGAGGGGGAGAAGTCTTTTTGTCCGTTTTTTCATGGTGAACCCCCGTTCTGATCGGCAGATCATCTGCCGCTTCTTCTATCTGTGGAACGTCAGGCCAGCTGCTTCCACAGGCAATAGACCACATCGGACCGGGGGCAGCTGGCGGTGGCTGTAAAGCTCAGGCCCTCGGTCAGGCCGCTGCTCTGGGCCCAGCTCACCGCGGCGGCCGACCAGTCGCTCCCGCTCAGGTCGGCTCCGGCGGCTCGGCCCAGGAAGGTGAATATCTGGTCGTAGGACAGGGTGGCGGCGAGGCCGAAGGTCCCGTCGCCCACGCCGCCGGTGATGCCCTGCTCGGCGGCCCAGAGGACGGCGTTATAGTAGTAGGCGTTGGGGTCGGTCACGTCGGTGAAGGGGGAGGCGGCGGAAGCGGGTGCGGGGGACCCGGCGGCACGCCACAGGAAGGTCACAGCCTCAGCCCGGGTGACGGTGTTGGCCGGGGAGAAGGTGTTGGCGCCGGTGCCGGTGGTGACCTTATGGTCCACCGCCCACTGCACCGCCTGGGCGTAGTAATCACCGGAGCTCACGTCGGTAAAGCCGGCCACGGGCACCACGTAGTGGATGGTGGCGTTCTTCAGGTTGGTGTTGCCCGCTCCGATCTCGATCTGGGCCCACTGCTCCGGAGTGCCGTAGTAGTACACATCGGTTAGATTTTTACAGCCCACAAAGACCTCCTTCCCGATGGTGGTAAGACTGCCTCGAATGGTAATGCTGGTCAGTGCCTCGCAGTTTCTGAATGCCCTGTCCTGAATGGTGGTGAGGTTTGCCGGCAAGGAGATGGTGGTCAGAGCATTGCAGTCTTCAAACGCCTTTTTTTCAATCGTGGTAATGCTGTCCGGAAGGGTGACGGTAGGCAGCGCGTCGCAGTCGTAAAAGGTCTGATACCCGAGGGTGGTGATATTGTTGCTCAGGGTGACCCGCACCAGATTATCACAATTATAAAAGGCCCCATCGCCCAGCTCCGTGAGGCTGCTGGGGAGAATCACCTCCGTCAGGGTCTCCCCTTCACCCATCATGGCAAACGCCGACCCTCCCAGGGAGACGACCCCCTCAGGGATGGTAATGCTAGTCAGTGTGGGCGCTCCGATGATTACTTCAATATGCCGGACCGGCGCACCGTCGATCGTGGCGGGGATCGTAAGCGCATGGGGTTCGCTGGAAGTAACCTCTGCAAAATCCATAATCCCGGTCCCGGGATCAAAATAATAACCCACACCGGGAAATTCATAGTACTCCGTATATGCCATCGCGGGGACGGCCAGGGCCAGGGACAGGCAGGCCGCCAGGGCGGACACGCGTGAGAAAAATTTCTGTTTCATCATTGGCACTCCTTTTCGTTCATTTTTCCGGTTCCCGTCCGGAGGGGCTGGAATCGAACAGCCGGGATGTATCTGTGGATGGAAATGTCGGAATCAGGACGCGGCCGCCCCTCTGGAGAGGTACGGTCGGCGCAGGCTCACCCAAGGGGGACCAGGACCACACCCCGGGAGGTACCATGTGGCCCCGGCCAGACGATCAGTAGGCTGCAACACTTGACAGTGGCCAGTGCCCCCTTCCCGTTTTGAACAAGCGCCAGGATGACCACCGGGGCGGGCGGCAGAGGAGCGGCCAGGGCGCATGGCAGCCAGGGCGGAGAACAGGGTTGCGGTAGTGCCCAGGTCCCGGAAGGGCTTGCCCCGCTCCTTTTTCCGCCATGCTTCCCGTTTTGCCTCCCCATACGCGGAATCCATGTCCCGCTTCCGCTCCTCCCGAAATTCCTCTCTGGTCACACGCCTTCGCCCGCGGCGGGCTTTCCGCCGTTCCAAGTGTCCCGCGGGCCTCCTCCTCTCTGGCTATCTTTTTCGCGTCTCCGGCGCTTTGTTCTGTGATATAGTGCCGGCCCAGTCCCTTTCGGTTTTATAAATTAAAAAATTTTTTCGTGCGTTGGCAGAATTTTTTATTTGCCCAAAAACGGCACAGGCAGCTTGTCCACCTTCCCCCGGGCAGGCCCGCCTGTATGCTTTTCCCCCGAACATGGGATCACTGATGATCGCTGAGCCGGAGAAATATAAAGTGGTCGGGGGCGTCGGTCTCCAGATCCCACTCCGCCTGGATGACCCGCTCCGGGTCGGGCGGGTCCACGATGTTGACCCCCAGGAGCACCCCGTCGTAGTCCTCCGGGGCCCGCATGGTGTAGATCTCCTCCTGAAAGGCGTCGATGGTGATCTCACGTTCCAGGCCGGGCTGGCTGCTCTCGCGCCAGTCGCCGTAGTCCACGCCACTGGTCCAGCGCTTCTCATAGGAAAGGGAGAAGGTCTCCCCATCGTGCTCCACCTGGGCCTCACCCACGGCCAGGGCCTCGCCTCCATCGTCCTCCCGCCGGTCAGGGAAATAGAGCCGGCCAGTATACCAGTCGTAGAAACTATATTCCTGGGAAAAGAGCGTGAGGGCCAGGGAGGTGTCCTCAGCGCCCCCCAGGACGACCTGGGCGGTGTTGGTACAGCGAATCGTATAGGTCACATAGCCCTCCCCGTCCGGCTGGCTGACGGTGATTTCCGGCTGGGTCAGGCTGCCCGAGGAGGAGAGGACCACCAGGCCGTCATCCCCGCAGACGGCAGTCAGCGGCAGGTCCTCATAGGGTTGGGGCTCCACGATGGTGAAGCCGTGGAGGGCCCCAAAGGAGGTGTCCTCCGCCGCCTGAACCTCCTCCTGTAGGGGCGGCGCTGACTCCTCCGGGCTGTCCCCGCCCATCAGTACGGAGATCCCCACCGCACCGCCGCCCACCAGGATGACGGCGGCCACCAGTCCGGCGACCAGCTTGGTGGAAAGCCCGGCTGTTGCCGTTCCTGCCGCTGAAACTCCCGCCGCGGCACTGGTCCCGACCGCAGCACCTCCGGTGCCCTCCACAGCGGCTGCCCCGGCCTGGGCCACAGCCTGGGCGGCCATAGCAGCGGCGGCTGTATCTTCCAGCACGCAGGCAGACGCCTCCTGCCGTAAGTAGAATACCAGCAGCAGGAAAGGACTGACGCTGTATAGCTTGACGCCCTTCCGCTCGTACGCCTCCACGCCCTGCCTGATGCTTTTCCGGGCGTAATTGAGGCGGCTCTTCACCGTCCCCTCGCTGACGTCCATGGTCTGGGCAATGTCCTTGACACTCATCTCGTCGTAGTAGTAAAACAGCACGCTCAGGCGCTGCTCCGGCGGCAAAGCATCCACCAGATCCAGGATCATCCGCCGGGTCTCGGCGTCGTCCAGGGCCGCCTCCGGCATCAGGGTCTCGTCCAGGTTCTCCAGGTCATCCAACATGGAGTTACCCGCGTCGTCCTCGGGAATCTGCCACTCCTTATGGGGAGCGCTGAGCAGGTGCCGGCATCGGTTGGCGGTGATGCCGTTCACCCAGCCCCAAAAGGCTGCCGGCTCCTTCAGCTTGTCTAGGTTGGTGAGCATGGCGATGAGCACGTCCTGGGTGGCATCCTGGGCGGCATCCTCCGTGTTCAACATCTTTTTACAGTGGTAATAGACCCTATCCTGGACCTTCCGCACCAGGGTGTCTTGGGCGTCCGGATCCCCTTGGCGGGCGCGCTGGATCAATGTGGTCAGCTCTTCCTGTTCCATCCCTTGCTCTCGACCTTTCCAGCTGTTTTTTCACTGCCTGGGGCAGCAGGTGCACCTCCGCGTCCATCAGGAGACAGCGGCGGAGGAACTGAAAAAAGGAAATGTATTTCATCGGGAAAGCGCCTCTTTTTTATTCATTTTACACAAATGCTACCAGAAATGCAAGCATATTACCTCCCGTGGAACGTGGTGCTCTGGCACTGCCAGCCAACTGCCGGTGCATCTCTTCCGTAATATAGTGCCGGGAGCAGGGACATCGGTTTTATTCTATTGGTCAATTTTGTCCATCCAAATACCGGGAAAAGCTCCACTCTACGCCGGAACACTGGTACAGATGTGCAGAGTCAGCGATCAGATCCGTCATGTTGTTTTTCGTTTGAAGCATTTTGAAGCGCCGAATCAGAAATTATGAAAAGCAGGCGGCTCCACAGTGCAATGGTTTCCGCAGGCAATGAGTGTCGTTTTTTGATAAAATAGTCCAAAAATATCACTTATTGAATCAGAGCGCATTCCAGGATTCGGATGCGGTCATCTCCGCCTGTTCTCTCCCATGCAGCCTTTACGCGAAATCGCACCGGAAATCCTGTCACGTCCACCAGAAAATCCTCTTGGTTCACCGTAATGCCCTGAATCAGCTCCCCCAGGACGGCCTCTCCACCTTCCAGTTCCTGCTCCAACAGGGTTCGGGTCTCCTGAACCCACTCCTCCGCTCGCCGGGTCCCCGCGCGCCTGCTCTCTAGCTTTTCCGCATGTTGATTGAGTCTCGACATTTCTTCCTCACAGCGGGACACCAGGCGGGTCATATCCGTCTGACTGAGCGTTCCGTCCAGCCAGGCCTCCAGCGCCCGGTCTTTCCTGTTCATTTGCCGCTCCAGCGCCCGCTCGATTTTGCCCAGTTCCCGGATTCCGTCGTCTCCAGCGTTGCGCAGGGCTTTCAGGTCTTCCATCAACTGGTCAATCAGGCCTGCGCCGTTCAGCGGCAGCTGGCTCAACACATGCCTGGCCACCGCGAAGATTAGCCGCCCATTTACCGCCCGCATGGCGCATTTTCCTGTACCGTCCAGATGTCCGCGGCATACAAAGCGGATATATTCCTCCCCATTTGCCCGACGGGTTCGCTTGCAGATGAAACTCTTCCCACAGCAGCCACATTTTATTTTTCCAGAATACCAATACCTGGCGGAGAATCTACGCTTCTCCTGCACCATTCCCGCCCTTTTGGCCAGTTCCACCTGCACCTTCTGAAACTCCTCTCGGCTTATGATGGCCTCATGGTGATTTCGAAGGCAGAACTGTTCCTCCTCCCCACGGTTCATCACCTTGCGGTGGGTCAGATGGTCGGTGGTAACGAATTTTTTTTGCAGAAGATCTCCGCAGTATTTCTCGTTTCGCAGGATACGCAGTACCATGGTGGAGGACCATCCCCCCACAGGCCGCAGTGGCGGGTGTACTCCCTCCTGGGTCAGTTCACGGGCGATGGCGTGGGTACCCTTCCGCTCCACCAGGAACTTGTGGTAAATTCGCTTCACCACAGCGGCCTGCTCCAGCTCCACCGTCAATGCGCCATTTTTCAACTGGAAACCGTAAATGGAGTTGTTGCCAAAAACCACCCCGCGCCGCATGGCCTGGAGTTGTCCCCAGCGGGTGCGCTCAGATACCTTCCGGCTCTCCTCTTGGGCCACACTGGCCATGATGGTCAGGCGAAATTCACCATCGTTGTCACCAGTGTCGATATTGTCGTTGAGGAACAGGACCCGTACCCCACGATTTTTCAACTGGCGAGTGATCTGAAGGGTGTCCACTGTGTTGCGGGCAAAGCGGGAGACCTCCTTGGTCACAATCAGATCGATTTCTCCGCCCATGGCCCGCTGGAGCATCTCGGTGAATTGAGGCCTCCGCCTGACCGAAGTTCCGGAGAGACCTTCATCAGCGAAGATCCCCACCAGCTCCCACTCCGGTCTCTGCTGGATGTAGCTTTGAAAAAACCTTTGCTGGGCAGCCAGCGAATTCCGCTGGTCCTCTTTCTCTGTGGACACCCGGCAATATGCCGCCACCCGCAAGGCCCTCTTATTTCCGAAGTTCATGGTACTCCGCCGGAGTGATCATCCCGGCCTCGAGAAGCGCCCGCAGCAGTGCGTTCCTGACTTGATCTTCCACGGTCCGTCCCTCCTTCCTGCGCTTGCATATATCAGAAATGATTGTGGTACACTCCACCTGAATGTTTAAGCCGCACCGCTTCAGAAAGCCGCGCTCCACCATTTTCTGAGGTAAATTGACTATGCTGCCACTGAAATGGAAATTCTAAAATGCCTTCTACGTCCCTTTAGGCTATTAGAAATCTGTTTAAGGGAGAAGTGAAATTTTACCGCAATAGCATCCTATGCGTTCTGATCCGGCATCTTGCTTCTTTGGATGGACAGCAAGGAAAACAGCTGCGTTCAATTTCGGCTTCCTATATCTGTGATTGCCGCACTCCTTTGAACGCAGTAAAACCTGGTCTCCGTACGGGAACCCGGTTTTGTGTGTCTTATCACTAATGCGGTGGGTACGGCGTTGGCCACCGCCAGCTCCTCCCGGCGGAAGTAGTCGAAGAGCCGGAGCTGCCGCGCCTCCGCCAGGGCCGTCAGCTCCGGCGACGCCCGGCCGGCGCACACCACCTGCCCAGGCCGCAGGGCGTCCAGCACCGTGGCCAGCTCCGGCTTTTGGGCGGAGAATGGGGTATTGAGCCGTCCGTCCTCTCCCGCCGCCGGCAGGGGCAGCACCACACAGTCGGCCAGCTTTGCCCCGGTGAGGTCGGCCGCCGGCTCCGGCACCCCTTCCGCCTCCTCCAGGGCCCAGGTATGTACCGTGTGTCCCTCCTCGCACAGGAGCTGGGCCAGCCGGACCTGTCGGAGATCGCCGCCTACCACCCAGATGTTCCACTCGTTCCTCATGTTTCTCCCCTCCATGTTCCGTCTGGCCCATCCTATTCCCAATCTCTGCAAAGGGTGACGGGTCATTGACAGACCGTGGCGCAGCATTTACAATAAAGAGGAAACGCCTCCGCCGGTTGGAGGCATTTGGGAAGGAGCAAACACTATGCTGTTTTCAGAGTATCAGCGCTATCAATATGCCCGCAGCCCCCTCATCGAGGTCATCTGCCAACTGCGGTTCCCCACCATCCTCACCATCAACAGCGAGGAGCCCGCCGATTTTCAGGAGGCCATCCGCCAAGATTTCCCCCGGTACGCCGTGCGGAAAGAGCAGGCCCCTCCCAAGATCGTGGGGGCCGGCGGTCCCAATCCCAAGGTGGAGCCCCAGCCCCCTATCGCCAACCACAACTTCGTCTCCACCGACGGGCTGTGGAAGATCAACCTCACCAAGGACTTTATCGCCCTCTCCACCCTGCGCTACACCAACTGGGAGGACTTCGCCCTGCGGCTGGACAAGCCCCTGGCTCAGTTCATCCAGGTCTATCAGCCCGCCTTCTTCCAGCGGGTGGGCCTGCGCTACCTCAACGCCATCTCCAAAAAGCGGCTGGGTCTTACGGATCTCCTCTGGGATGACCTGATCCGCTCCCCCTACCTGGGCATCCTGGGCGAGCCCGACGTGGACGAGACCAAGGTGGGCCGCTCCTCCCTGGACACCGAGATCGCCCTGGAGGAGGGCGTGCGCCTGAAGATCCACGCCGGTCCCGGTCTCATCAACGGCGGCAAGCAGGACCCCGAACCCAAGTTCATCCTGGACGGGGATCTCTCCCGCACCGGAAACCTGACCGCCGACAAGGTGCCCGGCACCCTGGAGGAGCTCCACCACTATGCCGAGCGCTTCTTCCACGGAGCCATTATGCCCGAGCTCCACGAGGCTATGGGCCCCACTCCCATGGCGGAATAACGAAAAAAGACGGCCGGAAGGGTGGGCTCCCCTCTCCGGTCGTCTTTGCGCCCTCTTTATTTCCCTTTGGCGAGGTCCTTTTCAAAGCAGATGAGGGTTTCCCGCCGGAAACCTTCGAAGAAGAACTCCGTCTCTCCCGCCAGGCGGTAGCCCAGCTTGGGGTAGAAGGCGGCAGCGGGGTCGTTCCCCTCATAGGTGTCCAGCCGCATGGCCCGGCACCCCTTGCCCACCGCCAGTCCCTCGGCATAGGCCACGAACCGCCGCCCCAGCCCACCACCGGCGGCGTCGGGGTGGATACACAGGGTGTGGATGACCAGCACCTCTTTGGGCTTGGCCTCCACCGTCCATGGAATTTTTGCGTACTCCGGCGGCTGGACATGGTTGAGGTTGGCACAGCCCAGAATGGTGCCTCCCACCTCTGCCACATAGAGCGTTTTTTCCTTCAGAGCCTTCTCCGCCGTGGCCCGGCAGGGGTACACCCCCCGCTCCCAGTTGGTCCAGCGGCAGCCGGTGGCCTCCTCCCGGTCCAGCACCGCCTCATAGATGGCGGATACGGCCTCCAGGTCGTCGGCAGTTGCTTTTCGGATCATTGGCGTTTCCCTCCCTCCGCCAGCAGGCGGATGTACGATTTTCCACATTATACCCCCCGCCGGTGGAGAAGGCAAGTCCGGCGGGCCATTGGAAAGGAGCGTGGTCCCCATGGCAGTGACCTATGAGGACATCAAACAGTCCCAGGAGATCCGGACCTATATCACCCAGGCCGACGCCTCCCTGCTGGCACTGGGCTTCACCGAGCACAGCTACGCCCACGTGGGCCGGTGCGCCGCCATCGCCGGCGACCTGCTGCGGGATCTGGGCTACGATGCGCACACCATCGAGCTCTGCCGTATCGCCGCCTTCATGCATGACATCGGCAACGTGGTCAACCGCAACGACCACGCCCAGACCGGCGCGGTGATGGCCTTCCGCATCCTGGACAAGATGGGCATGTCCCCCACCGATGTGGCCGCCGTCATCACCGCCATCGGCCACCACGACGACTCCACCGCCTACCCGGTAAACGCCGTGGCCGCCGCCCTCATCCTGGCCGACAAGACCGACGTGCGCCGAAGCCGGGTGCGGAACAAGGACCTGGCCAGCTTCGACATCCACGACCGGGTCAACTATGCCGTGGAGCAGTCGGTGACCCGGCTGGACCGGGAGGCGGGCACCTTCACCCTGACACTCTCCATCAACACCCAGGTGTGTCCCGTCATGGACTACTTTGAGATCTTTCTCCAGCGGATGATCCTCTGCCGGAAGGCAGCGGAGTTCTTCCAGCTCACCTTCCATCTTGACATCAACGGCCAGAACCTGTTATAGTTGCCTTGCCCCATCCGATCCCCTGGATCGGGTGGGGTCCTTTTCCCTTCTTCTTGGACTTTTTGTAAGGAAGGTGCGCTGCTGTGCAGAATCAGATCACAGAAGGGTCCATTCTCAAGCCTCTGCTCTCCTTTTTCTTCCCCATTCTGCTGGGCACCTTTTTCCAGCAACTCTACAACACGGTGGACGCCATCATTGTGGGCAACTTCGTGGGCACCGCCGCCCTTGGCGCCGTGGGCGGCCCCACAGCGGTCATCATCAACTTTCTGGTGAACCTCTTCGTGGGTCTCTCCTCCGGCGCCACGGTGGTCATCGCCCAGTACTACGGCGCCCGCCAGGGCGACCAGCTGCGGGAGGCCGTCCACACCGGCATTGCCCTGGCTCTGGCCGCCGGCGTGGTGGTAACCGCCGTCGGCCTGCTGGTCTCCGCCCCGGTGCTGGGCCTGATGGGCACCCCCGAGGACGTGATGACCTACGCCATCACCTACCTGCGCGTCTACTTCTGCGGCTCCATCGCCTCCTTCATCTACAACATGGGCGCCAGCATCCTCCGGGCCATCGGCGACACCCGCCGCCCCCTCTACTTCCTTATGGCCGCCTGCCTCACCAACATCGTGCTGGACCTCTTCTTCGTGGTGATCCTGGACCTGGCCGTGCTGGGCGTGGGCCTGGCCACCGTCCTGTCCCAGGTGGTGAGCGCCGTGCTGGTGGCCGTCTCCCTGCTTCGCCCCGGCACCGTCTACTCCGTGGTCCCCAGGGAGATCCGCTTCCATAAGGATAAGCTGGCCGCCATCGTCCGTATCGGTCTGCCCGCCGGTGTCCAGTCCAACATGTACACCATCTCCAACATGGTCCTCCAGTCCTGCATCAACTCCTTCGGCACCGTCACCGTGGCCGCCTGGACCGCCTTCGGCAAGGTGGACTCCTTCTATTGGCTCATCTCCGGCGCCTTCGGCGTGTCTATCACCACCTTCGTGAGCCAGAACTTCGGCGCACGGAAGTACGACCGGGTCAAGAAGGGCGTGCTGGTCTGTTTGGCGCTAACCTTCTCGGTCACTGCCGTGGTCAGCATCCTCTTCTGCGGCGCCGCCCCCGCCCTGCTGCGGCTCTTTACCAACGATACCGCCGTCATCGAGCTGGGCCACCACGTCATGTGGTTCACCGCCCCATTCTATGCCACCTTCGTATGCATCGAGATCTTCTCCGGCGCTGTCCGGGGCACCGGCGACTCCCTCAAGCCCATGCTCCTCACCTGCAGCGGCGTATGCGTGCTGCGGGTGCTGTGGGTGCTGCTGGTCCTGCCCCACTTCCCCGTGCTGGAGACCGTGCTGGTGAGCTATCCCATCAGCTGGACTGTCACCTCCATCCTCTACATCATCTACTACGCCCGGGGCAACTGGCTCCGCCGGGGCATCGCCCGGGCCGGCCTCGCCCCCGAGGACGCCGCTCTCTCCTCCAAATCCTGAAGTCATCTGAAATCGACCGCCGATCTTCCCAACACGGAAGGTCGGCGGTTTTACATTTTGTCACCACACTGTAACTTGACTCCAATCCACTTCAAATGTAGTATATAGACAGAACAACTACAATTGAAGTAGAAAGGAGGCAGCCTATGAAACGTCTGCCCGATACCGAGCTGGAGGTCATGAAGGCCCTATGGAATTGTGAGGGGGGCGCCGCCCGCTCCGATCTGGAGGAGGCTCTGCGGGACCGGGGCTGGGCCGCCAACACCATCAACACCTACCTCTCCCGTCTGGCTGAAAAGGGCTTTGTCTCCTGCGAAAAGCGGGGAAAGGCCAACTGGTACACCCCTCTGGTATCCCAGGCCGACTACCTCTCCTTTGAGAGCAGCGCCGTGCTGGACAAGGTTTTTGGCAAGTCCTTAAAACGCTTCGTGGCCTCCCTGGCCCGGGGCGGCGACCTGGACGACGCCGAGGTGGACGAGCTCCAACGCTACCTGGACGAGCTGAAGGAGGGACGAAAATGAAGGCCCCTCACACCATCTTTTCCAGCGAGCTGCGGGGCGAAAAGCGCCTGCTGAAGGCCCGGCTGGATAACCTGTTCATCCCAGGCGGCAAGCGCCGGGGCGGCGGCCTGCTGGCTCTGGCCCTGTGCCTCACCGTCTGCCTGGGCGCCCTGGTGTCCTGCCGGCAAGAACCTGCTCCGCCCGACCCCGACACCCTGGTCGGCGCCGCCCTGGACCAGGTCCTGGACGATCGGGACGAGCGGGAGTCCTGGGGGCTGCTGTGGGAGACCACATCGAACGGGGACATGGTCTGCGCCTTCTCCTACGACGGCGGCCCCCACGCCGCAGGTCTGGGGAATCTCCTGCTCCTGGCCGCCGACGGGACCACCGGGGAGCTGACCGGGACACCGGTCTTTCTCTCCGGCGACCAGTGCGACGCCCTCTCCTGGTCCGCTGACGACGGCCTCCACGTGCTGTGCACCACCGTCACCACCTATCAGGGCGTGGACACCTGCGGCGGCGGCGAGGTGGTGTACGCCGACGGGACGTGGACCTGGACCTGGCCGGCAGCCCCCGGGAGCCCGGACTACCAGAACTACTGGGCCGACCGGAAGGGGGTCATCACCCTGGGGAACCTGGACCTCTATATCCGGGGCGACTGGGACCCCGCCACCGCCCTGGGGACGGAGCCCCAGTGGATCTACGCGGACACCAGGCTCTTCCAGGAAGACAACCCGGCGGTGGGTATGGCCCGTGCTTACGTGGCTCAGGTGATCCCGACAGAGGTCGCCGGCAACGCCGACTTTCAGATCGCCGGCCTCACCCTGTCCGGCACCTATGACGACACCGACACGGGGCGCACCGTGGAGGCCTGGGCCCTGACCTATCACTATCAGGACCCGGGCACCAGTAATCAGGTGGAGAGCCCTGAGGGGCTCCACATCTACCTGTGCTACCCCACCGGCAATCCGGACCCCACCCGCACCTTCCTGCTGGGGAGCTCCACCGACGCCGACACCGAGCGTGCGGCCCGTCTTTTGAATCAACGCTGGTATTTCCCCATGGACTCCATTCCGGACCCGGAGCTCTACACCCCCTGGGGCTTCGATTTTGCCGATCTCTCCCCCGCCATGGAGACCGCAGCCTCCGTGTTCATCCAATCCGACTCTCAGCGCCAGTTGGATTCCCTGTGGTTCGATCCAGTGGATTTCAGTCTGATGCAGACGCAATATCTCACCTATGGCCGGGGCAGCATCAACGGCGCGGCGGCGGAGGACGTGATGGTCCTCTTCGCCGACTGGACCTGGACGGGTGAACCAGCGGTGATGAATACCGGTGAACAGCGCCTTGACTGGAGCCTTATCCTGCTCCGCCAGAATGACGGAAATGACGGCTGGGCGTTGGATGACGAGGGATATTGACGAAAGCCGTCACATTTCTCCTCACCCCGGAGACAGATTGAAAGTTCCTTCCCATCTTGCAAAGGAGAGCTGACATGAACGCCCCCAAAACCTATTTCTCCACCGAGCTCCACACGAATCAGCAAGCTCTCCGCTGTCGGCTGGACGACCTCTTCACCGCCCCCCGGCGGCGGGGCGTGTTCCCTCTGGTGTGCGCCCTGCTGCTGGTGAGCATGCTCGGCTCCCTGGTGGCCTGCAATACCCCGTCCGCCCCTACCGTCTCCGCTCCGCTGCCCACCGTGTCCCTGCCTGATCTCCCGGTGACGGAGGAGAACCGGGACGCCAGAACCCTCTACGCCCAGGTGCTCACCACCCTGCTGGACGAAAACCTTCTGCCCGGAGAGATCAACGACCCGGCAGGTTATACCGGCACCGTGGCGGAGCGGGAGGCCATGACGGAGAATCAATTTGCCGTCTGCGACGTGGACGGCGACGGCCGGGAGGAGCTGGTCATCCAATACATCACGGCCAACATGGTGGCGGGGATGCAGGCACTCATCTACGACACGGACGAGAACGGCAGACTGCACCTCCAGTTCTCCGAATTCCCCAATCTGACCTTCTACGACAACGGCGCCATCCAGGCAGGCTGGTCCCACAACCAGGGCCTGGCCGGGGGATTCTGGCCCTATACCCTCTATGTCTACGATCCGGAAAGCGACCTGTACAGAGATGTGGGGTCCGTGGACGCCTGGAGCCGGGACTATCAGCCGCAGAACTATCCGGCGGACACCGACACCAGCGGCACCGGCTTCGTCTACTACGTCTACCGGGACATGGGCACGGAATACGGGCTGCTCTCCCCGGTGGACGAGAGCGAATACCTCCAGTGGCGGGAGGAGTACCTCGCCGGGGCGGCGGAGCTGGAGCTGCCCTGGCAGAGTCTGACGGCAGAGCACATCCAGACCCTCACGGCCGCCGGCTGATGGGAAAATGGGCCGGGGCTGTCACATTTCCCCCCGCTCCGGCGATATACGGGTAGAAGAACATCTCTTGCCCTTTGGAAAGGAGGAGCAGACATGAAAGCGCCCAGGACCTATTTCTCCACCGAGCTGCATACGGGCCGGACAGCTGTCCGCCGCCGGCTGGAGGGCCTCTTCACCGTCCCCCGCCGGAGGGGCGTCCTCCCCCTGGTGTGCATCCTGCTGCTGGTGAGCATGCTCGGCTCCCTGGTGGCCTGCGACACCGCTCCCGCGTCCACCAGCCCCGTGCCCGCCCCCACGGAGTCGGCCGGTCCCGCCGGCCAGGTCTGGGAGGGGGTGGACGTCCCAGACGCCGTCCTCTCCGCCGCGGAGTCCTACGTCTGGGGCCAATACCGCTACTGGTCGGAAAACTCCGGGGCAGTGGGCATGGTGGACGGTGAGATGAAGATGATCGGCCAGCCCGCCCAGTACGACGACTGGCGCATCGAGTCCATGGAGCCCGTGTATCACTACGACGAGCTGGAGGGAGTGGCCCTGGACGTCTACCGTCTGGGCTGGCGGCTCCACACCACCACTCCGGACCAGGTGCTCCTGGCCGGGGGCATGGAGATGGATGAGGAGGGCTGGGTGCTGGCCACCTACCCCAACTCCACCTACCTGATTTTTGACGTGGGCACGGAGGAACCGGTCTACCTCTTCTCCTCCATGGTCAACGACTGCGAACCCGGCAGCGAGCTCTTCACCGAGACCATCCGCCGTCCCCTCCAGTGGGCCCTCCTCCAGGACGAGGCCGAGTCCACCGCCCTGGAATACCTGCGCGGGCAACACCCTGACCAGGAGGTCCAGCTGGCCTCCCTCACCTTCCAGCAGGAGACGACCGCCCCGCCGCAGACAGTCTGCGCCGTCTATGAGGTTGATTATCTGGTGGACATGGACGGGAAGTGGGTGTCCATGCCCCTGAACCTGGCCGACGGGGAGCGCTGCTATCTGGTGCTCGCCTACACCGGCGAGGGCTGCAAGATCCTGGGCGGCTTCAATGCCCGGCCCGGCACCTACAGCCGTCAGGCGGAGGCCCTGTCCTGGGGCCTGTCCGACACCGACTTCGCCCTACTGTGGCAGGGCGGCGGCTGGTACGGCCTGGGCGGCAGCGCCAGCCACCTCATCCATGTCCTGGGAGAGCCGGAGATCACCAACATCTCCGAAGGCGCGGTGAGCTACCAGCCCGGCGACCGCTGGGAGCGGTGGTCCTGGCCCGACCTCACCCTGGAGTGCTACGCCTCCCCGGAGGGAGAGACCTCCATCTGGACCATGGAGACCAGCCATTCCGGTTTCCGCACCAACCGGGGCATCCTCATCTGCAGTTCCACCCGGGAGGATGTGCTCCGGGCCTACCCCACCGCCAGCGACCAGCCCAACTGGGACATCGAAGGCGACTTCCTCTGGTTCGGCCCGGAGGACGGCGGCTTCGGCCACTATCTCATCTTCTACTTCGACGGCGGCGACACTGTCCGCCGCGTTCAGCTCACCGACTACTTTGACTAAAAGGGAGGGCCCCAGCCCATGTCCGATTTTCTCATCACTTTGGCCGAGATCACCCTCACCATGTCGGCGGTGATCCTGCTGCTCCTGCTGCTGGGGCCCATCCTCGCCCGGCGCTACGCCATCCGCTGGCGGTATTGGGCCTGGCTGGCGGTGGCGGTACGGCTGCTCATTCCCATAAACCTCTCCCTGCCGGAAGCCCCGGTGCAGCTGGAAACGCCGCCTGACCGGGTGGTCTACACCGCGCCCCCCAACCTCAGCACCCCTACCCCCGTCTCCACCGACTATACGCCGGTGGTGAGCACCGCCGCCCCCGTCCAGCCAGCCGTCACCCAGCCGGAGGCCACCGTCCCCGCCGTACAGCCGGCGGTCCGTTCCCTCACCCTGTCCCAGGTCCTCTTCTGGGTGTGGCTGGCCGGGGCCGTCCTCCTGCTGCTGTGGCACCTCATCGGTTACCTGCGGTTCCAGAGCTATCTGCGGCGGTGGGCAAAGCCCATGGAGGCCCCTCACTTCCTCCCCGACCTCACCCGTGAGCTTGGCCTTGCCCAGCCGGTGCGGCTCCTCACCTGCCCCGGGGTGAAGGGTCCCATGATGACTGGCCTCTCCCGACCCACCGTCATTCTGCCGGAGGAGCTGCCGCCCAGGGAGGATCTGTGGTTTATCCTCCGCCACGAGCTCACCCACTTCAAGCGCCGGGACATCCTCTACAAGACCCTGCTGCTGTGCGCCAACCTGGTCCACTGGTTCAACCCTCTCACCTGGGTGCTGCTCCGGGCCGCCGAAGGCGACCTGGAGCGGTGCTGCGACGACGACGTGGTGAAGGGGCTCCCCGCCGACGACCGGGCCCGGTACGGCCAGGTCATTCTGGACGCCGTCCGCTCCAACCGCTGACCGTGTTTCCACCGCGAAAGGAGTTTGCTATGCACTGTCCTCACACCTGGTTTTCCACCGAACTGAAAGGCGGCAAGCGCCTGCTGCGCACCCGCCTCCGGGACCTGCTCCGCCCCGCTCCGAAGCGTGGCCGGGCTCTGGCCGCCATGGCGGTAGCCCTGGCCCTCTGCGCCGGGGCCCTGGTGGCCTGCCAGTCCGGCTCCGACACAGCCACAGCCCATATCGTCATGGACACACAATACTACGACGACAGGGGCAGCATTTTGGAAATCCCCCAGATCGCCGGTGACGACAGCCCCGACGCCCAGTCCATCAACGCCGCCCTGCTGGAGCGGAAGGCGGTGTACCAGGTCTACATGGACGATCCCTACCAGAGCGGCACCTGGTGCGAGGTAGCCGCCTTCCCCGTCACCGCGGAGCGCTACCTGAATTTGGCTCTGCTGGAGAACGTCTACCCCAACTACGGCACCGACGGCGACCTGTACGCCTGGGTCTACGACCGGCAGACCCACCGCTCGGTCACCGTGGAGGAGGCACTGGACCTGGCCGATACCACCGAAGCCGCCCTCCGGGACGCGGTGGCGGAGGCCCTGGCATCCGGGGAACTCCCCCTCCCCCTGGACGAGAACAGCTTCTCCATCCGGGGCTTCCGCATCGGGGAGGGGGACGATGTGACCTTCTACCTCCAGGGGGCCAATGTAGACGGAGCCGAGGGCATGGACCCCTGGCTGGGGCTCTACACCTGGAACGACGGTACCCTCCGCCGCTATCAGGAGACCTATTCCACCGATGTGGATACCTTCGTCCCCGCCGGTCTGGTGGACGTCATGGACCCGCCCCTGTGGTGCCAGTGGCGGACCATGGGCGCGCCGTCGGATGGCTTTGTCGTTACCCGCCCCCTGGCCCTGTGGAGCCCTGATGCGGCCTATCTGGGCCTGGACCCCACATCCCTGGAGAGTGCCCTCTACGACGCCGCCCTAAACCTGCGCACATCGGAGCCCGGCAGCGCCGACCTCTGCCTCCCCCAGGTCACGGTGGTGGGCAGCTATGAGGAGGGAACTGCCACCCACTACCTCTGCACCTTTCACAGGACCTATTACTACGACTTTCTCCTCCAGCGTGGGGCCAACCAGGGGGGCGGCAGCGACTACGCTGTCTTTACTGTGGAGGCTCTGGGGGACGGCTACACCGTCACCACCGGCGTGGATGGGGGCGACGACATGAGCCCCGGCGCCTTCTACCAAAGCCAGGGCGCCCCGGCGGACCTGTGCGCCCAACTGGACGCCGCCTATGAGGCCGAGGGCATGCCCGTCCTGCTCCGCACTCCCGCCGCCGACGAGCTGCTTCCGCTCTACCTGAGCCACTGCTTCTTCGCCCCGCTGACCGAGGACAACGGGAACATGGAGTCCGCCGCCCAGGCCTTTGTGGACGGCCTCCCCGGGACTCCGCCTGGTGAGGCCCTGACGGCGGCCTTTGGGGCGGACGTTTGGGAAAGGCTGTCCCTCTCCTTCACTCAGACCCGGACCGCCTCCCTCCGCACCGCCAATCTGGACCCGGACACCGGAGAGGAGGTCCCCGACGGCACCCCCGTCTGCGTCACCGACGGGGACGAGTGGCGGGTAGACCTCACCGTGGACGGCGCCCAAGCAGGTCACTTCTCCGTCACCAATGCCACCGGCCCCTGGACCCTGTCCCGTGGGCTGGTGCTGGACATCTGAGCAAGGAGGCTCCCTTCCATGAACTGTCCCCACACCTGGTTCTCCACCGAGCTGAAAGGCGGTAAGCGCCTCCTGCGCACCCGGCTCCACGACCTGCTCCGCCCCGCCCCCAAGCGTGGCCGGGCCCTGGCGGTCCTGATGGCGGCCCTGGCCCTCTGCGCCGGGGCTCTGGTGGCCTGCCGCACCGCTCCGGCGGAGGAGTCCACCGCCCCCGTCCTGGTGGAGGACGAGATCTCCGAGACCGTCCTCCGCCTTGCCCCCGCCGCCCTGGGGCTGGAGGAGGGGAGCCTCACCCTCTCTGAGCCCTTCTCCGTAGAGCTCAACGGCACAGAGTACTGGTACTATGACCTCTTCCAGGGAGAGGAGACGGTAGGGGAGGTCAGCGCGGACCTGTCCACCGGTACGGTGCAGCTCCGCCCTACCGCCTCCGTGCTCACCATCTCTCTGGTGGAGCCCCACCTGCCCCAGGGGGCTCTGGCCTTTCGGGATGCCCTCCCCGCCCTGGTGGAACGGTATGGAGCCCTGGACTCGACGGGCGACATCACCCTCTTCTACCTGGGGGACTATCTCACCGAGGCCTTCCCCCCTGTGTGGGGCTTCCGGGCTGCCCAGCGGACCGGCAACGGCTGGACAGTGCTGGACGACTGGTATCAGGAACAGGAGAGCCATCAGGTCTATAGTGTGAGCTTCTCTCTGGACGGTCTTCTCTCCTACATCCCGGGCACCTTCCGCTTCCCGGAGACCGTCTCCGACCCCGCCACCTCCTTCTATCCCGAGCTGGACCAGTACGCCCTGGCCCAGGCGGGCGGGTGGGACTACGCCTACGGCGAGATGACCCTGGCCGCCGCCCACTACTACGACCCGGAGGACCCGGCCAGCCACGGCTTTGACGGCATCGCCGCCTATCACTGCCCTATCACCCTTTCCGGCCAGCCCGGTTGGACAGACCCCGCTCCCTACTCGGTCTACCTCCATACCACGGACCGCTATGTGTATCTGGGCCGTTACAACGCGGACGAGGCGGGGAGCGAGGAGGCCCTGGCCGCCCTAGCGGAGGACTACTTCCAGCTCATGGACACACCCACCTGGGACCGCTATCTCCCCACCCTCACCGACGGGAACTACTTCGACCCGGAAGCGGGCGTCTTCACCAGCGACGCCCTTCACTTCTCCTGGCAGCTGCCCGGAACCGACGGCTATTACACCAACCGTCTCATTTTCCGCCCGGTGGAGGGCGGCTTGGCCGTCTATCACCGGTACGCCTATGAGCGGTACGTCTCCGAGCACGGCGGTGTGGAGCCGGAGGGCATCGAGCCCGGCTCCGGCTGTCTGGTGCAGATTCTGGCCGGGCCGGAGGACCCCCTCCCCACCCTGCCGGAGGGCCGGGAGATCAACCTGCTGGGCCGGTCCGCCGTTCCCGGCGTCCCCGGCGGCAACGGCTGGTACTATCTCCCCGTCACCGACTTCACCTGGCACCCCAGCTCCGAGTTCTGGGACGACTACAGCGACACCCTTGCGTGGCTCACCTCCAAGGCCGTGTTCACCCTGTACTGACCCCGAAAGGAGGGCTCTGTATGCGCGCGCCCCACACCTGGTTTTCCACCGAGTTCAACAGCGGCAAAGGCTTTCTCAAGCTCCGGCTGCGCAGCCTGCTCTCCGGCCCGAAGCGGAGGGGGATACTCCCCGTCCTGCTTACCCTGCTGTGTGTGGGCACTTTTGGGACCATTGTGGCCTGCGACCAGGCGGGCGCCCCGGAGACGCCCGCCGCCACCGCCGAAGTCATCCCCACCGCCGTCTCCGACTACGCCAAAGACCTTGCCGGAGAGGAGGGCGTTTGCCATTCCCTCTCCTCCGCCGGGTCCTATGACCATGTTCTGAAGGAGGGGACTCTGGAGCTCTACCGGGCCCAGGTGGGTACCAGGGACTTCGACCCGGACACCACCACCCTGGCCGGGGGCATGTTCATCGACGAGAACGGCTATCTCTTCGACGGCCAAACCACTCTCTTCCTCTTCCAGCGTGTCGGGGAGGACTATGTCCCCCTGACCACCGCCAGCTATGTGGACAGCACGGCGGTCCAGGCAGCCGTGGACGCTCTGCTGGCCCATTCCGACCCCGCCCTGGCGGCGGCCGGTCAAAAGCTCCTCTGCCGGTCCCTCCTGGAGGAGGCCGACGCCGCCTTCGCCCCCCTCATCGCCGCCGCCACCATTGAAGGCGATCCATGGGTGGACGGCAATGGGGTAACCCGGCTCCGGCTCGCCGGTTACCAGCAGTGGGACGAGCAGCTCCGGATGGACGATCAGGTCCTCAGCGGCCTCCTCTACCGGTTCGGCCGGGAGACCGCCACCGAACTCTTCCAGACCTACGTCTACGTCCCCGACCCCCTCTTTCTGGAATGGGGAGGCGGGCTGTGGGTCCGGGCCGACGCGGCGGAGGTCCTGGACTGGGACTACACCGCCGACGTGAGCACCTTGTTCATCACCGAGGTGAGCGATGCCCGCTATACCTTCACCCTGGAGGGCACCGACCACGGCCAACCCTGCACCTGGACCTTCCAGGTCCAGCGGTCCTCCTCCCAGAAGAGCGGCTGGATATTTACTAAATATTACCGCCTGGACGCGCCCTATTCTCCCCCCAGCACCGCCGACGGCAAACCCGCCGCCCTGGTGGCCGCCGTGGAGGCCGAAATGGACCGGAAGGCCGGGGAACTGGAGGCCACTCTGGGCGTGACCATCACCGGCATGGTGATCACCGAACTAGAGATGGCCGGCGGCACCGGAGACACCCTGGGCGAACTGGTGCGGACCCTGGCCGACGGCTACGTGCTGGAGGTCTGGCGCTTTGACTACCGACTCCAGGGCAACTCCGGCACCCCGCTCACCGAGGGCATGTCCCCGGACGGCTCGGGCTGGCTCGCTGTCCTCGGCGGTCAGGGCAAGCCGGCCCTCCTGGCCCTTCGGGACGACCTGTGGCACTATACCCCCATCGCCATCGTCCCGCTGAGCGACCTGGAGGGGAACTCCCTTCTCCCCGGCACCGCTCAGGCTATCGCCGACGGGGCGGCGGCCCAGGGCTTTGCCATCACAACGGAGGCCTGGGGGCAGCTGCTGCCCGGGCTCCTCTCCGCCGCTCGGGACCTGGACACCGTCCCCGACGGAGCGGACTTCACCGTCACCACTGCCGCCCAGGACCGGGTGGACTTCACCTATCAGACCGAACGCCTGTCCTTTGTCTTTGACGGCCAGACCTGGACCCTCTCATAATAGGAGGTGCGCCATGAACCGCTGTCCCCACACCTGGTTTTCCACCGAATTTCACACCGGTAAATGGCTGCTCAGAGCACGGCTCAACGATCTGCTGACCGCGCCCAGGCGTCGTGGGACCGCCCCGCTGGTGGTGGCTCTGGTCCTCACCCTCACCGCCGGCAGCCTGGCCGCTTGTGCCCGTGAGCCACTTCCCGGTGAGACCACGCCGGAGCCTGTCCAGACCGAAACGGTGGAGGACGGCGCATTGACCGTCTCCTTCCCTCTCTCCGACCTGGAGCCCTATGTCCCCGCCTCCACCTGGACCCCGGACACCGTCTCCGCCGACACCATGGGTGAGATGTTGACGGAGGCGGAGCTCATGGAAGGCCAGCAGGTGGTGTGCTACCGGGAGCCGGGCAGCGACACCACCAAATACTGGGCCGTCCGGCAGGGAGACGAGCTGCTCCGCTTCGCCGTGGAGGACAGCGCCTACCCCGATGGCTACACCGTGGGGGAGTTCTCCTCCCTGCTGGGCCAGAGCGGCTTTGTCATTGAGGCTCCCAGGGGCGCCGCCTACACCGCCCGGGACTACTATGTATTCGATGAGGGAGGCGTCCCCCGGCTGCTGGCCGACTGCGCCCAGCCCACCTACGCCCCCGACCTGGACGGGGATGGCTTTCCCGACCCGCTGTGGCTCTACCACGGCGGTCGGGAAGCCTACTGCTACCTGGTGTGGGAGGATGCCATCTACCAGGTGGATCTGCTGGACTGCGTCCGGAAGGCCCTGCCGGACTGGCGCGGGCCCAATGGCTGGGCGTCCCCCACCTTTTCCACCCAGGGCCTCTTCTATGATGAAGCCACCGGCCTGGCCTTCCTCGGGGTGGCGGATGGCGTCACCCGCTTTGGCTGCCTCCGGTTCTATCCCGGCAGAGTGGAGGTGACCGCTCTTCCGGCGGAAACGCAGCCGGACTGGCAGGTGGAAAACCAGGAGAGCCGGGCCGGGTTCCTCACAGTGGGTGAACAGACCTGGATGCTTACCGAAGATGAGGACGGTGTCCACCTGGCAGAGGTTCTGTACGGCCTGAGTGAGGCCACGCTCCAGCCCTTCACGGACATCCTGGGCACCGACGGCTACACCCTGGACTATGTCCAGAGCCCCTCCGGAAACTACCGCAGCTACTACGGCACCGACGGCACCCCCCTGGCTCTGAGCTTTGGTTGGGACCGGGCGGACACCCCCATGGACCTGGACGGGGATGGGGTCCGGGAACTGGTGTGCAGCGTCACCTACATGGCCGACGGGGTGCCCGCCGTGCTGGTCTACCGCCTGTCTGAGGGGGTGATATGGCAGGCCGAAGCCAGCGCCGTACCGGAAGAGGTGTACCAGAGCGGCCCGCCCGCCGTCGGTCCGGCCCGGTCCCACTACGCCCCGGAGGCCAACACCGTCACCACCTCCCTCCGGTTCCAGGGCGAGGAGGAGCAGCAGTCTTGGACCGTGCCTCTTGAGCTGGAGAACCTGGAATTTTATCCCTATCAATATCAGCACCTGCCCTGAGGGTCATCCCTCAGGGCAGACTTCTTTTTTCTCTTTCGCGCCGTCGCAGCGGCGGACCGCCGGCAGGGCCAGGCAGAGGACGCCGCACAGGGCGGTGAGGGCCCCCGAGAGGGCAAACCACCGGGCCAGGCCCACCTTTTCGGCAAAGAGGGCGGTGGCGGCCAGGCCGATGGGCCCGGCCAGGGTCATGACGGCGGAGGTGAGGCCCAGCACCCGTCCCAGATAGCCCCCCTCCACCTTCTCCTGGATGAGGGCAGTAAACATGCTGTTGAAGAAGGGGGAGGAGAGACCCATGCCCAGGGCCAGGCCGGTAAAGGCCACGAAGGCCGCCGGGCTTAATCCCCCCACCGCCAGCAGGCAGCCTCCCGTGCAGAAGAGGGCTGCGGTCATGGCGGTCATCTTGTTTCGGGTGCCTCCCCACAGCCCCAGCAGCAGGGACCCCGCCAGCATCCCCAGGGAGTAGGCGGTCTCCACCACCGAGGCCGACACCGCCGTGCCGCCGAAGTAGCTCATGCACATGAGGGGGAAGAGGGAGGACACCGGTACCACCGCCACCGAGAAGATGCCGCAGATGAGGCACAGCTGCCACAGCCAGCCCTGGCTGCGCAGCAGGGCGCAGCCCGCCCGGCAGTCGTCCAGGAGGCGGAAGGGGGTCTCCTCTCCCGCCGTCCGCAGCTCAGGCAGCCGGGCCAGGAAGAGAAAGCCGATGGCGAAGGCGGCCCCCAGGGCGTCCAGGGTGATGATGAGGGAGAGGGGCACGGCGGCGAAGAGGACGGCGGCCAAAGCCGGACTCAGGAGCAGGGAGAGGGTCTGCACCCCCTGGGACCAGCCAGCACATTGGGAGAGCCTCTCCCGGGGGACGATGAGGGGCGTCACCGCCTGGAGGCAGGGGGAGTGGAAGGCGGAGCCCACGCTCCGCAGGGCCAGGGTGGCCATAATGACGGGGATGGGCAGCTCTCCCAGCAGGAACCAGCCCGCCACCAGGGCCAGAGACACCAGTCCGATGGCGCCATCGGCCAGGGCCATGATCTTCCGGCGGTCAAACCGGTCGGCCACCGCCCCGGTAAAGAGGGAGAATACCCCCTGGGGCAGCAGGGCCGCCATGGAGGCCAGCGAGAGCACCGCGGCGGAGCCGGTGCGGGCAGTCAGGTCCCAGATGAGGGCGTATTGAGAGATGGAGCTGGTCAGGATCGATACGGCCTGCCCCAGCCAGAGCACGGCGAACTGCCGTTTCCATGTGACGGTCATGGTATGTATTCCTCCTATGGTCCAGGCCCGGCGAGCCGGGCGGAACGGCGTATTACCGCTCTATCCTATGCCCGGGGCCCGGAGGCGGTCCCTAGACACGCGAAACCCCCTCCCGGCCTCTGGCCGGGAGGGGGTTTCGCTTCTGTTCGGTTCAGGGCTGTTCCGGCAGGTAACTGAGGGGGTCCACGCTCTCTCCGTCCTTCCGCATCTCCAGGTGGAGGTGCGGGGCGCGGGCGCTCTCGGCGGCGGCGGTGGTGCCGGTGGCACCGATAATGTCGCCCACCTGGACCTGATCCCCCGCCTCTACGGTGGGGACAGCGGCCAGGTTGGCGTAGACGCTCTCTACGCCGTCGGCGTGGGCAATGGTCACCGTGGTGCCCATGAGATCATCCTGCTCCACACTGGCCACCGTGCCATTGGCCACCGCCATCACCTCCGTCCCCACGGGAGCGGAGATGTCGATGCCGGAGTGGGTCCGCCAGTCCCCCATGGTCTCGTCATAGGCCAACACCTCCAGGGACCAGTCGGCCACCACCTGGCCCCGCAGGGGCCAGATGAAGAAATCCGCCGCCTGGGTGGTGACAGTGGTCTCCTCCGACGGTGTCTGTTCAGGCGCAGGCGTTGCGGAGGGTGTTGCGGAGGGCGCCTCCGAGGGCGTCGGTGTGGGGGTGGCGGAGGGGGTGGGTGCCGCCGTCACCGTGGGCTTGACGGCCTCCACCGTGGGGGAGACCGCCACCACCACCTGTGTGGGGGCGGATACGGCGGCCTCCTCACCGCCTGTCTGCAAAGAGGAAAAAAGATAATAGCCCGAAATCCCTATGGCAGCGACGCACAGGGTGAGGACTATGTAGAATCCTCTACCCTCCATGAAGTCGCCGACCCGCTCTAAGATCGGTTTCCGTTTCATCATAAGCCTCCAACAATTCAGCGTCAGAGCGCATCCCGGGGCCCCGGGGGAGCTCTCAGAGCCTATTGTGGCCCATTTCTTCCCTTCTTATACCTGTTCTTCCGGTTTCTTTTTCCAGTCTTCCCTTGACAGACACCCTTCATCTGTTTATACTGTATATGTTTTATATATACAGTATAACCGACCATAAAATATAAGACGCAGGAAGGAGGGAAAAAGACTTTAAGAAAACTTTAATCTTTTCTTTCCTGTTCCATATATCTTTTGGTGCTATGCTCAGAATACGCAGGCAGCCACCGCCACAGGCCGCTGAAATTATGAACGAATTTGAAACTCCCCGTCAAAATGATTGACACCTGACAGGCTGTCATATATGATATATGACAGCCTGTCAGGTGCGGGAACTCCCGGTACCCGTGCAGGACACTGAAAGGAGGGCTGGCCGTGCCCACCGATACCTTCTTCCGTCTGCCGGAGTCCAAACGGGAGACCCTTCTGCACTGTGCCAGACAGGAATTTGCCAGAGTTCCTTACCCTGATGCCTCCATCAATCGCATCATCCACTCCGCCGGCATCCCGCGGGGCAGCTTCTACATGTATTTTGAGGACAAATCCGATCTCTTTCTCTATTTGATGGACCAATTTGTAGATGCCTTCATTGAGACCGTGTGCCAGCTGCTGGAGGAGGAGAAGGGAGATCTGTTCCTGGCGTTTCAGGGACTCTTCGACCATCTCCAGGTCCGGTGCAGCGGCAGCTGCCGGGAAGGGCATGCGTCGGAGGTCATCACCATCCTGCGCAGAAATGCCGGCATGCCCCACACCATGGCCATGGGCCAGAGCTATGGCCGGCGCTTTCTCTCCCAGATCCTGCCCCGTCTGGACCGCTCCATCCTGACACTGGAGGGAGAGAAGGAGTTGGAAAACGGCCTGCGCATCCTTCTCTCTGTCACCCTCCCACTGCTGTGCGAGGGCGTGCTGGCAGAGGACTCCGGCCCTATACGGGCCCGTTATCTCAGCTATCTGACCATCCTAAAGCGCGGTATGCTCCGGTGACGGAGGCCGCCGACAGACCATGGAAAAGGAGTCAATCATATGGAAAGCACCGATCTCAAGCAGTCCTCCCCCGACGCCACCGCACCGGAGACCCAGGCGTCCCCGAAGCCCGTCAAGGTACGCATACCCAAGAAGAAGAAAAAGTGGATCAAGCGTGTCATCGTCCTGGTGGTCCTCATCGCCGTGGTGGTCTTTCTCCTGCGCAGCTGCTCCGGCGGCAGCACGGCCCTGACCTCGGGCACCTACCTGCCCGACACCGCTTCCACCCAGGATCTGGTGGTGTCGGTATCCGGCACCGGCGCCATCGAGCCCCTCCACTCCTACAAGGTCACCACCCTGGTGAAGGGCGAGGTGCTGGAGGCCCCCTTCGAGGAGGGACAGACGGTACATAAGGGCGACTTGCTCTTCCGCATCGACTCCACCGACGTGGAGACCTCTATTGAGCAGGCCCAGCTCTCTCTGGAGAGCGCCCAGCTCAACTACCAGCAGCTCCTCAAAAACCAGGAGGACAGCCATAAGAACGCCACCGTGGAGGCCAACGCCACCGGCGTCATCACCAAGCTCTATGTGGACGAGGGCGACATGGTCTCCGCCGGCGCCCCCATCGCCGACATTCTGGACCGGGACAACATGAAGCTGAAGGTCCCCTTCCACTCCGCCGATGCCGCCGGCTTCTATGTGGGCCAGAGCGCTACCGTCACCGTGGGCGGCACCATGGAGACCCTCCCCGGCACCATTGACACCATTGCCGCCACCGACTCCGTGGGCCCCGGCGGCACCCTGGTCCGTGAGATCACCATTGTGGTCCGCAACCCCGGCGCCCTCAGCGATACCTCCAGCGGCACCGCCTCTGTGGGTACTGCCTCCAGCGCCTCCAGCGGCACCTTTGCCTACGGCGAAAGCAAGCAGGTGGTGGCCAAGACCTCCGGCGAGCTCACCAGCCTCACCGTAAAGGAGGGCGACCGGGTGCTGGAGGATCAGGTCATCGGCGGCTTTGATGAGACCGACATGGAGACCCAGATCGAAAACGCCGCCATCCAGGTCCAGAACGCCGAGCTCACCCTGAAAAACGCCCAGGACCGGCTGGAGGACTACTCCATCACCTCCACCATCGACGGCACCGTCATTGAGAAGAACTACGACGTGGGCGACACGCTGGACACCTCCACCGCCAGCACCACCGGCATCGCCTACCCCGCCGTCATCTACGACATGTCCGCCCTCACCTTCGACATCAGCGTCAACGAGCTGGACATCAACAAGATCGAGGTGGGCCAGAAGGTGGAGATCACCGCCGATGCCGTGGAGGGCAAGACCTTCACCGGCGTGGTGGACAAGGTGAACATCAACGGCACCACCACCAACGGCTCTACCAACTACCCCGTCACCGTCCTGGTGGACGGCACCCCTGAGGAGCTCAAGCCCGGCATGAACGTCTCCGCCAAGATCGTCGTAGAGGACGCGGGCAGCGTGCTCTGCGTACCCGTGGAAGCCGTGAGCCGCGGCGCCGACGGCACCAGCCTGGTCAAGGTGGCCGGCGAGGGCGCTCTGGACGAGAACGGCAACGTTGTGAACCCCTCCAAGCTGGAGGACCGCGAGGTCACCCTGGGCCGCAGCGACGATACCTACATCGAGATCCTCTCCGGCCTGGAGGAGGGTGAGACGGTCTACGTCTACCAGGCCGCCGGTACCAACTTTATGGCCACGATGATGGGGTGATCAGATGGAACACCTCATTGAATTCAAGGACGTCTACAAGATTTATCAGATGGGCGATGAGAGCGTCCACGCCCTGGACGGCGTCAGCCTGACGGTGGACCCGGGAGAGTTTGTGGCCATCGTAGGCTCCTCCGGCTCCGGCAAATCCACCGCCATGAACATCATCGGCTGCCTGGACGTGCCCACCTCCGGCACCTACCACCTGGGTGGCGTGGACGTATCCACCATGGATGACGATCAGCTGGCCGAGATCCGCAACAAGATGCTGGGCTTCATCTTCCAGCAGTACAACCTGATCCCCAAGCTCAATGTCCAGGAGAACGTGGAACTGCCCCTGCTCTACGCCGGCGTGGGCGCCGAGGAGCGGCACCAGCGGGCCATTCGCTCCCTGGAGCGGGTGGGCCTGGCCGACAAGCGCAAGAACCTGCCCAGCCAGCTCTCCGGCGGCCAGCAGCAGCGGGTATCCATCGCCCGGGCCCTGGCCGGCGACCCCTCCGTGATCCTGGCCGACGAGCCCACCGGCGCTCTGGACTCCCGCACCGGCCGGGAGGTGCTGGCCTTCCTGCAAAAGCTCAACGCCGAGGGGGACACCGTGGTCCTCATCACCCACGACAACTCCATCGCCGTCAAGGCCAAGCGCATCATCCGCCTCCAGGACGGCAAGATCATCTACGACGGAGACGCCCACGACCCCCGGGCCGTGGTCCAGCCCGAGGAGGACACCGAGGGCATCGACGGCTTTGACGATCCCGCCCCCGCAGGAGAGGAGGCCAGGTCATGAATTTCACCCAGTCCTTCCGCCTGGCCATCAAGTCCCTCCTCACCAGCAAGATGCGGGCCCTCCTCACCATGCTGGGCATCATCATCGGCGTGGCCGCCGTCATCATCATCACCAGTCTGGGCAACGGCATGCAGAACTACATGAATGCCCAATTCGACCAGCTGGGCGCCAACCTGATCCAGGTCCAGATCTGGGGGCTGGGCGGCGGCATGAGCTCCCGCTCGGTGGACCCCGACGACATGTACGCCCTGGTGGACAAATACCCCCAGTACCTGGCGGGCGTCAGTCCCTATGTCTCGGTCCAGCAGGGCCTGGTTCGTCACGGCGCCGACGAATATAAACGCACCAGCATCTACGGCGTCAGCGAGTTCTTCTATGACGCCCAGCGCAACCAGGTCCTCAGCGGCTCCAAGCTGGGGGAGGGCCGGTTCCTGAGCTATGTGGATGTGGAACGCTACCAGAACGTGTGCGTCATCGGCTCCTATCTGGCCAGGGACGCCTTCGGCGGCGACGCCCTGGGCAAGACCATTACCATCAACGGCACCCCCTTCACCATCATCGGCGTCATGTCCGAATATGCCGACAGCACCCAGGGCAGCGGCGACGACGTGATCTTTATCCCCTACGGCAACGCCATGCGCATCAACGGCACCGGCTGGGTGAACCTCTACCTCTTCAACAGCGCCGACAAGGACACCTCCAACCTGGCCAAGGGCATCATCGAGAGCCGGCTCTACAAGACCTTCCAGACCGACGACGCCTACTACATCATGTCCAGCGCCGAGATGATGGACGCCATGGACTCCATGCTCAACACCCTCATGATGATCCTCATCCTCATCGCCGCCATCTCCCTGCTGGTGGGCGGCATCGGCATCATGAACATCATGCTGGTCTCCGTCACCGAGCGCACCCGGGAGATCGGCATCCGCAAGTCCCTGGGCGCCAAGGGCAAGGACATCCGCAGCCAGTTTATCATCGAGGCGGGCACCACCTCCGCCATCGGCGGCGTCATCGGCATCGCCCTGGGCGTCATTATGGCCAATGTGCTCACCGCCGTCATCGCCGTGGTGCTGGGCACCGGCAACGATGGCTTCGTGGCGGTCCCCACCCTGGGCGGCATCGCCGTGTCCTTTGGCGTGTCCGTAGGCGTGGGCATCCTCTTCGGCTACCTGCCCGCCAACAAGGCCGCCCGGCTCAACCCCATCGACGCCCTGCGCTACGATTGATCCATCCGTGATAAAGGAGCGAACAAAGATGAAGAAACGAGTCCTCTCCGCCCTTCTGGCGGCGGCCCTCACCCTGTCCCTGGTCACCCCCGCCCTGGCCGTCACCAGCCGGGACGATGCCGCCCAGGTTCTGGCCGCTCTGGACATTATGACCGGCGACGAAAGCGGAAACCTGAACCTCTCCGCACCGGTGACCCGGGCGGAATTTGTCAAAATGCTCATGGCCGCCTCCCCCATCAGCGTGGGGGATGTGACCTACGTCTCCCCCTACCCCGACGTGCCCTCTACCCACTGGGCCGCCCCCTATGTGGAGGCCGCCGTCACCGCCGGCTATGTCACCGGCTACCTGGACGGCACCTTCCGCCCCTCCAACACCATCACCCTGGCCGAGGGCGTGGTTATGGCTCTGCGGCTGCTGGGCTACACCAACGAGGATTTCTCCGGCTCCTTCCCCGCCGGCCAGATGTCCATGTATAAGACCCTGGACCTGGACGAGGGCATCACCATCGGCCAGAACGACACCATGACCCGGCAGGACGCCATGTACCTCTTCTACAACCTGCTCACCGCCCCCAGCAAGACCACCGGCCAGCCCTACCTCTCCTCCGTGCTGGGCTACGGCCTCACCGCCGACGGCAAGGTGGACACCCTGGCCCTCCTCAACGGCACCATGGACGGCCCCGTGGTGGTGGGCGAGGCCGGCTGGCGGGACAAGATCCCCTTCGACATCTCCAAGGCCAGCGTGACCCGCAACGGCGCGGTCTCCACCGCCGACGCCCTGGTGGACAACGACGTGGTCTACTGGTCTGATACCATGAACGCCCTATGGGTCTACACCAACAAGATCACCGGCCCCATCCAGGCCATCAGCCCCACCTCCGCTCCCACCTCGGTGACGGTCTCCGGCAAGTCCTACGCCATCGAGACCCCCACCGCCGCCTACGCCCTCAGCGACTTGGGCGCCTTTGAGGTGGGCGACTCGGTCACCCTGCTGCTGGGCCGGGACGGCAAGGTGGCCGCCGCCATCGCCCCAGGACAGGCCGCCGCCGACTCGGTGGTGGGCCTGGTGGTCTCCAGCGTCCCCAAAACCTTCACCGACAAAAACGGCAGCGACTACACCGCCTCCTCCGTCACCGTCCTGGCCACGGACGGCAATACCTACACGTACAGCATGGACCGCTCCGCCATCCGCGCTGGCTCCCTGGTCCAGGTGACCTCCTCCTCCAGTGGCGTGGACGTGAAGGTCCTGGCCTCCGCCTCCCTCACCGGCAAGGTGAGCGCCGACGGGCAGCGGCTGGGCGACCTGTCCTTCGCCGACGGCGTGGAGATCTTGGATACCTACGGCGACAAGGGCGTGAAGATCTACCCCGGCCGCCTGGCCGGCATGGAGCTCACCCGGGGCATGGTCCGCTATTACCTGCTGGATGGCAACGGCGACATCTGCCGCCTGGTCCTCTCCGACGCCACCGGCGACATGCATACCTACGGCGTGGTCACCTCCGTGCGGGAGGTGGACAACTCCGGCGGCATGAGCACCTCCGGCACCTACGTCTACGACGTCGGCGGCGTCCCCGGCTCCCTCACCGGCGCCCGGGTCTACCAGGTGCAGCCCGGCCCCTTCCAGATGAAGACCGACGGGGACGAGGTGGACCGCTTCGTCAACCTCACCGGCGTGCGCATCGACACCGTGGACGGCCGCACCGCCTACGCCGAAAACCGCCAGTACGCCATCTGGGACGACGTGCTGGTCTACGAGGTCAGGGGGGACCAGTACTACCTCACCTCCCTGTCCCTGGTCACCGGCGGGGACTACTCCCTCACCGGCTACTATGACAAGGACCAGAGCCAAGGCGGACGCATCCGGGTCATCCTGGCTCATTAAACATTCCACCATATAAAAAAGTGGACGGAACTTCAGTTCCGTCCACTTTTTTATATGTCTATCAGATCCACGCGCATGGTGCAGGCTCACGCCGGCGGCGTACCCTCCACCGGTCGTTTGCACCCGGAGCGCCCGATTCAGGTCAGATTTGTTGATATGGGGGTGTGATCGCGTTATTCTGTTTTTATCAGACATGTTTTACCGGGAAATGGAAGTATTTTTCAGCAGGAGGTGCCCCATGTACACCAACGCAGATAAAAAACATGTTCAGGCGGGTCCTTTGCCTCAGCTTTCCGGGGAGCTTCAGGGCGCCGTCCCTTCTGGTGTCCCCAACTCCGCCATGCTCTCCATGCTGGAGGGCGCTCAGGGTGGCGGTCTGCCCGATCTGGAGCAGCGGATGCGGGAGCGTCTGGCCCTGGACCATCAGATCCCCAGCGCAGAGCGGGAGGCGGACCGGCTGGCAGCCTCCGTCTCCGGCGCCCGCACCCCCGACGAGGTCAAGGCCCAGCTGGGCGAGAAGATGGGGGCCGACTTCTCCAACGTCCGTTTCCACACCGACGCCGGCGCCGTGGGCATGGCAGACAACATCGGTGCCAGGGCCTACACCTCCGGCCAGGACGTCTACTTCGGCCAGGGAGGCTTCGACCCCGCTGTGGCGGCCCACGAGCTGGTCCACACCGCCCAGCAGGGGGTGGTGGAGAGCGCCGTGCCCACCGTCTCCGCCCCCACCGGCGGGGTGCAGATGATGCCCAAGCTCTTCCGGAAGGTGGGCAGCTTTTTCAAAAACCTCTTCAAATCCAAAGATCAGAAGAATATGGAGAAAATTTCTGGAACCAATGTGGCTTCCCGGGCCGGGGAACAGCAGGCCCACCTGCCCTTTACCGCGGCGCAGATCGGCAACATGCAAAGTTCCTTCGGCGGCGTACGCAGCGACAAAAGCATTGAGGAGAAGCTCCATCCGGTCACAGGCGCCATGGGCAACGAGATGAGCGATTACTTCGACGCACTGGAGCAATCCGGCTTCGACTTCGATCGCGCCCATAAGGGCGCCCAGGAGTTTACCCCCAGCCAGAAAAGCGCGGCCCGGGTCCGCTACAACGCCTCTTCCGTTGCCACCACCAAAAAGCTGCTCTCCATGTTCAGCAGCCATCTGGACACGCAGGAAATGCAGGATATGCTGGGCGAGGTCTATAAAAATGAGATGCAGAACCCCGGTAAGACGCCAGGTGTCGAGAGTTACAGCGATATGGAAAGCCGCTTCCTCAAAAATATCCTGTCCAAGGGCCTGATGCCCATGGGCTCACAGATCGGCAAGGCAAAGGACTCCGGCAAGACAAACAGAATTCCCTTCCTCCAGGACGTACAGATGACGTCCGGTTATCTGGAGACCATGTGGGGCAAGGATAATCTGCCCGAGGAGCTCCAGGGTCTCATGGATGCCTACGCGCCCATCCGGGAAAAGCTGCTCTCCGGTGGCCGGGGAGGACTGATGTACGATCCCGCGGCTAAGGAGACGCTGCGCCGGCAGTACACCGCCACCTCCGGGCAACCCGGCTTCAATCCCTCTACCGCCAGCGCCGATGAGTCGTTGGCCCAGAACCTGTTTCAATTCAACAGCGCCGTTGACTCCGGAAATGATACGCAACGCGATCTTTTCCGGCGCAATCTGCCCTTCTATCTGCAATAAACCTCCACAGACGAAAAAGTGGACGGAACCGAGGTTCCGTCCACTTTTTCGTCTGTCCGGCGGCAGTGCCGCCGGTTTTGTCCACATTTTTATACACCGGTGAGGTCAAAGGGGGGAATGTACTCTGTGTCGGCGGCGCTCCCCTCCTGGGTGAAGCCCTCCAGCCCCAGGGCCTCCATGTAAGCCTGGGCGTTCCGGGCCTCCGAGCCCCGCAGACGCCGGTGGATCTCGGGGAACTCCGCCGCCCGGCCCTGGGGCACATACTGGCTCATGAGGGAGAAGAGGACCGTCCCCGCCGGAAATTCTTCCGAGATAAAATCCATCACCCGCTTGGCCTCGGCCAGGCGGCCGGGGAGGACCAGGTGCCGGATGACGGTGCCCCGCTTCAGAAGTCCGTCCTCCACCACGCATGGCCCCGTCTGCCGCACCATCTCTTTGATGGCGGCCACCGCCACCTCCGGGTAGTCCGCCGCCCCGGAGTACCGCTCCGAGAGCGCCGGCGTCAGGTACTTGAGGTCGGGGAGATAGATGTCCACCTTGCCCTCCATGGAGCGCAGGGTCTCCACCCGGTCATAGCCTCCGGAGTTCCACACCACCGGCACGGGGAGGGGCTCCTCCAGCAGCCGGGCGATCACGTGGGCGTAGTGGGTGGGGTTCACAAAGTTGATGTTGTGGGCCCCCTGGCCGATCAGCTCCAGGCAGATCTCCCGCAGCCGCTCCACCGTCACTGCCTTTCCGAAATCCTGGTGACTGATCTGGTCGTTCTGGCAAAAGACACAGTCCAGGCTGCACCCGGAGAAAAAGACGGTGCCGGAGCCATTTTTGCCGGAGATGGGCGGCTCCTCCCACATGTGGAGGGCGGCCCGGGCCAGCACCGGCGCCATGGGCATCCGGCAGTGGCCCTTCCCAAACGTCTCGGTGCGCTCTGCCCCGCACAGCCGGGGACACAGATTGCAGATCATAGCTGATGGACCTCCCGGTCCTCCGTCCGGCCCATGAGCCAGTCCACGGAGACTCCATAAAAATTTGCCAGATTCAAAAGGCTGTCATAGTGGGGCTTGGCCTCTTCATTTTCCAGCCGCTGGTAGGCCCGCATGGTCATCTTCCCCGCCTCTGCCGCCTGTGTCTGCGTCAGTCCTTTTTCTGTTCGCAATATCTTGATGCGCTCATTGAAAACCATGCTCATTCTCCCTTGACATGTAGTTATTAGCGCATTATAATGAATACGCTAGAAACTTCATATTGGAGGTGGGTCCATATGTCACTTCTGATGGACGAGCTCTATTATGCCTTGATCGGCGGTCCCCACCCGGACCGGTGGCCGGAGTATCTGGAAGAGAACCCGGTCCAGGCACACGGAATGTACTGCTTCCGGGAGGGCGTCCGGCTGGGGCTGCTCCTGGCCGTGGAGGCCTTCTCTCCCGAAGTGGGGGAGTAAGCGCCCATCAAAACCTTCCCCCCTCAGGGGGGAAGGTGCTCCAGTGCGCACACTGGGGCGGATGAGGGGGTGCCGGATCATCAGACAAGGCCACCTTCGAAACGCACCCTCATCCGGCGGCTGCGCCCTCTTACGGGTGGAAATCCGGCCCCAGGTTGCCTTCCCGCCAGTGCTTGCGGCACAGGCCGATATACTGGTCGTTAGCCCCCAGCACCACCTGCTCCCCCTCCCGAAGGACGTTTCCGTCCTTGTCGAAGCGGGCGTTGCAGGTGGCCTTCTTGCCGCACCAGCAAATGGTCTTGACCTCCTCGATGATGTCGGCGGTGGCCAGCAGCTCCTGGGAGCCCGAGAAGAGCTGCCCGGAGAAGTCGGCCCGGAGCCCGTAGCAGATCACCGGGATGTTCCAGTCGTCCACGATGTGGACCAGGAACTGGACCTCCTCCCGGCTGAGGAACTGGGCCTCGTCCACGATGACGCAGGCATATTTCTTCAGCTCCTCCTCCGCCATGGTGCGCATCTCGGAAAAGTAGATGCAGGGGTGGCTCAGGCCCATCCGGGAGGCCACGAACTTGGCCCCGTCCCGCTGGTCGATCTCCGGCTTCACCAGCAGGGCCTCCTGGCCCCGCTCCTCATAGTTGTACCGCACCATCAGGGCGTTGGCCGTCTTGCTGGAGCCCATCACTCCGTATCGAAAATACAGCTTTGCCATCTCGTTCTCCCTCTTTGTTTATATTAGCGCACTCGTTCTTCCACAAGGTGTTGAAAACTCTGAAAGGCGTTGGGCACGGCGTAGTCCTGCCGCAGCGCCTCCCGCCCTGCCCACACCCAGCCCTCCGGCAGAGTTATATCGGCGGTCTCCACGACCCGACAGGTCATGCGCCACTCGATGTGGGTAAAGATGTGCTTGCCTGTGCCTCCGTCGGTGAGGTTCAGGGGCTGGATGTCCCAATCCTCCAGGCAGTCCCGGGCCGGGGCGGGCTCGTTGGGGTACTCCCAAAGCCCCCCCAGCAGCCCCTTCTTGGGCCGCTGCCGCAGGGCCACCTTGCCCTCATGGAAGAGGAGAAAGACCACCCGGTCCTCCACCCGCCGGGCCTTTTTCGGCGGCTTGTAGGGAAGCTCCCCGGTTCGCCCCTCCAGCCGTGCCCGGCAGAAGTCCGCCGCCGGGCACTTCTCGCACAGCGGCGCCCCGTTGGGCAGGCACACCGTGGCCCCCAGGTCCATCATGGCCTGGTTGAAGTCCCCCGGCGAGCGGACCGGGATGACCGCCTTCAGATCGGCCCACATCCGCTTCTTGGTCTCCGGCTTGGTGATGTCGCTCCCATCCCCGGTGAGCCGGGAGACCACCCGCAGCACGTTGCCGTCCACAGCGGGCACCGGCTGACCGAAGGCGATGGAGGCGATGGCCCCGGCGGTGTACTCCCCCACGCCGGAGAGGCCCAAAAGGGTCTCATAGTCGCCGGGGAAGGTCCCGCCAAAGTCCTCCACCACCTGCCGGGCGGCCTTTTGCAGGTTCCGGGCCCGGTTGTAGTAGCCCAGGCCCTGCCACAGCTTGAGGAGTTTGTCCTCCTCCACCGCTGCCAGGTCGGCCACGGTGGGCAGGGCCTCCATGAAGCGGCGGTAGTACTCCAGCACCGCCGCCACCCGGGTCTGCTGGAGCATGATCTCCGACACCCACACGTGGTAGGGGGTGGGGTCGCTCCGCCAGGGGAGGGTGCGGGCGTTTTCGTGGTACCACTGCAAGAGTGGGATGGGGAGCCGGGTCAGTTCATCCAAGGGTCGTGTCCTCCAAAATGGGCCGCGCCGGGGCGGCCCGTATTCAGGAGCCATTATACAATAAAATTTTTCTCTCCGCAATCAAAAGCGCCGCCCCATTCATCTAATGGTCAGAAAGGAGGGACGCCCATGACACAGCAGGAATACGCCGTCCGGGCCGACGCCCTGAAGGGCAGGCTCTACGGCATGGCCTTCCTGTACCTGGGGAGCCAGTCCCTGGCCGTGGACGCCGTGGACGAGGCGGTGTACCTGGGTCTGCGCTCCTGCCACAAGCTGCGTGAGGAGGCCTTTTTCAACACCTGGCTCACCCGCATCCTCATCAACGCCTGCAACGCCGAGCTGCGGCGGCACAGGCGGGAGATCGCCATGGCGGAGCTGCCCGAGACCGCCCAGGAGGCCTTCGACGCCCTCCCCCTCCGGGACGCGGTGGGACGGCTTCCACGGGAGCTGAAAGACGTCATCATCCTGCGCTACTTTACCGGCCTCACCCTGGCGGAGACCGCCCGGACCCTGGACATCCCCCAGGGCACGGTGGTCACCCGGCAGCGGAAGGCCCTCCGGCTGCTGCGGCTGGAGCTCACCGACGGAGAGGAGGCGGCCAATTCATGAATCGGAACGAGGAATATTGGGCCCTGGTGGCCCAGCTGAGCAACACGCCGCCGGAGCTGGAGGGCACGGTGGAGCGGGCCAAGTCCCGGGCCCGGAAACGGACCCTCAAGCGGTGGCTGGGCATCCCTGTGGCCTCCCTGGGCGGCGTGGCGGCGGCCTTCGTGCTGCTGGTGAACTGCTGCGTCCCCTTCGCCCTGGCCTGCGGGCGCATCCCCGGCCTCCGGGACCTGGCGGCGGCGGTGGCCCTCTCCCCCAGTCTGAAGGCGGCGGTGGAGAACGACTTCGTCCAGGTGGTGGACCAGGAGCAGACGGAAAATGACATCACCTTCCGTCTGGACTACCTCATTCTGGACGCCATGCAGATCAACTTCTTCTACTCCGTCTCCGGCGGGGACTATGACCGCTACCACGTCTACCCCAGCATCACCGGCCCCGACGGGGAGAAGCTGGAGGGCTACTCCATCGTCAGCAGCGAGACCACCCCCGGCGATCTGGGCGATTTCAACGTCAACTACGCCGACGACCTCCAGGTGCCGGAGGCCCTGCGCCTCACCTGCGCGGTGACGGCCCAGAGAGAGTCGGGAGACGGCACTGCCGTCGCCCCCGCCGACTCCAGCATCTGGGACGAGCCGGAACCCGACCGGGAGCCGGAGGTGGTGGCCACCTTCACCTTCGACCTGGAGCTGGACGACCGTTTTACCGTCCCGGGGGAGACCATCGCCCTGGACAAATGGGTAGAGGTAGACGGCCAGCGGCTCCTCCTCCGGGAGCTGGTGGTCAACCCCACCCACGCCCGGCTGGCGGTGTCCTCCGCCCCTGACAACACCGCCTGGCTGGACGGCTTGGACTTCTACCTGGAGGACGAGAAGGGAAACCGCTACGAGGCCGGCTCCCGCTCCAGCGGCAGCAGCCGCCTGGTGTCCAGCGGCGAGGACGGCACCAACGACGTCATTCACTATTATTTAGAGAGCAGCTTCTTCCGCTCGCCCAAGCACCTCACCCTCTACATCACCGGAGCCCGGTGGCTGGACAAGGACAAGGAGTGGGTCACGGTAGACCTGAACACCGGCGAGGCCGGCTGGCTCCCGGATGGCCTGAAGTTCCTCTCCGCCGACCGTCAGGGGGAGGATGTCTGGTGCACGATGCTCGCCCCCGGCATCCAGCAGTTCATCTCCTGGAACTACCGGGACCCGGAGGGCGGCGAACACTCCTTTGACTCCATGGGAACCACCGTACACGCCACCGAGCCCGGGCAGGAAAACCTGGAGGAGGGGCTCCACCGGCTCTCCTTCACCCTGCGGGACTATCCCTGGGACACGGTGGAGCTGAAGCTGAATTTCACACGCGAGACGGAGTTTTCCCCGCCCATCGCCGTGGAGCTCCAGTGACCGGCTCTCTCAAAAATGCAAGCATTTTTTCGAAGAGATGCGGGCCGCCACGCGCATCATTTGTCCCAAGGGCCAAATGCCACACTCGCGGCCTGAGCAGAGTTTTTTCCGAGGCACATGTCCCCGGAAAAAACAAATTGATTTGATTCCGTCGTCTGCGGACGACGGAACTCTGCGAGGCTCTTGCACAAAATCTGAGGCATTCCTGCTTTTTCGACAAGCTGATGGGGGCTGTTTTTCGGAACAGCCCCCAGTTTTTGCTTCTTTTTCTCCAAAAAGCCCTTGACAAATGTCAGATTTCATATATAATAATATAGCTTGTCTGGAATCAGGCAGGCAACATCCTTGCTCCTGCACGAGCAGGGGCCATATGTCCATAAGGAGGTGCAAGAAACATGGCAAAAGTCAATGGCAACTACGAGGTGGTCTACATCCTCGACCCCGCTATGGGTGAGGAGGCCATCGCCGCTATGGTCGCCAAGTTCAAGACCATGGCTGAGGCCCGGGGCACCGTGGCCGAGGTTGACGAGTGGGGCAAGCGCCGTCTGGCCTATCCCATCAACGACCTGAACGAGGGCTACTACGTTCTCATGACCTTTACGGCTGACGCCGCCTTCCCCGCCGAGCTGGACCGCGTGCTGCGGATCACCGACGGCGTGATGCGTTCCATGATCGTCTGCAAGGACGAGAAGTAAGGAGCGGCAGAAATGCTCAACAAGATCTTCCTTCAGGGCCGCTTGGTGGCGGACCCTGAGATGCGGCACACCCCTTCCGGGGTGGCCGTAGCCACCCTCCGTCTGGCGGTGGACCGGGATTTCAGGGACAGAGAGACCGGTGAAAAGAAGGCCGATTTCATCAACGTGGTCGCCTGGAGAAACACCGCCGAATTCGTCTCCCGGTACTTCAACAAGGGCCGCATGGCCATTGTGGAGGGCCGTCTCCAGATGCGGGATTGGACCGATAAGGACGGCAACAAGCGCACCACTGCCGAGGTGGTGGCCGACAACGTCTACTTCGGCGATTCCAAGCGGGACGGCGAGGGCGGCGGCAGCTACGGCGGCTCTTATGGCGGCGGTTATTCCGCCCCGGCCCCCAGCGCCCCCGTGCCTCCCCCGGCTTACACCGCCCCCATGGGCGGCGGCAACCAGTTTGCCGAGCTGGACGACGACGACGGAGAACTGCCGTTCTGAAAGAACGGCGCCCCATTAAAATCATTTCTGAATAAGGAGGGTATATACCATGCCTATGGATAGAGAGCGTCCCCGCGGCCGCAAGCGCCGCAAGGTTTGCAGCTTCTGCGTGGACAAGGTCGAGCACATCGACTACAAGGACGCCGCCAAGCTGCGTCGGTTCCTCTCCGAGCGTTCCAAGATCCTGCCCCGCCGGACCACCGGCACCTGCGCCATGCATCAGCGTCAGCTGACCCAGGCCATCAAGCAGGCTCGTCAGATCGCTCTGCTGCCTTTCGTCACCGACTAATAGAGACAGCACAAGGCCGGACATGCAAACGCATGTCCGGCCTT
>NZ_CALXEE010000007.1 GCF_944387245.1 uncultured Intestinimonas sp. | reverse complement strand
AACTTCCATTCTGCTCAGGAATTATGGGACTTCGAGCTCAATTCCTGTTGCACTTAGTTTGACAATTCACTGGTGCGGCGGCGTTAGGTCCAGGTCTTCCACACCTCGGGGCAGTAGCCCACGGTGGCCTGCTTCCCGTTGCGGACGATGGGGGTGCGGAGGAGCTTGGGGTCCTCCAGCAGCTTTTCCAGCTTGTCCTCGTCGTAGGCCAGGTAGGTCACCAGGGCGGCGTCGGCGGCCTTGGGGTCCAGCAGGGCCTCCAGCCCCACCGCGTTCTTCACGCTGGTGAGCTCGCCTCGGCTGATGCCGTACTTCAGAAGGTCGATGGCCTGGAATTTCACGCCCCGCTCCTTGAAGTACCGCTGGGCCTTCTTGGTGTCAAAACACTTGTTTTTGCCAAAGATCTGGATGTTCACGATTCACGCCTCCTCGCCCAGATAGGTGAAGCGGGGGCCGGAATAGCCCTCCCGCTCCACATGCTCCCCCCACATGGCGGCGGGGCGGATCCAGATGCCCCGCTCCCCGTAGAGGGCCTGGTAGACCACCATGGGCTCCAGGGTCTCGGAGTGGCGGGCGGTGTAGAGCACCCGGTACTCCTTCCCCTTGAAGTGGCGGTAACGGCCGGGCCGGATCTCCTCCATGCAGACAGCTCCTCTCAAAAGTCAGAATGGCCCCTCCATTGTAGCATAAGGAGTGCCCCTTGAAAAGGAGAAGATCACGGGGAAGAGGGTGCCACGGCGTCCCGGACCGGCAGCAGGACAGAACGGCCCTTTATAGTCATCAGCTCCATGCGGATGCCGAATACATCCTCCACGGCCTGTTCCGTCAGTACTTGTCGGGGCGTCCCCTTGGCGTAAAGCTGTCCGGCTTTCAGAAGAGCCAGCTCGTCGGCGTACTCCACCGCCATGTTCAGGTCATGGAGGACGGCCACCACGGTGAGTCCCCGCTCCTGGGAGACCCGGCGCAGCAGGTCCATGATCTCGTACTGATACCGGAGATCCAGACTGCTGATGGGCTCGTCCAGCAGCAGCACCTCCGGGGCCTGGGCCAGGGCCCGGGCGATGAGCACCCGCTGCCGCTCCCCGCCGCTGAGCTGGTGGAGGGGGCGGAAGGCCAGCTCTGCCAGACCCAGCTCCTCCAACAGGGAGGAGACCTCGTTCACGTCGGCGGGGGAGGCCCGGTGGCCCATGTGGGGGAGGCGGCCGGAGAGGACGGTCTCAAAGACGTTGAGTCCCGCTCTGGCCTGGGTGTTCTGGGGGACGTAGCCGTAGATCCGGGCCCGCTCCCGCATGGTGAGACGGCCGGTGTCCATCCCGCGCCACAGCACCCGGCCTTCGCTTGGCCGGAGCAGGTGGTTGACACATTTGAGCAGGGTGGTCTTTCCGGCGCCGTTTGACCCCAGCAGGGCGCAGAAGTGGCCCTCCTCCACAGAAAGACAGATGCTGTGGAAGACGGGGTGCTGCCGGTAAGAGAAGGAGAGCCCGGAGAGTTCCAAAGCGCTCATGCTCTGCCCCACCTCTCTCTCAGAATGAGGTACAGGAAGAGGGGAACCCCCACGTATGAGACGACGATCCCCACCGGCAGGGTGGTGGGGGAGAAGGCCACCCGCCCCACGGTGTCGGCGACGAGCACCAGAATGGACCCGCACAGGGCGGAGAAGGGGAGGAGATACCGGTGGTCTCCCCCCATGAGGAAGCGGGCAATATGGGGGGCCACCAGCCCCACAAAGCCGATGATGCCGGTGAAGCTGACCACGGAGGCGGTGAGAAAGGCCATGCCCACCCCCAGGACCAGGCGGGTGTTGCGCACGTGGACCCCCAGGGCGGCGGCGCTCTCGTCGCCGTTGGAGGACATGAGGTTCATGGCCCAGGCCCGGGAGGCGAAGAGAGGGTAGACCGCCGCCAGGAAGAGGGCCATGATGGCGACGTCCCACCAGCTGCCGCCGGTGAGACTGCCGAAGGTCCAGTGGATGATGGCGGGGAGCTGCTGCTCGTTGGCGATGTACTGCATGCTGGAGTTGACGGCACTGAAGAGGTAGTTGAGGGCGATGCCGGTGAGGACCAGGGTCTCCGGCCCAAGGCCCCGCAGGGAGGAGATGCCGTAGACCAGCGCGGCGCACAGCATGGTCATGATAAAGGCCGCCAGGACCATGGCGCTCTCCTGGAGATAGACCGGGAAGCCGCCGAAGAGGACCACCAGCGCCGCGCCCAGGGCGGCGGCGTTGGAGAGGCCGGTGGTGAAGGGGCTGGCCATGGCATTTCCCGTGATGGCCTGCATCACGGTGCCGGTGCAGCCCAATCCGGCCCCGGCCACCACCGCCATGGCCACACGTGGCAGCCGCAGCATCAGCAGGACGTTTTGTTCCGTCTCTGTGAGGGGGGCGCTCCCCAGAAGGGGGCGCAGGGGCGGCAGCCAGGTGGCGAGCAGCCGGCCGGGGGTCAGGTCGGCCACCCCCATGCAGCAGGCGGCCAGGGCGGCGGCCAGGAGCAGCAGGACTGCCAGGCACAGCCACAGCCGTTTCCGTGCCCGCAGGGCCAGGTAGCGTCCGCTCAGCGACGTGGTCCGGGCCTTCTGCTCAGGAGACGGCATCCTGGGCGGGCACATGGTAGTAGTGGGGGGCGTTGGGGGTAAAGCCCTGATAGGCCATCCACTGGGTGAAGATGGCGTCCGGGTCCAGTTCGGTCATTAGGTCGGGATAGAGCCACTTGGCCATGTAGGCCGCGCCGATCATCTTGCCCAGGCCGCCGCTCATAAAGGCGGTATTGAGGTAGAAATTACCCTCCTTCACCGCAGTCAGGTCCTTCCAGCCCTCCCGCTTGAGCATCTCCTCCGCCTTGGCGGCGAACTCCTCCTGAGGCGGGGCGGTAAAGACGCCGCTGTTGCCCACCACCTCGCCGGCGTAGATCTTCACGATGAGGTCGGGATCGGCCAGGAGGATCTGCTCGGGGTCGATGTCCTTGCCGGCCAGAGAGGCGTCCCCGAAGATGTTCTCGCCGCCGGCCATGAGGATCATGTTGTGCCAGCCGTCATTGGAGGTGCCGGGGATGCAGGTGGTGTAGTCGCCGCCGTACTCCCAGTAGACCGTCTTGCGCTCCGTCACCTGCTGGAGCTGCTGATTGATGTAGTCCACCGGACCCTGATAGAAGTCCACCAGCTCCTCGGCCTGCTCCTCCTTGCCGAACAGGGTCCCGCACAGGCGGATCTGCTTGGGCACGTCGGAGTTGTCCCAGCCGGTGATAACCACCACCTGGATGCCGAAGGGCTCCAGGGCCTCGATGGACTCCTCCACCTTGCCGTTTTTGGGCACGATCAGGACCTGGGGGTCCAGGGAGACGATCTTCTCATAGTCGTACTCGTCCTTGCCGAAGGTCTCGTCCTCGCCGAACTGGGGCCAGTACACGCTGTCCTGGGAGGTGTAGATGTCCACGCCCACCACGCAGTCTCCGGCGCCCACGGCCCGGATGAGCTCGTTGTTGTAGCGGTTGGCGACACAGGCCCGGGTGATGGGCAGCTCCAGCTCCAGCTCCCGGCCCAGATCGTCCACAAAGGTGGTGGTCTTGGCCTGTTCCGCCGTCTCGGAGGGGACGGGTGTGGTCTCAGCTGGGGCGGGAGATGCTGCGGGCTGGCCGGAGCAGCCGGCGCCCAGCAGCATCAGGGCGGCCAACAGGCCGCAGGCGGTGCGTTTCCACAGGTTTTTCATGGGATGCCTTCCTTTCTCTTCCCGGATGGGAAATAAAAAAATCCTGCCCTGAATTGCATACAGAGCAAGATCCTGAAAGTAAGGCAATTTCCCCTAACCCGGAAAATCTCCCCCGTATTGCAGTCTGGCAGGTCTCCTGACTTTCGGTTCATCCGCGTGGCCGCCTTCCCGTTTACACAGTGGCATATGGCCAGTTGTCGCCTCACACAGTAGTGGTAGCTGTGGGGGACTCTCACCCCGCTTCCCTTTTCAGAGCGCATTGCTCCACCAGACGCAGCATATTCAGTTCAGCACGGCCAGTATAGCATATCTCCACTGGAAGCGCAATCCTTCCCGATGGGGGAACGGACAAATTTCTTGTATACTTTCCCTGTGGGATGTGGTATACTACGCGTAATGGGTCATTTTCCCCCGCCGCTCCGACGGTGGGGACGGACCGTCTTTTTATGGCTTTATGTGCTCCGGCACTGATTATAAGGCAAAAACAGGATAGGGCGTCGCGGCTTCCAGCGGGGGAGCGCTCTCTTTTTCCGGCGAGGCAGGGCCGGAAAGCGCGGAGCGGATCTCTGGCTTTGTTTTGCTGCGCCCCTGTGCCTGCATCCCTTCCATCCATCGACTGAAAAAAGGAGTGTAAGCGTACTTTTATGGCAGAAAAACTGAAGATCATTTCTCTGGGCGGTCTCAACGAGATTGGCAAGAACCTGACGGTATATGAGTACGGCGGCGACATCATCGTGGTGGACGTGGGCATGGGTTTCCCCGACGACGACATGTACGGCATCGACGTGGTCATCCCCGACTTCACCTATCTCATCAAGAACCAGGACAAGATCCGGGGCATCTTCCTCACCCACGGCCATGAGGACCACATCGGTTCCATCCCCTATCTGCTGCGCAGCGTCAACGCCCCCATCTACGCCACCCGTATGACCGCCGGCCTTGTGAAGCTGAAGCTGGAGGAGCACCGGCTCCTGGATAAGACCAAGCTCATCACCTGCGAGGCCGGCGAGGTGGTCAAGGCGGGCAAGTTCTCGGTGGAGTTCATCCACGTCAACCACTCCATCGCTGACGCCGTGGCCTTCGCCATCAAGACCCCCATCGGCACCGTCATCCACACCGGCGACTTCAAGATCGACTCCACCCCCATCCAGGGCGGCATGATCGACCTGGCCCGGCTGGGCGAGCTGGGCAAGAAGGGGGTTCTGGCCCTGCTGTGCGACTCCACCAACGTGGAGCGCCCCGGCTACACCAAGAGCGAGCGGTGCGTGGGCGCCTCCTTTGACGCCCTCTTCCGGGGCTGCGACCAGCGCATCATCGTCACCACCTTCGCCTCCAACGTGGACCGCATCCAGCAGGTCATCTCGGTAGCCGCCAAGTACGGCCGGAAGGTGGCCGTCACCGGCCGGAGCATGGAGAACGCCCTGCGGGTCTCCACCGAGCTGGGCTATATGAACATCCCCGAGGGCACCCTGGTGGACGTCAACCACATCAAGGGCCTGCCCAAGAACAAGGTGTGTATCATCACCACCGGCAGTCAGGGCGAGACCATGTCCGCCCTCACCCGTATGGCCTTCTCCACCCACAAGCAGGTGGACATCCAGGCCGGCGACCGGGTCATCCTCTCCGCCTCCGCCATCCCCGGCAATGAGAACTCCATCGGCAACGTCATCAACGAGCTCTACCGCAAGGGGGCCGAGGTGGTCAACGAGCGGACCGGTGAGCTCCACGTCTCCGGCCACGCCTGCGCCGATGAGCTGAAGATCATCCACGCCCTGGTCAAGCCCAAGTTCTTCATCCCCGTCCACGGTGAGCAGCGCCACCTGAAGATCCACGCCAAGCTGGCCCAGGAGATGGGGATGGACCCCCGCCGCATCATCATCAGCGACATCGGCAAGGTCATCGAGGTCACCCAGAACTCCATCAAGCTCAACGGTACCGTCCCTGCCGGCAAGGTCTTTGTGGACGGCTACGGCGTGGGTGACGTGGGCAGCGTGGTCCTCCGTGACCGGAAGCACCTGGCCGAGGACGGCATGATCGTGGTGGTCACCTCCATGTCCGGCGAGAACGGCGCCGTGGTCTCCGGCCCCGACATCATCACCCGTGGCTTTGTATATGTCAAGGAGTCCGAGGGGCTCATGGAGGAGCTGCGCCGGGTGGCCGTGGAGGCCCTGGAGCGCTGCGAGCGCACCCATACCACCGACTGGTCCGCCATCAAGGGCGAGATCAAGAGCGACCTGTCCGGTTTCCTCTACAAGAAGACCAAGCGCAACCCCATGATCCTGCCTGTTATCATGGAGGTCTGAGGACCAATCGAAATGAAAAAGGACCGCTGTTCGAGAGAACGGCGGTCCTTTTTTGCGTACTTTTCCGGGGAGGGAACGAGGAAAAAAACGGAAAGTTGCATTGACGGTGGTATCGAAATGGTGCTATGATACATGCACAATATAGAACATTTGTTCTATATAAAGAGAGGTGAAAAATATTTGGAAAAGAAAAACGGCAACCCCTGACGGGGTCACCGGAAATGGAAAGCGAGAGGACACATCTTGTCAGAAAGATAGAAACGGGGGGCAGTCGGGTGGATTCGCTTTTCTGCGGAAAAGCCACGCCGGTTGCGGCGCGCCACCGGCGCACCGCCAAGAGCCGGCTTTCGAATCCACCCTCGTGAAAGAAAAACGGCAACCCCTGACGGGGTTACCGTTTTTCTGGTGGAGGAGGGTGGATTCGAACCACCGAAGTCGACGACAACAGATTTACAGTCTGCCCCCTTTGGCCACTCGGGAACTCCTCCATATGAAGTTGTGGAGCTGGTGGACGGATTCGAACCCCCGACCTGCTGATTACAAATCAGCTGCTCTACCAGCTGAGCTACACCAGCAGATGAGATGTGCGCTCGTCCGCAGCGACGTTTATTCTAGCAGAAAGGAGGCTGATTGTCAACAGGTAAAAGAAAAAAACGTGCAACTTTTTTGGGGAGGAGCATGACGACGAGAGGGAGGACCCGGGCGTACCCGCTGCGGGACGTCCAGCGCGCAAGGCCGGCGGCCTACTGCCGGCGCTGCGGCGGGGAGCTGTACCGGTATGACCCCGTTCTCCGGGAGAACGGCGGCCGCCTGTGTTCGGCCTGCGCCGCAGAACAACAAGGGTTGGAGGACGAGAGAGCAAACGATGACACTGATTGAGATTTCCATCGAATATCGGGCCCGGGCAACGGTTCTCCGGCAACGCCTGAGGGAACTACAGGCGCAGCTGCCGGAGCTGGACCCTGACCAGAGGAGCACCATGGAGGGCAGAATCCGCATGCTCACGGTCATGTGGCGGGAGGCCAGGGATCTGGCCGTCCTGTGTGAACGCTACTATGACAGGGGGTATCGCCGCAATGGCAAATACACGTTATAAGCGGGGCCTGAGTTATGCCGCCGACATGGCGGTCTATACCAGAGAGATGGCGGCCGACAACGTCCAGCAGCTGGACAAGCTCAAGGAAAACCTGGCCAAGGCGCTGCGGCAGGACGTCACCGACCGCCAACGGCAGTTCCTGCTGCTCTACTACGGGCAGGGGCTGAATATGCGTCAGATCGGCGAGCAGATGGGGGTGAACAAGTCCACCGTCTCCCGCACCATCAAGCGGGGGGAGGCCCGGCTCCGGCGGTGCCTGCGTTACAGCGACGGGCGGCTGCTGGAGGAAGAGACAGGTCCTGAAGCACGCCCAAAATCAGAATGTGCAGGGTGAGGGCCGGCGCCCTGAGCAGTCTCCGGGCATATGATAGTCAGGAAATGGAACAGGATTTCTACCCTTTTCTACGAGGGCTAAGATTGTCTTTTCCGCTCGAATTTGCTATACTGATAAAGTATGTATGTTGGTATGCAAGAGGGGGCGGAAGTGTGGAACTGAATATGTCAATGAAGCAGACCCAGACGCTGTCACCGCAGATGATGCAGTCGATGGAGATTCTGCAGATGGGCTCCCAGGAACTTCTGGAGTACATTGAAAACCAGGTCCAGGAAAACCCGGTGCTGGAGATGGAGGAGAAGTACGGCAGTCAGGATGAGGCCTCGGTGCTCCAGCGGAAGCTGGAGTGGCTGGAGTCCACCGACACCCAGAACCGGGTCTATCATCAGCAGGACACGGAGGACGATGGGAAGGACCCCATCTCCAACTACGGCAACGCCGATGAGACGGAGGAAAACCTCTATTTGTATGTGCTCTCTCAGCTCCAGGTCATGGAGCTCCCACCGGAAGTGCTTGCGGCAGGGCGCTTTCTGGTGGAGTCCCTCAACCAGAACGGCTGGCTGGACGAGCCTCTGGAGGACCTGGCCACGCAAATGGAACAGCCTATGGAGGTGGTGGAGCAGGCCCTGGCGGTGGTCCAGAGTCTGGAGCCCGCCGGCGTGGGCGCCCGGAACCTCTCCGAGTGCCTGGTGCTCCAGCTCCAGCGGCGGCACGAGGACAACGCCCTGGCCATCCGGATCGCCAAGCACCACCTGGAGGCCCTGAGCAAGAACCGGTATGGCCTCATCGCCAAGACACTGGGTGTGACCCAGGAGGAGGTCCACGCCGCCTGCGAGGTCATCCGGAGCCTCAATCCCCGGCCGGGCAGCGGCTTTGCCGCCCGGGAGAACCTCACCTATATCAATCCGGACATCTTTGTAGTCAACTTCCCCGACCACTTTGAGATCCTCACCAACGACTATTTCTTCCCATCCCTGAACGTGAGCAGCTACTACTGCCGCATGCTCAAGGACAGCGAGGACAGCGAGGTGAAGGATTACCTCATGGGGAAGGTGCGGCAGGCCAAGTGGGTGGTGCGCTCCATCGAGCAGCGCCGGTCCACCCTTCTCCAGTGCGCCGAGCACATCCTGGAGCTCCAGGAGGACTTCTTCCGCCACGGGCCCGGCCACCTCAAGCCCATGTCCCTGGCCGACATCGCCCAGCGGGTGGGGGTCCACGAGTCCACCGTCTCCCGGACGGTGAAGGACAAGTACATCCAGTGCGCCAGCGGGGTCTACCCCCTGAGCTACTTCTTCTCCCGGAGCCTGGGGGGGAGCGCCGACGCCTCCTCGCCCGACGCCGCCAAGGCCCTCCTCAAAAAGCTTATCGCCGGGGAGGACAAGAAGAAGCCCCTCTCCGACCAGAAGCTCTGCGAGCTCATGAGCCGGGAGGGCTGCGAGCTCTCCCGCCGCACCGTGGCCAAGTACCGGGACGAGCTGGGCATCCCCAGCACCACCGGCCGGAAGCAGTACGAGTGACGGGAGAACCTACACACAAGGAGCGTTTTGACACATGGACTACAAGGCAGTGATCTTTGACTTTGACTATACCCTGGGGGACGCCACCGACGCCATCTATGCCGGCTTCAAAGCGGGTATGACCGCCATGGGCCGCCCGATCCCCGACCGGGAGACCGTCCGGCACACCGTGGGCATGGTGCTGGAGGACGCCTACACCCTCCTCACCGGGGACGACAGCCAGGAGGGCAGGAACACCTTCCGGGCGGAGTTCTCCAAGGTGGCCCGGCCCATGCAGGCGGCGGGCACCCCCCTGTGCCCCGGCGCCAAGGAGCTGCTGCTGGCCCTGGAAAAGGCGGGGGTCCCCACCGCCGTTGTGAGCACCAAGCACACCGGCACCCTGCGGGACATCTTCGCCGGCCACGGTCTGGCGGAGAAGTTCGCCTACATCGTGGGGGGCGACCTGGTCAGCCGGAACAAACCCGATCCGGAGGGCCTCAACACCGTCCTGGGGAAGCTGGGCGTGGTACCCGGGGAGGCTCTCTACTGCGGCGACACCGTCATCGACGCCCAGACCGCCGCGGCGGCGGGGACCGACTTCTGCGCCGTCCTCAACGGCACCACCCCGGCGGAGGACTTTCAGGATCTGCCCCACGTCCACATCGCCCCCGACCTCAATGATCTGCGGGCCTTCCTGGGCCTGTAAAGTGGGGCGGGAACCATACAAAACCGAATGTAAAGTCTGTGTGCGCCGGACCCGGCAAGGGGGGTCCGGCGCACACTGCTTTTTGCGGCTGTGGGAGAAATGTAAAGTGGAAAAAAGGAACAAAAAACCGTCCCGTGACCAATAGCCGGAAGAAAAACGGGGCAAAATAGACGAAAGAGGAAATGTAAAATCGGAGACGACGCAAGGATTTTACAAAAAAACAGCGGGAAAAACGGACTTACAAAGACTTTACAGATCCGGGGAGGCAGACTTTACAAAAGGCCGGTATACTGATAGCCGTTCCAAGGGAAACTAAGAGATCAAACCCAAATACCAAATGGATTGGAGAATGAGATCATCATGAAGAAGACACTTGCTATGCTGCTCTCCGCGGCCCTCTGTGTGAGCCTGTTTGCCGGCTGCTCCGGCGGTTCCTCCAGCACCCCCGCCCCCGAGACCACCACCCCCGCCACCCAGTCTCAGACCGCTGAGGAGACCAAGCTCTCCGGTACCGTGGTGACCAACGGTTCCACCTCCATGGAGAGCGTCATGGGCTCCCTGATCGAGGCCTTCAAGGAGGTCCAGCCCGACGTGCAGGTCCAGTACACCGGCTCCGGCTCCGGCGCCGGCATCACCTCCGCCCAGGACGGCACCGCCGACATCGGTCTGGCCAGCCGTGACCTGAAGGACGACGAGACCGGCGTGAAGCAGATCACCGTGGCCAAGGACGGCATCGCCATCATCGTCAACCCTGAGAACCCCGTGGCCGACCTGAGCATCGAGCAGATCGCCCAGATCTTCACCGGCGAGATCACCAACTGGTCCGACCTGGGCGGCAGCGACGGCCAGATCGTGCCCATCGGCCGTGAGGCCGGCTCCGGCACCCGTGACGGCTTCGAGTCCATCACCGGCACCGAGGACGCCTGCGTGTACCAGAACGAGCTGACCTCCACCGGCGAGGTCATCGCCAACGTGGCCTCCAACCCCAACGCCATCGGCTACGCTTCCCTGTCCGCCGTGGACGACACCGTGAAGGCCCTCACTGTGGGCGGTGTGGCTCCCTCTGAGGAGACCGTCCTGGACGGCACCTATGCCATCCAGCGTAACTTCAACTTCATCCTCAGCGACAGCACCGAGCTCTCCGATGCCGCCCAGGCCTTCGTTGACTGGGCCACCTCCACTGAGGCTTCCGACCTGATCGCCGGCGCGGGCGCTGTGCCTGTGGCCTGAACGGAACGCTCAGAACGGACTGAGACCGCCTGAACGAGAGCCCCCTCGGTCCGCGAGGGGGCTCTTTCCGTACGTCCAAAACTAGAGAAAGGCCGATATCCCCATGAAACAGAAGCTGCGCCCCATGGAAGTCTTTATGAACGCGGTGTTTTTCCTCTGCGGCCTCATCGCCGTGGTGTTCGTCCTCTTTATCAGCATCTACCTCATCATCTCCGGCCTGCCCGCCATCAAGGAGATCGGGCTGGTGGAGTTCCTCTTCGGCACCAAGTGGGCTTCCACTGCCGCCGAGCCCTCCTTCGGCATCCTGCCCTTCATCCTCACCTCCATCTACGGCACCGCCGGCGCCATCGTGCTGGGCGTGCCGGTGGGCTTTATGACGGCGGTCTTTCTGGCCAAGGTGGCGCCCCAGAAGCTGGCCACTGCCGTCCGCACGGCGGTGGACCTGCTGGCCGGTATCCCCTCGGTGGTCTACGGCCTCATCGGCATGATGGTGCTGGTGCCCGCCGTCCGCAAGCTCTTCAACCTGCCCGACGGCGCCAGCCTCTTCTGTGCCATCATCGTCCTGGCCATCATGATCCTGCCCTCCATCATATCCGTGTCCGAGACCGCCCTCAAGGCGGTGCCCAAGGAGTATGAGGAGGCCTCCCTGGCCCTGGGCGCCACCCACATCGAGACCATCTTCCGGGTCAGCGTCCCGGCGGCCTCCAGCGGCATCGCCGCCTCCATCGTGCTGGGCATCGGCCGGGCCATCGGCGAGGCCATGGCCGTCATCATGGTGGCCGGCAACGTGGCCAATATGCCCACGCTCTTCTCCTCCGTCCGTTTCCTCACCACCGCCGTGGCCAGCGAGATGAGCTACGCCTCCGGCCTCCAGCGCCAGGCCCTCTTCTCCATCGCCCTGGTGCTCTTCCTCTTCATCATGCTCATCAACGTGGTCCTCAACTCTCTGCTCAAACGGAAGAAGGGGTGATATTCTGTGACTGAAATGAAGCCGCTTTCCGGCAGGAGAAAGCTCTATGATCTGGTGCTGCGCTTCCTGCTCTACTTCTGCGCGGTGCTCACCTGCGCCCTGCTGCTCTTCGTCATCGGCTATATCTTCGTCAAGGGCCTGCCCCATATCACCTGGTCCTTCCTCACCAGCGAGCCCAGCTATATCAAGGACACCATCGGCATCCTGCCCAACATCCTCAACACGGTGTATATCGTGGTGGTGACCCTGATCTTCATTTTGCCCCTGGGCGTGGGCGCCGCCGTCTACCTCACCGAGTACGCCCGCAACCGCCGGCTGGTGGCCGCTATCGAGTTTGCCACCGAGACCCTCACCGGCATTCCCTCCATCATCTTCGGCCTGGTGGGCATGCTCTTCTTTTGTCAGTTCCTGGGCCTGAAGGCCTCGCTGCTGGCGGGCTCCCTCACCCTGGTCATCATGACCCTGCCCACCATCGTCCGCACCACCCAGGAGGCCCTCAAGACGGTGCCCCAGTCCTACCGGGAGGGCGCCCTGGGCCTGGGCGCCGGCAAGTGGCACATGATCCGCACCGTGGTGCTGCCCTCCTCCATCGACGGCATCGTCACCGGATGCATCCTCTCCATCGGCCGCATCGTGGGCGAGTCGGCCGCCCTCCTCTTCACCGCCGGCATGGGCATGAGCCTCAACAATTTCTTCTCCTCCATGGACAACTTCCTCCACTCCTCCGGCGCCAGCCTCACCGTGGCCCTCTATGTCTACGCCAAGGAGCGGGCCGAGTTCGACGTGGCATTCGCCATCGCCGCCATCCTCATGCTCCTCACCCTCATCATCAACCTGACCGCCAACCTCTTGGGCCGGAAGCTCAAGAAGGCGCGGGGATAGGAGAAACGATATGGAACCCATCCTGACCGCCAAGGACCTGGACCTCTTCTACGGCCAGACCCAGGCCCTCAAGCATGTGAACATCGAGATCCCCGAGCGGCGGGTCACCGCCCTCATCGGCCCTTCGGGCTGCGGCAAATCCACCTTCCTCAAGACCCTGGACCGGATGAACGACCTGGTCCCCGGGGTCACCATCCAGGGCAGCGTCCGCTACCGCGGCCGGGAGATCTACTCCTCCGACGTGGACGTGACCTGGCTGCGCAAGCAGATCGGCATGGTTTTTCAGAAGCCCAATCCCTTCCCCATGTCCATCTACGACAACATCGCCTACGGCCCCCGCACCCACGGCATCCGCAGCAAGGCCAAGCTGGACGAGATTGTGGAAAAGTCCCTCCGGGGCGCCGCCATCTGGGACGAGGTGAAGGACCGGCTCAAGAAGTCGGCCATGGGCCTCTCCGGCGGCCAGCAGCAGCGCATCTGCATCGCCCGGGCCCTGGCTGTGGAGCCCGACGTCCTCCTCATGGACGAGGCCACCTCCGCCCTGGACCCCATCTCCACCTCCAAGATCGAGGACCTCATCGCCGATCTGAAGAACGACTACACCATTGTCATCGTCACCCACAACATGCAGCAGGCCACCCGTATCTCGGACAAGTGCGCCTTCTTCCTGCTGGGTGAGCTCATCGAGTTCGGCGACACGGAGCAGATGTTCTCCGTGCCCAAGGACCAGCGCACCGAAGACTACATCACCGGGAGGTTTGGCTGATATGAGAAAGACCTTTGACGCGGAGCTCCTGGAGCTCAACGAATCCCTCACCGTCATGGCCCGGGTGGCCCAGGACGCCATCGACGTGGTCACCGAGAGCCTCTCCAGCGACGACGAGTCCACCGCCAAGGCGGCCATCGACATGACCTCCTCCATGGACCAGATGGAGCGGGACATTGAGAACCGCTGCCTCCAGCTCCTGCTGCGGCAGCAGCCGGTGGCCCGGGACCTGCGGGCCATCTCGGCTGCCATGAAGATGGTCACCGACCTCCAGCGCATCGGCGACCAGTGCGCCAACATCGCCGAGATCTCCCTCCTCCTCTCCAAGCAGGGGAACGTAAAGGTGCCCAAGGACATCGGCGTCATGTCCTGCAAGGCGGGGCTCATGCTCCGGCAGGCCATCGGCGCCTACACCGGCCGGGACCTGGAGACCGCCCACGCCGTTATCAACCTGGACGACGAGGTGGATGAGCTCTTCCAGCAGATCAAGAGCGAGCTCATCGAGGAGGTGGCCGAGAACAAGGACGAGGCCGACAGCTCCATCGACTTCATCATCATCGCCAAGTACCTGGAGCGCGTGGCCGACCACGCCGTGAACATTGCCCAGTGGGCCATCTTCTGCGTGACCGGCGAGCTGTAAGGCAAACCGGATGGGCTTGCAAGACCGGTCCCCAGGTGATATGCTGGGACTGGGCAATGAGGGCCCGGGCGGCGGTAGGCCGCACCATCAGTACGACAGGAGGGTGTCCCCATGGCGGAGACCATCGTGATCATCGAGGACGATGAGAGCATCCGGGAGATGCTGCGCTATTATTTCCATTCCGTGGGCTACGAGGTGGCCTGCTTTGAGTCCGGGGAGGAGTACTTTGAAAAGGGCAGGGACCATAAGCCCTCTCTCTTCATTCTGGACATCATGCTGCCGGGCATGGACGGGCTGGAGATCCTCCGGCGCATCCGCACCGATACCCGGCTGGAGGACACGCCGGTGCTCATGCTCACCGCCCGCACCTCCGAGATGGATAAGGTAAAGGGTCTGGAGACGGGGGCGGACGACTATGTGGTCAAGCCCTTCGGCATCATGGAGCTCCAGGCCAGGGTGAAGGCCCTGCTGCGCAGGGCCGGCCGCCCCAGGGCGGAGAGCGTGCTCACCTGCGGCGACCTGGAGATCGACCCCGCCGCCCGGGAGGTGCGGAAGAACGGACAGCTGGTGGAGCTCACCTACAAGGAGTTCGAGCTGCTGCGGCTGCTGTGCGCCCACCGGGGCATGGTGCTCACCCGGGACGACATCCTCCAGGCGGTGTGGGACTACGACTTTGCCGGCGAGACCCGCACGGTGGACATGCACGTAAAGACCCTCCGTCAGAAGCTGGGGGAGGGCTATATCCAGACGGTGCGGGGCGTGGGCTACAAAATGGTCTGACCCGACCCTCGATTTTGGAGGAAGGTTTTCATGAAAAGACGTCTGACTACTTACTTTTTCCTCATTGCGGCCCTGGGCATCGCCCTCTCCAGCCTCTTTGGGGTGTGGGCCTACCGGGACCGGGAGATCTCGGCGGCCCGGCAGACCCTGGTGGAACTGCTGGACCTGATGGACGCCCAGAACTACTACACCGATCCTGAGGCCTGGGCCGTCCAGCTCCAGGAGGCCGCACCCGACAAGCGCCTCACCATCATCGCCCCCGACGGCACCGTCCTCTCCGACACCTACGGTGAGGTCACCGAAAACCACGCCGATCGGCCCGAGGTCATCTCTGCCCTGGAGACCGGCTGGGGCGAGGCCGAGCGGAAGAGCGAGACCACCGGCGAGACCCTGCTCTACGAGGCCAAGCAGTTCACCGACGGCAACATCGGCCGCATCTCCATGCCCATCTCCTCCATCAACGCCCTCTTCTTCCAGGGCCTGGTGGGCTTCCTGGTGGCCGCCGCGGTGGCCCTGGTCCTCACCCTGCTCCTGGCCCGGAAGCTGGCCCAGAAGACGGCCCAGCCCCTGGAGGAGAAGGAAGAGGCCCTGGAGCAGGAGGGAGAGAAGCTCCAGATCGTCCGCAGCGAGTTCGCCGCCAACGTCTCCCACGAGCTCAAGACCCCCCTCACCAGCATCAAGGGATTCACCGACATGATGAACTCGGGCATGGTGAAGGACCCGGAGGACCAGAAGCGCTTCATCTCCATGATCGGCGTGGAGGTGGACCGGCTCATCGAACTCATCAACGACGTTTTGAAGATCTCCGAGCTGGAGTCGGTGGTCATGCCCCAGCCTGACGACCGGGCCGACGTGCTGGACGTGGCGGAGGAGTGCAGGACCGCCCTGGAGCAGGCGGCCCAGGACGGCAAGATCACCGTGAACATCTCCGGCGACGACGCCCAGGTGGCCATGGCCCCCAGCCGGCTCCGGGAGCTCCTCACCAACCTGATGGAGAACGGCATCAAGTACAACGAGCCCGGCGGCCGGGTGGACGTCACCGTGAAGCGGGAGGCGGACAAGGTGGACATCGTGGTCAAGGACACCGGCATCGGCATCCCCAAGGAGAGCCAGGAGCGGGTCTTTGAGCGGTTCTACCGGGTGGACAAGGGACGGACCCGCAAGACCGGCGGCACCGGTCTGGGCCTGGCTATTGTCAAGCACATCGTCCTCCTCTACGGCGGCACCATCTCCCTGGAGAGCACGCCCGGTAAGGGGAGCACTTTTACCATGACCTTCCGTCCCGCCGAGGAGAGCGCCAAGGCGGCCCAGTAAATCCAAAGAAGCAGACCCCGCAGGAACGCACCGTTCCTGCGGGGTCTTTTTTGCCGTGGGCCCCGGATTTTTTATCCGGGGCCTATATTTTTGCTTTCTTTTGCCATACTAACCCCATCAAGGCAAGAAAAGAGGACGGGTATGGAACGATTTGCGATCCGGCCGGAGATCTGGTTCGGCCCGGGGGCGCTGGGCGCCCTGGAACGGCTGGCGGGGAAGCGGGTGCTGCTGGTCACCGACGGCTTTCTCTCCTCCTCCGGCCTGGCAAAGAGGGCCGCCGAGCGGCTCACCGGGCCGGTGGAGATTTTTGACAAGGTGGAGCCCGACCCCTCTCTGAAGCTGGTGGCCGAGGGAGTGGCTGCCCTGGAGGGCTTTGGTCCCGACGCGGTGGTGGCCTTCGGCGGTGGCTCCCCTATGGACTGCGCCAAGGCCATGTGCTGGTTCTCCAAGGGCCGCCCGCCCCTGTGGTGCATCCCCACCACGGCGGGCACAGGCAGCGAGGTGACGGCCTTCGCCGTCCTCACCGACACCGAGCGGGGCGTCAAATACCCCCTGGTGGAGGAGGGGCTTCTGCCGGAGACGGCCATCCTGGACCCCAGCCTCCTGGAAGGGGTGCCGCCCAAGGTCACCGCCGATACCGGTATGGACGTCCTGACCCACGCAGCAGAGGCCTATGTGGCAAAAGGGAGCAGCCCCTTCTCCGACGCCCTGGCCGAGAAAGCCTTTGCCCTGGCCTATGAGCGGCTGCCCGCCGCCTTTGTCGGAGACCTGGGAGCCAAGGGAGACATGCTTTTGTGTTCCTGCATGGCGGGCATGGCCTTCAACGCCGCCGGGCTGGGGGCCTGCCACGCCATGGCCCACGCCCTGGGAGGGCGGTTCCACCTGCCCCATGGCCGGCTCAACGCCGTGCTGCTGCCCTCTGTGGTCCTCCGCAACGCCGGGGACCGCCGGGCGGCGGCCCGGTACGCCGCCCTGGCCAAGGCCTGCGGCCTGGCGGGCACCCCCAGGGCCCTCTCCGCCGCTCTGGCCCGATTGCGTGCCGCCCTCGGCCTCCCCGACCGGCTGCCGGTGGAGCCGGAGGAACTGAAGGCCACCCTGGACGACCTGTCCGCCGCCGCCCTGGCCGACGGCTGTATGGCGGCCAATCCCATCCCCCTGACGGCAGCGGAGATCAAAGATCTGCTCTCCCGGGCCGGAGGACTGGGGGGACGGCCGTGAGGGAGATCCTGAAATCGGTGGGCATCGATATTGGTACAAGTACGACCCAACTGGTGATTTCCCACCTGACCCTGGAAAACCGGGCCAGCCCCTTCACAGTGCCCCGGGTGGCCATCACGGAGCGGGAGATCGTCTACCGCAGCGCCATCCACTTTACGCCCCTCCTCTCGGACACCGTCATCGACGCCGACGGCGTCCGGTCCATCGTGGGGTCGGAGTACCAAAAGGCGGGGCTCCGCCGGGAGGAGGTGGAGACGGGGGCGGTCATCATCACCGGAGAGACTGCCCGGAAGGAGAACGCCCGAGCGGTCCTGGCCGCCCTCTCGGAGTTTGCCGGGGACTTCGTGGTGGCCACCGCCGGCCCCGACCTGGAGTCCATCCTGGCCGCCCGGGGAGGGGGGGCGGATGAATACTCCAGGGAACATCGGTGCAAAGTATTACACTTTGATATCGGCGGCGGGACCTCCAACCTGGCCCTCTACGACTGTGGGAGCCTCCTGGATACCGACTGCCTGGACATCGGCGGGCGGCTTTTGAAGCTGGACCGGGAGGGCCGGGTGATCTACCGTTCCCCGGTTTTGGAACCATGGTCCAGCTTAGTGCCGGCGTTGGGACAGCGGGTGGAGGCCGCCGGGCTGGCCCCCCTTATCGATGCCATGACGGAAGTCCTGGAAAAGGCCATTCCCAAGGACGTCCAGGTCCTCTCTTTTTCAGGAGGCGTGGCCGACTGCATGTGGGCCCCACCGCCAGATTGGCGGGCCTTTGGGGACATGGGACCGCTGCTGGGTCCTGCCCTCCGGCGGCGTCTGGAGGGGGCGGGCTATGAACTGGTCCGGGGCGCCGAGACCATCCGGGCCACGGTGGTGGGGGCGGGGGCTCACTCGGTGGAGGTCTCCGGCTCCACCATCCACTGCCGGGAGGTGGCCTTCCCCCTGAAAAACCTCCCCGTCCTCCGGCTCACAGAAGGGGAGGAACAGGGGGACGCCGAGGCCCTGGCGGCGGCGGTGGAGCGAAGGCTCAAGCGGTACGCCGACCAGGAGGGGTTATGCCAGGTGGCCCTGGCCCTCACCGGCGAGGTGTCACCCCCCTATCGGCGGGTGGCCGAACTGGCCCGGGGCCTGCGGGCAGGGCTGGAGCCTATGTATACGGCGGGGTACTTCCCCGTGGTGGTGGTGGAGCGGGATATGGCCAAGGTCCTGGGCCAGGCCATGGGGGGCAGCCCCCTGCTGTGCCTGGACGGCGTGAGCGTCCGGGAGGGGGACTATCTGGACATCGGCGCCCCCGTGGCCGGGGGCAGCGTGCTGCCGGTGGTGGTCAAGACCCTGGCCTTTTCAAACAGTGTGCCCGGCGGGGAACGCCGGGAGAGGAGGAACCTATGAATTTAAAGACCAAGCTGCTGGGCCATGTCTATGACTTCCATACCATCCGGGAGGTCATGGCCAAGGCCAACGAGGAAAAGTCGGGGGACCGGCTGGCGGGCATCGCCGCCGAGAACGCCGAGGAGCGGGTGGCGGCCAAGGTGGTGCTCGCCAACCTCACCCTGGCCGATCTGCGGAACGAGCCTGCCGTCCCCTATGAACAGGACGAGGTGACCCGCATCATCCAGGACGGTATCAACGAGAAGATTTTTGCAGAAATCCGGAACTGGACGGTGGGGGAGCTGCGGGAGTGGCTGCTGGATGAAAAGAACGACGGAGCGGCTATCCGGCGGCTCTCCCACGGCTTTACCAGCGAGATGGTGGCGGCGGTGGCCAAGCTCATGAGCAACCTGGACCTCATCTACGCCGCCAAGAAAATCCGGGTCACCGCCACCTGCAACACCACCATCGGGGAGCCGGGGACTCTGTCGGCCCGGCTCCAGCCCAACCACCCCACCGACGACCCGGACGGCATCCTGGCCTCGTTGCTGGAGGGCCTCACCTTCGGGGTGGGGGACGCGGTGCTGGGCCTCAACCCGGTGGACGACTCGGTGGAGAGCGTCACCCGGGTGCTGGAGCGATTCCAGGAGGTGAAGGAGCGCTGGGCCATCCCCACCCAGACCTGCGTGCTGGCCCACGTCACCACCCAGATGGAGTGCATCCGCCGGGGCGCTCCCACCGACCTCATCTTCCAGTCCATCGCCGGGAGCCAGAAGGGCAACGAGGCCTTCGGATTCAATGCCGACACCATCGCCGAGGCCCGGGCCCTGGCCCTGAAGGAGGGAACCGCCACCGGTCCCAACGTCCTCTACTTCGAGACCGGCCAGGGCTCGGAGCTCTCCAGCGAGGCCCACAACGGCTGGGACCAGGTGACCATGGAGGCCCGGTGCTACGGCTTTGCCCGGCACTTTGCGCCCTTCCTGGTCAACACCGTGGTGGGCTTCATCGGCCCGGAATACCTCTACAACTCCAAGCAGGTCATCCGGGCGGGGCTGGAGGACCACTTCATGGGCAAGCTCACCGGCGTCCCCATGGGCTGTGACGCCTGCTACACCAACCACATGAAGGCCGACCAGAACGACATCGAGGACCTGGCCGTCCTCCTCACCGCCGCCGGGTGCAACTATTTCATGGGCATCCCCCACGGCGACGACGTGATGCTCAACTACCAGACCACCGGCTACCATGAGACCGCCGCCCTCCGGGAGCTCTTCGGTCTCACCGCCATCAGGCCCTTCCAGGACTGGCTGGAGAGGATGGGCTTTGTGGAGAACGGAAAGCTCACCCCCCTGGCGGGGGACGGCTCGGTTCTGCTGGCATGAGGCGGCGAGCAGCCGCCCGAAGCTAAGCCGGACTGGGGCCTTTCCCCTCATCAGTCAGCCCTGCGGGCTGCCAGCTTCCCCCAGGGGAAGCCTATAAGGAGGTTTCAACTTTGAATGACAAAGAACTGCGGGCCCTGGTAGAGCGGATGGTAGCCGACCTGATGGGTCAGGCACCCACCCCCCAGGTGAAGGGGGCCGACTATCACCCCATGGAGCCCGGTCCGGCAGTCGAGGGCGGGGAGCTCCAGGACATCGCCGCCATCGACCTGCGGCGGCTCTACCTGGTCCAGAATCCGAAAAACGGCCCCGCCTTCCTGGAGCTGAAGGCCAAGACTCCCGCCCGGCTGGGCATGGGCCGGGCGGGGGCACGGTACAAAACCGAGACCATGCTCCGCATGCGGTGCGACCACGCCGCCGCCCAGGACTCGGTTTTCTCCCACGTCAGCGAGGACTTTGTGAAGGCCCAGGGCTATGTGCCTCTCCACACCCTGTGCAAAGACAAGGACGAGTACCTGACCCGGCCCGACAAGGGCCGCCGCTTTGACGACGAGCAGCAGGCCCTTATCCGGAAGACCCTGGGCCATGCCCCCAAGGTGGCCCTGGTGGTGGGGGACGGCCTCAGTTCCGCCGCCATTGAGGCCAACGCCGCCGACTGTATGGAGGCCATCCGGGCGGGTCTGAAGAGCTACGGCATCGACCCCGGCCCCACCCTCTTTGTAAAGTACTGCCGGGTGGGCGCCTCCGACCACATCGGTGAGCTCACCGGGGCGGAGGTGGTGTGCATGCTGGTGGGGGAGCGGCCCGGCCTGGTGACGGCGGAGTCCATGTCGGCCTACCTCACCTACGGCGCCCACATCGGTATCCCGGAATCCAAGCGGACCGTCATCTCCAATATCCACAGTCAGGGGACAACGGCGGTGGAGGCCGGGGCACATATCGCCGAGTTAATTAAGACCATGCTGGAAAGGAAGGCGAGCGGTATTGATCTGCGCTGACAAGACCGGCCTCCACGGGGCCCCGCACAGCGGGGCGGCGCGGATGCGCCGGAGCCCGGCGGAATTCATTTCCGACGGGCGGGGAATGGCGGGTGCTCATATTGCGGAATTGGTAAAAACCATGCTGGAGAAAAAGGCCTCCGGCATCGAACTGGCGAGAGGAGTGGGGGCATGACGGGAGACCTTCTCAAATGCAACGCCCTGGCCACCCGCACCATCGCCAATGTATCCGATTCCCTGGCGGAAAAGCTGGGTTTAAGGCCGGAGTTCCGGTCCATCGGCATCCTCACCGCCGACAGCGACGACGTGACCTACTGCGCCCTGGACGAGGCCACCAAGGCCGCCGCCGTGGAGGTGGTCTATGGCCGGAGCCTTTACGCAGGCGCGGCCAACGCCAACACCAAGCTGGCGGGGGAGGTCATCGGCATCCTGGCCGGGCCCAACCCCTCCGAGGTGAAGAGCGGGCTCAGAGCGGCGGTGGAATTTTTCGAGAGCGGGGTGGGCTTCCGCTCCGCCAACGCCGACGACTCCATCGTCTACTTCGCCCACACCGTATCCCGGACAGGGAGCTACCTCTCCAAGACCGCCGGGGTGCGGGAGGGGGAGGCCCTGGCCTACCTCATCGCGCCGCCCCTGGAGGCGGTGGTGGGGCTGGACGAGGCCATGAAGGCGGCCGATGTGACCCTGGCCGCCCTCTTTGAGCCCCCCAGCGAGACCAACTTCGGCGGCGGGCTCCTCACCGGCACCCAGAGTGCCTGCAAGGCCGCCTGTGAGGCGTTCGCGGCGGCGGTGCTGGATGTAGCCGGGTGTCCGAGGGAGGTCTGAGGCATGGAGAAAAGAACAGGCGGCCTGCGAGCGGAAGCGAGCCGCGCCGAAGGCGCGCACAAGCGTTTTGGGCCCGTGGCCCAAAACCTTGGCGCAGGGGCAATTCATTTGCCCCGAGCATGTAAAGAGGACCGGGTCCCCACCGGATGGAACATCCGGTGGGTTGCATGCGAGGCATTCGCCCAGGCGGTGCTGAATGTGGCCGGACAACCCAGGGAGGTGTGAATATGACAGAACCCATGAAACTGGACAAGGACCTGCGCTCCATCCAGGAGGTCCGGGACCTGGTGGGCAAGGCCAGGGAAGCCCAGCGGGCCCTGGCGGCCATGAGCCAGGCGGATTTGGACCGCATCACGGCGGCCATCTCCAAGGCCGGGGCGGAGCACGCCCGGCGGCTTGCCCAGATGGCGGTGGAGGAGACGGGCTACGGCAAGGCGGAGGACAAGGAGATCAAGAACCGATTTGCCGCCCTCACCCTCTACGACGCCATCAAGGAGGAAAAGACCCACGGCATCCTGGCCCAGGATCGGGAGAAGCGGACCATCGACATCGGGGTGCCCGTGGGGGTCGTGGCGGGGCTGGTGCCCTCCACCAACCCCACCTCCACCGTCATCTACAAGGCCATGATCTGTATAAAGGCGGGCAACCCCATCATCTTCTCCCCCCACCCCAGCGCCATCAAGTGCATCGGCGAGACGGTGAAGGTGGTCTCCGAAGCCGCCCGGCAGGCGGGGGCTCCCGAGGGGGCCATCGCCTGCATTGCCACCCCCACCCTGGAGGCCACCAGCGCCCTCATGAAGCACGACCACACCCGGCTCATCCTGGCCACCGGCGGCGCCGCCATGGTCAAGGCGGCCTACTCCTCCGGCACCCCGGCCATCGGCGTGGGGGCGGGCAACGGTCCGGCCTATATCCACCATACCGCAAACGTCGCCCAGGCGGTGAAGCGGATCTTGGACTCCAAGACCTTTGACAACGGCACCATCTGCGCCAGCGAGCAGTCCATCGTCACCACACGGGCCATGGAGGGGGCGGTGTCGGAGGAGCTCAGACGCCAGGGAGCCTACCTCCTCAGCGACGAGGAGCACAAAAAGCTCTCCAAGTTTATCCTGCGCGCCAACGGCACCATGAACCCGGCCATCGTGGGCAAGAGCGTGGAGACGGTGGCCAAGCTGGCCGGGCTGGACAAGGTGCCGGCCACCGCCCGGGTGCTGGTGGCCCGGGAGACGGGGGTGGGCCCCGGCTACCCCTACTCCAGCGAGAAGCTGGGCCTCATCCTGGCCTATTACGTGGAGCAGGATGAGGAGGCCGTCCTCCGGCGCTGCGTGGAGATTCTGGAGTGGGAGGGTGCGGGCCACACCTTCTCCATCCACGCCGAGGACGAGGCTGTGGTCAAACGCTTTGCCCAGGCCGTCCCCGCCAGCCGGGTGCTGGTGAACACCCCCTCCGCCCTGGGCGGCATCGGCGCCACCACCTGCCTCTTCCCCGCCCTCACCCTGGGGTGCGGCGCGGTGGGGGGCTCCTCCTCCTCCAACAACATCGGCCCTCTGGACCTCATCAACATCAAGCGGGTGGCCTGGGGCGTGAAGGAGCTGGAGGAGCTGCGGGGCGGCGCTGCCGCCGCCCCATGGCAGAGCGCCGGGCGGCCGGCGGTGGACGACGCCCTCCTCCGGGAGCTGGTGGACCAGATCGTCAGGAGGCTGACATGAGATGAGAGCAAAAAATACCGAAGGCCCGGAGCTGCCCGTCCCCCAGCCGGGGGAGGACCTCCAGGACCGGGTCCAGACCGAGGGGATCATGTATGATCCCGCCGCCGACCTCCTGCGGGAGGCGGCGGTGGCCGCCAAGGGGGCGGACAAAGAGGAAAAGAAGCCCTCCGGGGCACGGAGGCAGAAAGCCCCGGCCAAGGAGGAGCTGACCAGCCTGGCCGCCGCCGTCAAGGGCGGCGGGACAGCGAAGCAGACAGCGGACAGGGGGGAACAGCCCCAACAGGAAAGGAGTACAAAGCAAATGGCAAACACAAACGCACTGGGTATGGTGGAGACCAAGGGACTGGTGGGGGCCATTGAGGCGGCAGACGCCATGGTGAAGGCGGCCAACGTCCAGCTGGTGGGCAAGGAGCAGGTGGGCGGCGGTCTGGTGACCGTCATGGTCCGGGGGGATGTGGGCGCCGTGAAGGCGGCCACCGACGCCGGCGCCGCCGCCGCCGAGAAGGTGGGGGAGCTCATCTCCGTCCACGTCATTCCCCGCCCCCACGCCGAGGTGGACGGCATCCTGCCCCACAAGGCCGGGGAATTCGACCGGGAGGGTTAAGCCGTGGCCCTCTTGACGGAGGCGCGGGTCCGGCAGATGTCGGACAACGGCACCCGGGGGCCGGTGGTGGTGGCCCGGGGGGACGTCCTCACCCCCTCCGCCCGGTCCTTCCTCCGGGAGCACCGGGTGGAGGTGGTCTACCCCCAGGGCAAGGGGGAGGAGGACCAGGAGGGGGCGGGGAAGTACCGTACCCTCTTCGGGGCCGTGCTGACGGAGAAACCGGAGCACATGACCCATCTGAAGGGCAACATCCTGGTCTTCAAGGACCACCCCCGCATCGCCTTCCGGGGGATGATCGACCTGCTGGAGGGGGAGATCGCCCTGTGCCAGCAGGTGTGCGTCCGGGAAGGGGTGCCCGCCCTGGCGGAGGAGCTGGAGGAGGTGCTGGACTTTGTCCGGCGCTTCATCCGCTTCGACGTGCTGGAGGAGCCGGTGGGGGAGGTCAAGCTCTGCGGCCTGACCCCGGCGGAGCTGCGGGAGCGGTCCCACTACCCGGAAAAATATTACGGCCAGGGCCACTTCCTCATCCGATACACCGACTCTCCCGCCATCCTGGCGGTGAACAAGGTGCGCGCGGTGGCCCGGCAGACGGAACTTGCCGCCTACCGGGCCTTCCGGGACGAGAACGGCGGGGTGACCCGGGAGGACATCATCCTGGGCCTCAACCGGCTCTCCTCCCTGATGTGGATCATGATGATCCAGCTGAAGGCGGGCAAATACCAGACGGGCTGAGGAGGTGTTCCCATGGAACTGGAGACGCGGGACGGGGCCCTGGTCATCACCCGGCTGCCGGTGGAGCAGATGGGCTCGCTGTCCCTGGGGCTGGTCCTCACCGACGGGGAAGGGGCGGTGCTCCGGGCCCTGCTGGAGGGGAAAAAGGTCCAGGTCCTGGAGTCGGGGCTGGAGTACAAGGACTATCGCAAGTGTGCCCCCTTGGGCATCTATCAAAAATTCATGGCCCTGGAACGGGGGCTGCGGGAGATGGGCATTTGTGTTGTTAGGGATCGTCGTCGGTAGCGTGTGGTGCACCCGAAAGGCGGAGGCGCTGACCGGCCAGACCTTTTTGCTGGTGTCCCCGGAGGGCCACCAGGGCCCCGCCCTGGTGTGCGCGGACCAGGCGGGGGCGGGACCGGGGGACAGGGTGCTGGTCACCGGGGGGAGCGGCGCCCGGAAGGCGGCGGGGGAGAACCTCCCCGTGGACGCCGCCATCGTGGGCATCGTGGACCGGGTGGAGTCCTGAGAGGAGGGGAGCCCATTGTCCGTCAACGAGATCATCATCGGCCTCATGGCCGTCTTTCTGGTGCTGGGTGCCCTGGACCGCATCGCGGGGAACCGCTTCGGCCTGGGGGAGAAGTTCGAGGAGGGCATTCTGGCCATGGGCTCTCTGGCCCTGGCCATGATCGGCATCCTCTGCCTGGCACCCGTCCTCTCCGACCTGCTGCGGCCGGTGGTGGTGCCGGTCTACACCTTCCTGGGGGCTGACCCCGCCATGTTCGCCGGCACCATCCTGGCCAATGACATGGGAGGCGCCGCCCTGGCCCGGGAGCTGGCTCTCACGCCGGAGGCGGGGCAGTTCGGCGGCCTCATCGTGGGGGCCATGCTGGGCCCCACCATCGTCTTTACCATCCCGGTGGCCCTGGGCATCCTGAAGCAGGAGGACCTGGAGCCCCTGGCCCGGGGGGTGCTCTGCGGCGTGGTTACCATCCCCCTGGGGGCCTTCCTGGGCGGCCTGACCGCCGGCTTCCCGGTGGGCATGGTGCTCCGGAACCTCATCCCCATCGTCCTCATCGCCCTCCTCCTGGCCCTGGGGCTGTGGAAGATCCCCAGCGCCATGGTAAAGGGCTTTGCCATCTTCGGCAGGGTGGTGGTGGCCGTTATCACCGTGGGCCTGGCCGCCGCCATCGTGGAGTCCCTCACCGGCCTGGTCCTCATCCCCGGCCTTGCCCCCATCGGGGAGGGCTTCGAGGTGGTGGGGCACATCGCCATCGTCCTGGCCGGGGCCTTCCCCCTGGTCTTTGCCATCACCAAGGTTTTTCAAAAGCCCCTGCTGAAGCTGGGGCGGCTGCTGGGGGTCAACGATGTGGCGGCGGCGGGGCTGGTGGCCACCCTGGCCAACAACATCCCCATGTTCGGCATGGTGGCCGCCATGGACCGCCGGGGCAAGGTGGTCAACGTGGCCTTTGCCGTGTCGGCGGCCTTCGTCTTTGGGGACCACCTGGGCTTTACGGCGGGCTTTGACGAGGCCATGATCCTCCCCATGATCGTGGCCAAGCTGACGGGGGGCATCACCGCTGTGGCGGTGGCCATGCTCCTCACCCGAAAGGAGAGATGAACATGGCAGATGTGGACAAGTCAGCCCTGGAAAAGCTGGTGCGCCAGGTGCTGCTGGAGAAGCTGGGGGGCACCCCGGCGCCGGAGCGCCCCGCCGCCCACGGGGTGCGCGCGGTGGCGGTGCCCCGGCTGGAGGTCCGGGAGGCCGACCGGCTGGACACGGGGAAGAATGGGGACCGGGTGTGGACCCGGGACCTCTTCTCCCTGGAGGAGGCGCCCCGGCTGGGCTGCGGACTCATGGTCATGGAGCAGACCACCTTCCCCTGGAAGCTCACCTACGACGAGATGGACTATGTCATTGACGGGCGGCTGGACATCCTGGTGGCGGGGGAGACGGTGTCCGCCGGCCCCGGCGAGGTGATTCATATTCCCCGGGGCAGCGAGATCCAGTTCTCCGCCAGGGGGAAGGTCCGCTTCCTCTACTTCGTCTATCCCGCCGACTGGCAGAAATGAAACTACCGGTGTGTGAGCATGCTCACACACCGGTAGTTTCATTATATGCAGTTGAAAATGGCGGGAGAAGTACCGTCAGCCCTGCTTCTGCCGCTGCTCCTCAATGAAGGCAATGATCTCCTTGCGCTTGAGGACGGAGACACGGAAGGTCTTGCCGTCCTGGGTGTTGACCCGGATGCCCGTGGGGATGAAGAGGGAAACATTGTAGGGCTCCATGGACACAATGGCGCTGTAAGGAAGGGAAAAGACCACCCGCAGGGCCTCCACCAGGCCGTTGCCCCGGAACAGGATGCGGCGGTCCGTAAAGATGTAGGTGCCGGGGACCTGGGCCCTGCCGGCGCTGGTGCCCCAAAAATCGCCCTTGATTCGCTTGAGCTCCTGCTCGCCGGGCTGAAACTCCAAAATATCGCTGGATTTACTCATCACTCCATAACTCCTTCCTCAGACAGGTCCACCTGTCTCTCATTTTCTATTGGGATGATAGCCAATATTGCCTATCACGCTTTCATACTATTATAGGCAATAATGGTTATATGTCAAGGAGAAACTGCCAGGGAGGTGGACCATGATCTCCTATGAGCCTTTGTGGGAACTGATGCGGCAGCGGAGCGCCTCCACCTATACCTTACAGGTCAAGGGGGGGATCAGCAGCTCCACCGTCCGGCGGCTGAAGGCGGGGGAGTCGGTTTCCACCAACACCTTGGAGGCTTTGTGCCGGCTCTTCAACTGCCGGATCGAGGATGTAGTGGCCTATGTTCCGGAACAACAGGATTAAAACAGCGGCGTTGGAGGATTCCAACGCCGCTGTTTCTGTTCCAAAGGTCACTGGTCCTGCAGGGACCGCTGTTCCTCCAGATAGGCCTCGTCCTTGATCTCCAGGCCACGCTCTCCGGCCAGACCTTCGATGTGGTGGGTGAACTCGTGGGAGAAGGTGTCCCACAGCTCATCCTCCCAATCCTCCTCCGTCCAGTGCTCCAGTTCCGCCAGGGCGGCGAAGGAGCCGTAGTAGAGGTTGATGTGCCGGCCCATCATGTCGTTGCAGTATTCGCCCAGAATATACATTTCCCCCGGCGGAAACTCCGGGTCGGCCTTGGATTCGGGCAGCAGGGCCACCCCGCCGTTGAGCTCGTCAAAGAACTCCGGCGGGAATTCCTCGGCCATGTCGTCCAGCAGAAGGCCCACCTCATCGAAGCCGAGCATGCTCATGACAGAACCTCCTTATATGGTCTGGTCCTTGGGCTTTTTCATGGTAAGGCTGATGCGCTTCTTCTTCTCGTCCACGTCCAGCACCCAGACGGTGACCACGTCCCCCACGGCGCAGACCTGGGAGGGGTGGCTCACACGGCGGGGGGTATTGAGCTGGGAGATGTGGACCAGGCCGTCCTGATGGACGCCGATGTCCACAAAGACGCCGAAGTCGATGACGTTGCGGACGGTGCCGGTGAGCTCCATGCCGGGCTTTAGGTCCTTCATCTCCAGTACGTCGGTGCGGAGAATGGGCTTGGGCAGCTCGTCCCGGGGGTCCCGCCCCGGCTTCATGAGCTCGCCCACCACGTCCCGGAGGGTGGGGATACCCACCCCGCAGGCCTCGGCAGCGGCGGCTTCGCCGTAGGCCGACACCCGGTCCCGGAGGTCGGTGAGGGCGCCCGCCTTCACGGCGGAGAGGTCGCAGCCGCACAGGGAGAGGAGCTTTTCCGCCGCAGCGTAGCTCTCCGGGTGGACGGCGGTGTTGTCCAGCACGTTTTTGCTCTCGGGCACCCGCAGGAAGCCGGCGCACTGCTCAAAGGCCTTGGGTCCCAGCTTGGGGACCTTCAGAAGCTGCTTCCGGGCGGTGAAGGCGCCGTTCTCCTCCCGGTACTTGACGATGTTCTTGGCGGTGGTGTTGTTGAGGCCGGACACCCGGAGGAGGAGGGGGGCGGAGGCGGTGTTCAGGTCCACCCCCACGGCGTTGACGCAGTCCTCCACCACGCCGGAGAGGGTCTCGTCCAGCCGGGCCTGGGGCATGTCGTGCTGGTACTGGCCCACGCCGATGGCCTTGGGGTCAATCTTCACCAGCTCGGCCAGGGGGTCTTGGAGCCGCCGGGCGATGGATACGGCCGAGCGCAGGTTCACGTCGTAGTCGGGGAACTCCTCGGCGGCCAGCTTGGAGGCGGAGTACACGCTGGCCCCCGCCTCGCTGACGATCATATAGGAGAGGTCCCCGCCCACCTTTTTGATGAGCTCCACCGTCATCTGCTCGGTCTCCCGGCTGGCGGTGCCGTTGCCGATGGCGATGTGCTGCACGCCGTGCTTCTTCACCAGCTTGGCCAGGGTGTCGATGGCCTCCTGCTTCTTCCGGTCGTTGAAGGTGGGGTAGACCACCGCCGTGTCCAGCACCTTGCCGGTGGCGTCCACCACCGCCACCTTGCAGCCATTGCGGTAGCCCGGGTCCAGGCCCATGGTGACAAAACCCTTCACCGGCGGCTGCATGAGGAGGGGCTTCAGGTTGAGGGCGAAGTTGTGGATGGCCCCCTCGTCGGCCTGCTCGGTGAGGGTATTGCGGATCTCCCGCTCCAGAGAGGGTTTCAAGAGCCGGTCCCAGGCGTCGTCGGCGGCGGCGCGGACGAAGTCCATGGCCGCCCGGCCGGGCACCACCTGGCGGCGGACCGCCACCTTGGCCGCCTCAGCGTCCAGTTCCACCCCGGCCTTGAGGACGCCTTCCCGCTCACCCCGGTTGATGGCCAGGACCTGGTGGCCCTGGACCCGGTTCACCGGGGAGGTAAAGTCGTAGTAGAGGCGGTAGACCGTGTCGGCGGGTTCGTCCTCTGCCGCCCGGGAGACCAGGGCACCCCGGCGCAGGTAGAGCTCCCGCAGGGCCTTGCGGACCGCGGCGTCGTCGCTGACGGCCTCGGCGATGATGTCGTTGGCCCCCTGGAGGGCGTCCTCCACCGTCTCTACGCCCTTTTCAGGGTCGATGAAGTCCGCCGCCAGGGCCGCCGGGTCCACGGGGCTCCCCTTGGCGAAGAGGGCGTCCGCCAGGGGCTCCAGCCCTTTTTCCTTGGCCACGGTAGCCCGGGTGCGGCGCTTGGGCTTGTAGGGGAGGTACAGGTCCTCCACCTCAGCCAGGGTGGCGGCGGCGTCGATGGCGGCGGAGAGCTCCTCGGTGAGCTTGCCCTGGTTTTCAATGGAGGCCTTGACCTCCTCCCGGCGCTTGTCCAGGTTCCGGAGGTATTGGAGCCGGTCGGCCAGGGTGCGCAGGGTGGTGTCGTCCATGGCGCCGTGGAGCTCCTTCCGGTAGCGGGCGATAAAGGGAATGGTGTTTCCCTCGTCGATGAGCTTGACTACGTTTTCCACATGGATGGGGTCACGGCCCAGTTCACGGGCCAGGATCTCTATCATAGACTGCATAATTGGCTCCTTTTTTCAGCACTTTGGCATGGCTGCCGGGGTAGATAGGTCCGGCATATCCAATGATGCATATTGTACGCCGGATGGGGTCAAATGTCCAGTACAAACGGAAATGGGTAACATAATACTGGACTGGAAAATGGTATTTGGCTTGGAAAGAAAAGTAACAATTTCAGGCTGCGGGCTTTACAAGCGGCTGCGCGGGAACTAAAATAAGGTGGTATTTTGAGAATGGAAAGGAGTCCTACCCAATGCACAACAAACCCATGCACGGCCTGACCTGCGGGCTGCTCACTCTGGCACTCACTGCCGGCCTGGCCGGCAATGCTCTGGCCCTCACCGGCTCTCAGCCCATTCAGGCCGATTTCACCGATATTAAGGTGATGCTGGACGGGTCCTACCTGGTGCTCACCGACGCCAACGGCGAGAAGGTGGAGCCCTTCGCCGTGGCCGGTACCACCTACCTGCCCGTGCGTGCCGTGGCCGGCGCCCTGGGTCTGAACGTGGAGTGGCATGCCGACACCAGCACCGTGGCCCTCACCAGCGGCGGCGAGGTCACCACCCAGACCACTGATATCCCTGCCAAGGGCCGCACCATCGGCATGACCCTCCAGGCGGACTACGCCGACATCAAGGTGAGCCTGGATGGCACCCTGCTCACCCTCACCGACGCCAACGGTAAGGCGGTGGAGCCCTTTGCCGTGGATGGCACCACCTATCTGCCCGTGCGCGCCGTGTCCACTGCCCTTGGTCTTGAGGTGGGCTGGGACAGCGAGACGAGCACCGTGGTCCTCTCCTCCATCCCCTTCACCATCACCGGTGAGGAGGCCCAGGCTCTGGTGCAGGGCAACCTGGACGAGCTCTACCTGGGTAAGTACGGCGAGTCCTATCTGTCTCTGGTGGGTATCACCGCCGACGAGGCCGAGGCTGGCCATCTCCAGAACATTCTGGCCGAGTCTGAGTACTTCTCTCTGTATTGGGGCATCGTGATGCCTGAGAACGACGAGAGCTTCGACACCCTGGACACCACCGTGAAGAATGAGATCATCGACCTCATCACCGAGATCTACACCCACTCCAAGTACACCGTGGGTACCCCTGTGGAGCAGGCCGACGGCAGCTACACCGTGGACGTCACTGTCAGCCCCATCGACGTGGTCACTCGCGCCGTGGAGGTCTATGAGTCCGGTACTTACGCTCCTCTGAACGACTTCAGCGCCAAGTATGACGGCGAGGCGCTGGCCAGTATGACCGACGCCGAGTATGACGCTTACAGCATCGAGTATGCCAACATGATTATCGACCTGGTGCAGGCCCAGATGGACAATGTGGGCTATCTGGCCGACCAGACCGTTACCCTGACCGTCTCCAAGGACGCCAACGGCTCCTTCGGCGCCGATGACGAGGGTTGGCAGAGCATCGACACCATCATCATCGACTATCCCGCCTGATTTCATCCGCCCTTATATAAGCGGTCTCCGGAATCTGATCTTCCGGAGACCGCTTTTTTGCGGCGATAAACAGAATTCCTTGACGGCGGGGGCGGAAAGAGGGTAAAATAAAACGATTATGTAATAAATACGGCATGGAGGGGTGCAGATGAAAAAAATCGGCTTTGACAACGCAAAATACCTGGAGACCCAGTCGGCCCACATCAAGAACCGCATCGCCCAGTTCGGGGACAAGCTCTACCTGGAGTTTGGCGGCAAGCTTTTTGACGACTACCACGCCTCGCGAGTGCTGCCCGGCTTCGCGCCCGACAGCAAGATCCGCATGTTGCTGGAGCTCAAGGACGACGTGGAAATGGTCATCTCCATCTGCGCCAGCGACATCGAGAAGAACAAGATTCGGGGCGACCTGGGCATCACCTACGACGTGGACGTGCTCCGGCTCATCGACGCCTTCCGGGCCCAGGGCCTGTACGTGGGCAGCGTAGTGGTCACCCAGTACGACCGCCAGCCCGCTGCCGACGCCTTCAAGAAGCGGTTGGAGGACCTGGGCATGAAGGTTTTCCTCCACTACCCCATCGCCGGCTACCCCAACAACGTCTCCCTCATCGTCAGCGACGAGGGCTATGGCAAGAACGACTATATCGAGACCTCCCGCCCCCTGGTGGTGGTCACCGCCCCCGGCCCCGGCAGCGGTAAGATGGCCACCTGCCTCTCCCAGCTCTACCACGAGTACAAGCGGGGGGTCAAGGCGGGCTACGCCAAGTTCGAGACCTTCCCCATCTGGAACCTGCCCCTCCAGCACCCGGTGAACCTGGCCTACGAGGCGGCCACCGCCGACCTCAACGACGTGAACATGATCGACCCCTTCCACCTGGCCGCCTATGGAAAGACCACGGTGAACTACAACCGGGACGTGGAGATCTTCCCCGTCCTCTCCGCCATCTTTGAGAAGATCACCGGCGAGTGTCCCTATAAGTCCCCCACCGACATGGGGGTCAACATGGTGGGCAACTGCATCGTGGACGACGACGTGGTGTGCGAGGCCGCCCGGCAGGAGATTGTCCGCCGGTACTATGCCGCCCTGTGCGACCGCCGGCAGGGCCGCTGCGGGGACGAGCCGGTCTACAAGCTGGAGCTCCTCATGCAGCAGGTGAAGGCCGACGCCTCCCTCCGCCCGGTGGTGGGCGCCGCCCTGGCCGTGGCCGAGGAGACGGGCAAGCCCGCCGCCGCCATCGAGCTCCCCGACGGCGAGGTGGTCACCGGCAAGACCACCGACCTCATGGGCGCCTCCTCCACTACCCTTCTCAACGCCCTCAAGCGCCTGGCCGGCATCGGCCATGAGCACCACCTCATCTCCCGGGAGGCCATCGAGCCCATCCAGACCGTGAAGGTCAAGCACTTGGGCAGCGCCAACCCCCGGCTCCACTCCGACGAGGTCCTCATCGCCCTGGCCATCTCCGCCACCACCAACCCCCTGGCCCGGCAGGCCCTGGACTGCCTGGAGCAGCTCCGGGACTGCGAGGCCCACGCCTCGGTCATCCTCTCCGCCCCCGACTCGGGCACCTACGCCAAGCTGGGCATGCGCCTCACCTGCGAGCCCACCTATGAGACCAATAAGCTCTATCACAGATAAATCCCTCTGCCGCCGCAGCGCCCCGGACCTCAAGTCTGGGGCGCTTTTCTGACGCCAAATTGTTACCCATCCTACCTTGACAAAACGAGGTTACAGTTGTACCCTACACACAAAGGGTACAACTGTAACCTCGTTTACATGAAAGGGGGATACCCGTATGTGGGAGCGGGAGGCGAAGATCACCGACGCAGAGCTGGAGGTGATGGAGGTGCTGTGGCAGGGTGAGGACCTGACCCTGGCCCAGGTGAAGGAGGGCGTCACCGCCCGGAAGGGCTGGAGCGGCGACACGGTAAAAACCCTTCTCAGGCGGCTGCTGGAGAAGGGAGCGGTGGCCCAGGAGAAGCGGGGGGTGTACCACTACCGCCCCCTGGTGAGCCGGGAGGAGCTGGGGGACTACAAGACCCGCACCCTCATTGAAAAGCTCTACGATGGCAAGGCCAAGGATCTGGTGGCCGCCCTGGTGGAGCGGCGGCAGCTGGACCGGGAGGATGTGGCCGAGCTCAGGGATCTCTTCGACAGGCTGTGGGAGGAGAGGGGGGAGGACGCATGACCGGTTTTCTCCTCACCCTGCTGCGGCTGAGCCTGCTGGGCTCGGTGCTGGGGGTGGTCCTCATGGGGGCGCTCCACCTGCTGGGCCGCCGCATCAGCCGGGCGGCGGGCTACTACCTGTGGCTGCTGGTGCTGCTGCGGCTGTGTGTGCCGGTGTGGGTGGATCTGCCCGTCCCCGTCTATTCGTATTCCACCACCGTTACCGGTGTGGTGATGACCAACCCGGCCGGCGGCTGGACCGGCGGGACCACCGTTCTGTTTCCGCCCACAGATCAAGGGGGGCAGTCCCCAAGCTCAGGCGGTGGGCCGTCGGTCCCCGATGGGGGAGGAATGACGGTAACTTCCGCCGCCCCGGCGGTGGACTGGGGGGACGTCCTCACCTCGCCCGCCCTGTGGTTCACAGTGTGGGTCCTGGGCTTTGCCCTCAGCCTGGGCCGGTACGGCCGGAGTTACCATCGCTTTGCCAGGCTGGTCCGGCGGGGGAGCCACGCCCCCGGTCCGGTGGCGCTGGAGGTGCTGAAGGAGCTGGACCCCGGCGGGAAGATCGCCCTGGCGGTGTGCCCCGATATCCCCTGTCCCATGGCCCTGGGGCTGCTGCGGCCCACCGTGTTTCTGCCCGAGGGGGTGGAGGACCGGGGGCGGCTGGAGGACATCCTCCGCCATGAGCTCACCCACCTGCGCCGCCACGACCTCCTCTATAAGTGGTGTGCGGCGGTGGTGACCAGCCTCCACTGGTTTAACCCGCTTATGCCGGTGTTCCGCCGGGAGATGGCCCGGCGGTGCGAGCTCTCCTGTGACGAGGCGGCGGCGGGGGCGCTGTCCGACCCGGAGCGACGGAGGTACGGGGAGACACTGCTCTCCCTGGCGGCGGAGCCTCCCAAGGGGCTGGTGGTCACCACCCTGTGCGAGGAAAAGGAGCATCTGAAGGAAAGGCTGGTGGATCTGGTGAACGGCACAAAACGAGGCCCTGCCGCCCTGGCGCTGACCCTGTGTGTGGCCCTGCTGCTGGGGAGCTGTTCCCTGATCGGCGGCACAGCCACCGTGCCCCCTGACTCGGAGGTGTCGGCCCCCGCCGAAACCCAGGCGCCCACGGTGGCCCCGGACGCCCTCTTTACCGACGCTGCCCTCTATGACCTGGGGGGCGGGCTCACCCTGGCCATCCCCACCGACATTGTGGAGGACACCATGGTCCTCTTTGACGAGGATCTGGGAGACGGTTCGGAGCCGGTGTTCCCCAGGGTCTACCACCGCTCCAGCTATGAGGCCGGCATAGAGGACTTCGACGCCCCCATGGGCTTTTTGTTCTCCTTCTTCCGCTATGACCAGGTGGAGTACGAGCAGAACTACCTGGCCGTGGACGGAGGGGCGGGCCAGACCATCTTTGCCCGGGATGGCGAGTGGTACTACGGCATGGCGTACCCCACCGATGTGCAGTTTTTCACCGCAGACGGTGACCAGGACACCGACAGCGCGGACTACCGGCGCTGGGAGTATGTCTGCTCCCGCATCCCCGACATCCAGGCCGACTTCATCGTACGCAACGGCCTCACCCCCTACAGCGGGGCGGAGCTGAACCGGCCCTTCCTGTGGACGGGAGAGCACCGCTATGTGGAGGTCCACAGCGCCGACTACGCCGTCTCCCTGACCCTCCTCCTCTCCCAGCCTGTCACCCAGGGCAGCGGCGGCATCTGGTGCGTGGAGGGCAGCTTTGACAACAACTACGGCGGCTGGGGCAGGGAGCTGCCCTACGGCATCCAGGTGACGGCGGCGGAGTACTACGCCGACCTCCAGGCCCAGGTGGACCAGGGTCACCGGCCCGGGCTCCTGGACCCGGTCCAGGCGGCCATGGAGTGGTACCAGGAGAAGTACGACGCCGAGACCCTGGAGGGCCTCACCTTCACCCTCCTGGAGGGGGTGCCCGCCGGGGACCTGTGGAGCACCATCGGGCAGGTGGCGGGCCAGGCCGGCACGCTGGAGAGCCTCTTCTATCTGGACGGCGACCCGGGCAGCAGCGAGGGCAGGCTGGCCTTCCACAACCCGGAGTTCCTGTCGGGTGAGGTGCGTTGGTACCTCCAAACCTTCGTGTGGATGGAGGGCCAAGGGCCGGAGACCATCGAGGGTGAGGCGGTGCGCTATCAGACAGAGAGCGGCGACGAGCTCCTCTTCCTGGAGGAGGACGGCCTTCTGCGCATCACCATCGAGGGTGAGGTTTTCTGGTACCGTCCTGCCTATGCCTATCAGACGAGCCCCTATGACAGGATGATGGACTACTGCTCCGCCCTGGCCCAGGAGGAGGACCCCTTCACTTGGGAGCAGGTAGACGCCGGCATGGACGCCCTGTCCGCCTGGCTGGAAGGGCAGGGCTGGGGGACGCCCCTGGAGGGCTCTCCCCAGTATCTGCCCCTCTACGCCCGCTACCACGTCCAGACCTATCTGGAAAATGGCAAGGGGCAGGGGAGCGGCCTTGACCGGGCCGACGTGCTGGTCCTCTACGCCGACTTTTCGGCGGACGCCCCCCAGGGGGAGGGGACCTACGTGTTCTGGCTCATCCCCGACGGCAGCGGCGGCTGGCAGGTGGACGACTGGGGCCGGATTGCCTTCCCCGATCTGGCGGGCTGAGAAAAAACACCGCTGTTTTTTTCCTCCCGACCCCTTGACGATGGCCCTTTAGGCGCATAAAATAGAAAGGATTTTTTATGGGGCAACGGGGTCCCGGGGCAATGGCGTCCCATCAAACGATGGGAGGAATGTAATATGGCGGTCAAGTATATTTTCGTTACCGGCGGCGTGGTCTCCGGCCTGGGCAAGGGCATCACGGCGGCCTCTCTGGGGCGGCTTCTGAAGCAGCGGGGGCTGAAGGTGGCCCTCCAGAAGTTCGACCCCTACCTGAACGTGGACCCGGGGACCATGAATCCCTTTCAGCACGGCGAGGTCTTTGTCACCGACGACGGCGCCGAGACCGATCTGGATCTGGGCCACTATGAGCGCTTCACCGACGAGGATCTGACGGTGGACTCCTCGGTGACCTCGGGCAAGGTCTACTGGACCGTCCTCAACCGGGAGCGGGAGGGCGGCTATCTGGGCGGAACCGTCCAGGTCATCCCCCACATCACCGATGAGATCAAGGACCGGATCTACCGGGTGGGCCGCCGGGGCGACGTGGACGTGGTCATCACCGAGATCGGCGGTACCGTGGGCGACATCGAGTCCCAGCCCTTCCTGGAGGCCATCCGGCAGGTGGCTGCCGAGGTGGGGCGGCAGGACGTCATGTACCTCCACGTCTCCCTCATCGTGGCCGTCCCCGGCTCCGACGAGCTCAAGAGCAAGCCCACCCAGCACTCGGCCAAGGAGCTGCTGGGCCTGGGCATTCAGCCCGACGTCATCGTCTGCCGCTCCGAGTATCCCATCCCCGACGACATCCGGAAGAAGATCTCCCTCTTCTGCAACATTCCCCCGGAGAACGTCATCGAGAACCTGACCGCCTCCTCTCTCTACGAGGTCCCCCTGATGCTGGAGGAGGCGGGACTGGCCAGAGCGGTGTGCCGCCGTCTGGGCCTCACCGCCACGCCCCCCGACCTCATCGAGTGGACCGCCCTGGTGGAGCGGGAGAAGGCGGCCAGGGAGCATGTGGAGATCGCCCTGGTGGGCAAGTACGTGGGCCTCCACGACGCCTACCTCTCCGTGGTGGAGTCCCTGGCCCACGCCGGCATCATCAACGACGTGAAGGTGGACATCCGCTGGGTGGACTCCGAGACCCTCACCGACGACAACGCCGCCCAGGCGCTGGAGGGCTGCCACGGGGTGCTGGTACCCGGCGGCTTCGGCAGCCGGGGCATCGACGGCATGCTCGCCGCCGTGAAGTACGCCCGGGAGAATAAGGTACCCTATTTTGGCATCTGCCTGGGCATGCAGATGGCGGTGGTGGAGTTCGCCCGCCACGCCGCCGGCCTTGCCGGCGCCCACTCCAGCGAGCTGGACCCGGAGACCCCCTATCCCGTCATTGCCCTCATGCCCGACCAGGTGGGAGTCACCGCCAAGGGCGGCACCATGCGCCTGGGGGCCTACCCCTGCCACCTCACCACGCCGGGCGGCCCCTGCCAGCGGGCCTACGGGGTCCAGGACATCTCCGAGCGGCACCGGCACCGCTACGAGTTCAACAACGACTACCGGGAGGCCCTCACCTCCAAGGGACTGGTGCTGGCCGGCCTCTCCCCGGACGGCCGGCTGGTGGAGGCGGTGGAGCTCCCCGACCACCCCTGGTTTGTGGGCGTGCAGTTCCACCCCGAGTTCAAGTCCCGGCCCAACAAGGCCCACCCCCTCTTCCGGGCCTTCGTGGCGGCGGCAAAGACGCAGGCAAAGGCATAAGAAGCACAAAACCCCCGGCGGTCTGAGACCGCCGGGGGTTCGTTTTACTTTTCGGGTTTTTCCTCGTCCCGGGGCTGTTCCAGCACCACCACCCGGATCTCCAGCACCCGGCGGTGGTCCACCTTGGTGACGGTGACGTCCAGGTTTTCGTAGACAAAGTGGTCGCCCTCCTCGGGCACCCGGCCTACCTCCTCCATGACCCAGCCGGAAACGGTGGTGGAATCGCTCTCCCCCTTGATGGAGAAGAGGTCGTAGAGATCGGTGAGGTTGGCGTTGCAGGAGATGAGGTAGCTGCCGTCGGGCTGCTTTTTGAACTCCTCGATGACCTCATCGTGCTCATCCCAGATCTCGCCCACCAGCTCCTCCACGATGTCCTCCATGGTGCACAGGCCCTCGGTGCCGCCGTACTCGTCCACCACGATGACCATGTGGGCCTTGGCCTTCTGGAGGATGCGCAGCAGGTCGGAGATCTTGGTGTTGGCGGTGGTGTAGAGCACGGTGGAGACGATGGCGGAGACGTCGTCGTGGCCGTGGTAGCGGGCGGCGTGGAAGTCCTTCTCGTGGATGACGCCCACGATGTTGTCGATATCCTCATGGTAGACCGGCAGCCGGGAGTAGCCGCTCTCGGCGAAGGCCTTGGCGATGTCGTCCATGGTATCGGTGTCCTCCACCGCCACGATGTCCACCCGGGGGGTGAGGATCTCGTCCACCTCCAGGTCGCCGAACTCGATGGCGGAGCGGATGAGCTGGCTCTCGTCCTGGTCCAGACCGCCCTCGGTCTCGGCCTGGTCCACCATGGTGATGAGCTCCTCCTCGGTGATGCCGCTGTCCGAGCTGTGGCGGAAGACCAGGCTGAGCAGCCGCTTCCACTGGGCGAAGAGGAAGTTCAGGGGGCGGAGAATGAGCATCAGCAGCCGCAGGATGGGGGCGGAGAACATGGCAAAGGCCTCGGGCTGCTCCTTGGCCAGACTCTTGGGGGAGATCTCGCCAAAGATCAGGATGACCACGGTGAGCACGATGGTGGACACCGCGGGGCCGTAGGCCGTGCCCACGTGCTTGGTGAAGAGGACGGTGCCCAGGGTGGAGGCCGAGATGTTCACGATGTTGTTGCCGATGAGGATGGTGGACAGAAGCCGGTCATAGTCCTCCGCCAGGGCCAGGGTGCGGGCGGCCCGGCGGTCGCCGGCGTCGGCCTTACTCTTCAGGCGGATGCGGTTGAGGGAGGTGAAGGCGGTCTCCGTGGCGGAGAAGTAGGCGGAAAAAGCCACCATCAGGAACAAGACCGCGATCATTGTGATACTTTGGGGGTCCATAAGGACGATCAACTCAACTTTCTTTAATTAAATGTAGTTCCAGGAAAGGGGGACGGGGAGGTGCGGAAGGGGAAAATTGCGCGCAAAAGGACAGCCCTATGCCCTGCGGCTAAGGCTGCCCTTAAAAAGACATATCATACACTGACTAGGCGGAGGTTGGTCCACAGGGACTCACCAGACCCTTCTTTCCATAGAATGGGACCAGTATAACAGAAACCCGCCCGTCATGCAAGAGGGGATTTTTTCACCGGCGCTTCTCCGGCATCTGGAAGGTCCGGGGGGACTTGCCGCTGCGCTGGGAGAGCAGGGGGAAGAGGGCGGCGGGGTCTCCCAGGGTGAAGTCCTTTTTCCGGGCCAGGATGCACTGGCCGCTCTTGAGAAAGACCAGCAGGTAGCCAGCGGTCTCCACCAGGTCGGTGATCTGGTCGTAGGGGGTCTCCGTGGAACCGGAGGAGTCGGCGGCGTCCAGGTGGTCGTCGAAGAAGCGGTAGCGGATGGGCTTGCCGTAGGCGCCGTTTTTCCGGGCGGCCTTCACCACCTGCTTTTCCATCCGCCGGCACACCCGCTGGGCGGCGAAGCGGTCCACATAGGGCACTCCCAGCAGGAAGAAAGCCAGGCAGAAGATGCCGGTGCCCAGGGCGCCCAGGTTGGTGTAGTTCCCGGCGGCGGCCAGCCACCAAATGGCGGCGGCCACCACCACGGCCAGGATATACAGGGCCCAGATGGGGTTTTTCTGATGGAGCATGTAGTGGACGGTCACCATGTTGCCGTAGGCATCGGCGTCGTGGGCGGTCTCCACCTGAAAGAGCGGTTCCATGGTTGTCAGCCCCCTCTCAGAGCGGAGGCCTGCTCCTGGGTCAGGGGCACGCCTCCGCCCAGCAGACGGACGTTGAGGTGGATCTGGGCGGTGTGTTCCAGGGTCTCCATCCGCCAGTAGGCCCGCTCCAGGTCGGGACCCATGGTGAGGGCGCCGTGGTTGGCCAGGAGGATGGCGTCGTGGTCGGCCATGAGGGGCGCGGCGGCGGCGGGCAGCTCAGCGGTGCCGGTGCGGCCGTAGGGGGCGCAGGGGACCGGTCCCAGAGACATGACGGCCTCCCCCAGCAGGGGCTCCTCCAGGCCCATGTGAGCGCAGGCGAAGGCGGTGGCGGCGGGGGGATGGGCGTGGCACACGCCGCCCACATCGGGGCGGACCCGGTAGCAGGCCAGGTGCAGGGGGGTCTCCGAGGAGGGGCGGTAGGAGGACGGACTGGTCATCCGGCCCTGGCTGTCCACCACCAGAAGCATGTCGGTGGTGAGGAAGCCCTTGCTCACCCCGGCGGGGGTCACCAAAAAGAGGCCCTCTCCCAGTCTCCGGCTGAAGTTGCCGTCGTTGGCGGCCACCCAGCCCCGTTCCCACAGTCTGCGGCCCAGCTCGCACATGAGCCGTCTTTGGGTCTCGTAATCCATAGCGCTCCTCCT
>NZ_CALXEE010000006.1 GCF_944387245.1 uncultured Intestinimonas sp. | reverse complement strand
GCGTTTTGGTCGGTGACGTCGGAGAAGGAGGAGGCGGAAGTCTTAGGCGCCGGGGACCCGGCAGCCCGCCACAGGAAGGTGACCGCCTCAGCCCGGGTAACGGTGGACTTGGGGGAGAAGGCGCCGTTGCCGGTGCCCTGGGTGACCCCCTCCTCCACGGCCCACTTCACCGCGTCGGAAAAGTAGTCGGTGACCGCCACGTCGCTGAATCCGGACACCTGACCGCCCGCCAGGCTGACGGCGTCGATGTTGGTGATGGTAATGGTGATGGGATTACCGTCGTAACGGTCCATGAGCACTTTCTGATTCAGGGTCTCAGGGGTGGGGCTAGGGTCTGGGACGGAGCCGGCCGCCCAGGCGGGAACGGCTCCCGCCAACAGGACCGCAGCCAGTAAAAGAGGCAGCAGCCGCCGAACCAGTTTTTTCATCGTGCAATCATCCTCTTTCTTTTTTATTTGACAATATTTTACTAAATAAAAATGGCCATCACAAGTGATTTTGATAGGGAAAAAACCGGGCACAGAAAAGAACATGGTGACCGGCAGGGGACTGCCTGGTCTTGTGTTTCTCTCATGTGCCCGGTGATCCGGCGGAAAATTCTTGTTCGATGCTGAGCCATTTTGGTGCACGCCTTTGGCCTGCTCAGCATACTTGCGGCGATTTGATTGGCCCTCATGGTAACAGAGCAATCATTTTATATCGCTATCCGGTTTAAACAACAGTTGGGATTGCGATTGGATGTTCTTTTCTGTGCCGCCGATGGCGAGGGCCGTTTCACGTGGCTCCGGCTCAGCCGTAGAGCCGGTAAAGGAAGGTGAGGATTTCACCCCGGGTACAGGGCCGGTCGGGGGAGAAGGTATTGCTGCCGGTGCCAGAGGCGATGCCGGCCGACACCGCCCAGGCGGCGGCGTCGGCAAACCAGCCGTTGGGGTCCACGTCGGTAAAGCCCACGCTGCCCGTCACGGCGGGACTGCCCGCGGCCCGGTAGAGGAAGGTCACCGCCTGGGCCCGGGTCACCGTGTCGTCGGGGCTGAAGGTGCTGCCGTTGCCGGTGCCGGCGGTCACCCCGCTCTCCAAGGCCCACTCCGCAGCCAAGCGGTCCTCCTTATCCGGGTCGGTGCCGGTGACCTGACGGAAGGGGTCCACGTCGGTGAAGGAGGAGAAGGTAAGGTTGCCGGGCGATGGCTTGGCGTTGAGCTCCCACAGATAGCGCACCAGCTCCATCCGAGTCGTGATGTGATCCAGGGTGGGGGAGCCCAGGTAGTCCGAGTGCTCCAGCCCCAGGGCGGTGGCCCACACCACCGGCTCATAGAGGTAGTCGCTCCGATCTACGTCGGTGAAGGTCCAGGGCCCGCCGTCGGGGGTGTCCCGTACCATCACGTTGCAGATGATACTGGACTTTCCGTCGTCGGAGGCAATGTTCAGGGTGGCAAAGCCCTTGGCATTGGCGGTGACCTTGCCGTTCTGGTCCACCGAGGCCACCCAAGGGTTGTCGCTGCTCCATACCACGCTCTGGTTAGCCAGGCTGGGCCGGACGTAGGCGGGCAGAGTCACCTGCTGTCCAGGAGCCAGGTCCAGGGCGTAGATGGGCAGCATCACGGCAGAGGAGGCGGGCTTGCTCCCCTGGGCGTAGACATCGACGCGGGTCTGCACGCTGGGAAACGCCCAGTCCACCTGTTCCGCCGCGCTCACGCCCACCATGGCATAGCCGGGGGCGAGGGCGGTGACGGTAGCCCGGTCCCCATGGGGGGTAACGGAGAGGACCGTGGGATCATAGGAGGTCCAGTTCAGTGCCCCGGTATAGGCGGGCGCGCCCTGGGGCTTGGTGACAGCCTGGAGCTCCATGCTCTCTCCCACCTGGAGGTAGCGTTCCCCTGAAGGGGCGATGATCTCCAGACCGGTGGTGGAGATGGGGGATACGGTGACCTGGATGGTGTCGCTCAGATCCCCCGCCCCCAGGGTGACGGAGGCGGTGCCTGTGCCCACGGCGTAGAGCCCTACGCCGCCCGCTTCCTCCTCCCGGAGGGCGACGACGTTCTCATTGCTGGAGCGCATCACGTCGGGCAGAATTCTGGCCTCTTCGTTGTAGAGGTAAACCACCGCGTTCTCGTTCACCGCCAGGTCCAGGTCGGACTCGGTGAGGTGGAAGTCATAAAGCCAGTCGACCAGCTCTATGTCATAGACCCTCATCTCCCGGGCAGTGGTGGGGGTGGCCTCCGAAAAGGCGGGCAGGTTGCCAAAAATCTGAATCCAGTAGGTGTTTCCATCCGCGTCCCGGACGCAGCCTATTCCCACCGACTGGTGGTATTGGCCCATCTGGTTGTCATGGTGCATCGCAGAAGTTTTGAAGTTCTTGATGGAATCCTCTCCCCAGATCATATGTCCGCCGGTATTTTCCTGGGCGTTTTCCCGGGGATTTAAGCCCATCGGGTTCTGCCCATCCTCAAAGACGGTGGTATCTGCCTCACCGTTGGGGCGGATATGGGCAGGCTGGAATAAAAAAGCCAGTTCGGCGGCCCGGCGGATGGCCGCTTCCATCAGGGTCTCATCCATCACCAGCTCCGGAACGCCCGCCTCCCGGCGCCACTCGTTGAGAAACTCCAAAGCGGCGAAGGCCTCCTGGTGGTAGACCTCCACCTCAATGCGCACGGTGGTGGTGTCGGAGGCCGCCCCGGCGCCCACGGGCAGCAGGGAGAGACACAGGCAGAGACAGACCAGTAGGGAACAGATACGTCGCTTCACAAAAAAACCTCACCTTCTGTGTAAGATTGACCAGGAATATTTTACTATTCTTGATATCTTTGGTCAAGGTAGATAAAACTGTCTCAAGGGTGTGGCAAACAATATGGCGCCATCAACCGCATCTGAGGCATCAGCCGGTTCCGGTCCGGAGCCTGCTCTTTTCACCGGCTTTTTTCCCGTCAGTTTATGGGTTTCCGCTTGCAGCGTTCCCCCAATCCTGTGGTGGCGGCTCTGATCAATTCCTTCCAGAGGATGGAGAATATTTCACTTATCATAAATATTGTTTGTCCTATTTTGGGGATCTTCATGTTGGTGAATCTTTTGGCATCTGGATCAAAACCATCTGCCGCAGCTGCGTGTATTGCTCATGTCGGTTCGGTTCAACAATCCCGGGGACCGGATTGGGCGTTATCTGCTGCATGGTGCTCTGACTGTCATCCTTTGCACCGGAATGGGTTTTACCACAGAACAAGCCGCAGGCAGAAACAGCAGACCTCCGGAGTTATACTCCCGAGGTCTGCTGTTTTTTTGGTCAGCTTTTTCAACTTCACATACCCGATGTGGGGATGGTACAGGCCTCGGTGGGACTCTCGTACCGGCTTGCCATGGCGGTGCGCACATTGGGTTTGGCGTAGAACTTATGCCAAGTCTACAGCCAGGTCACGGTTATCCTCTCCAGAGCCCTGAGACTGGCTATCCGCGCTTTTTATGAGTACGGGAATTAACCTGACTCATCTGCCTTACTTAAAATTATAGGCGGTTACAATCTTTTCTCTGCCTTCGGTTAGATCGGTAAAATACTCATATAGGCAGATACCCAGGAAGGAGCCGGAAATGTTCCACAGATTATCGTAACCGTGACCCTGTAAAGCCATGATGGCATTGTAGCTGCGCTGGCTGGAGCGGCAATGGAGGTATACAGGGCGATCTCTGGGGATCTCAGCCATACGTGCCCGCAGCTGACTGAGGGGAATATTTTTGGCATTGAGCAGATGGCCGGCTTCAAATTCATTTTCCTCTCGGACATCGATGATGCAGGCGTTATTCTCCACAAGCGACCGGACGGCGGTAACGGGGACCTGGCGGAAGACACCGTTTTGCACGTTCAGCGCTACCATGGCGGCGTAGTTGACCACATCCTTGGCTGTGCCGAACAGGGGGGCGTAACACAGCTCCAGATCCTGGAGATCCTCCAGGTCGGCGTTCATGGCGATCATAGCGGCAATCACATCTATGCGCTTGTCCACGCTTCCTTTGCCGATGGCCTGTGCACCCAGGATACGGCCGGTGGGTTTCTCAAAGAGAAGCTTGAAGTGGACAGGGCTGTTGCCGGGCATGATGCTGACCTTGTCATTGGGGATGATATAGACAAAATCATAGGGAATGCCGGCCGCCTTGGCCGTCTTTTCATTCAGACCGGTGGAGGCTGCCTTGAGGCCGAAGAGCTTGACGATGGAGGAGCCGATCACACCGCGGTTCTTGCTGCCCAGACCACAGATATCATTGGCGGCGGCCCTGGCCTGTCTCTGCGCAGGACCGGCCAACGGAAGGCGAACCGTTTTATGGGCCAGGCGATTGTATACCTCAATGGCATCGCCTACCGCATAGATGGAGGGATCGCTGGTTTTGTAATTGGTGTCTACCTGGATACCGCCGGTCTCGCCCAGTATCAGTCCGGCGTCCTTCGCCAGCGAGGTCTCAGGACGTACGCCGATGGCCATGACCACGGCACCTGCTTCCACAGCTTTGCCGGAGTTCAGGATCACCTTGTCCGGCTCGATCTGCTTCACACCGTCACCCAGGATCAGATCTACGCCGTGATCCGCCATCTCCTTGTGGAGGATCTGGGCCATATCAAGATCGAAAGGCGCCATAATCTGGTCCATGGCCTCGATCATTGTGACGGCCTTACCGCTCTCCCGCAGATTCTCAGCCACCTCTACGCCAATGAAACCGCCCCCGACCACGGCGACCTGTGCCACAGCGTTGGTGTCCACATACTGCTTCAGGGCCACGATGTCGTCCACATTCCGTACAGTGAATACATGGGGCAGATGGATTCCCTGGATACTCTCCGGACGGATGGGCGCGGCTCCGGGGGAGAGCACCAGCACATCGTAGGGCTCATCATAGCAAGACCCGGTGCTGAGGTCTTTTACCTTGACGACCTTGTGGGTTCGGTCAATCTGGGTGACCTCGCTGTTGACGCGGGCGTCAATATTATACTGCTTTTTGAACTTGACCGGGTCCATCAGGACCAGACTGCCGCTGCTTGCCACCATACCGCTGAGATAGAATGGGAGGGCGCAGTTGGAAAAAGATACGTGGTGCCCGCGCTCCAGCATGACAATCTCCGCCTGCTCATCCAGACGCCGGATCCGGGCCGCGGCCGATGCGCCGCCGGCGACGCCGCCGACAATGACTATTTTTTTGGACATAACCGTTCTCCTTACCTGTCTTTTTACTGGGGGTTGAAACTACCTGTATGCAAGGGCCAGAGGGTAATATGACCTGCTTGGCCGGTGAATCCTGCAAAGGGTAGTTTACAACGCTCTGCCGTAGATTTGCCGGTACTGCGCGCGCAGTTCGTCACGGAAATCCGGATGGGCGACAGAAATTAGGGCCTCTGCCCGCGCCCGAAGAGATTTCCCCCGCAGATGGGCCACGCCGTATTCGGTGACGATGTAATCCACATCTGTGCGGGAGGTGGTCACCGGAGTGCCGGGCTTGAGCGCCGGTACGATCTTGGAGATCGTACCGCCCTTGGCTGTGGAATAGCAGGCGATGATGGACTTGCCGCCCTGGGACATCTTGGCGCCCCGGACAAAGTCGACCTGTCCGCCGATACCGCTGATCTGCCGGGGCCCGACTGCCTCGGAGCACACCTGCCCGGTCAGATCTACCTCGACACAGGAGTTTACCGATACCATATTGCTGTGTTGAGAGATGATGCGGACATCGTTGGTATAGTCCACCGGGTATAGTTCGAAGATGGGGTTATCATTGGCAAAGTGATAGAGCTTGTCTGTGCCGTACAGGCTGGTACAGACCACCTTACCTTTATTCAGCTCCTTCCGGCTGCCGTTGATGACGCCGATCTCACACAGGTGCTGTACACCGTCGCCAATGATCTCCGAGTGGATGCCCAGGTCCTTTTTCTGATCCAGAAATCCCAGGATCGCGTCGGGAATGGCGCCGATGCCGATCTGGAGGCAGGCGCCGTCTCCAATGAGGTCGGCACAGTAGCTGCCGATCTGCCGCTCAATATCGGTGATCTGCGTGACCGGTGCGGGCGGAATGGGCCGGTCGGTCTCCACAAAGCAGTCAATGTCCGTGACGTGCATCATGGACTCGCCGAACAGACGGGGGCACTGGGCGTTGACCTCGGCGATGACGGTGCCGGCCATCTTGGAGGCGCAGACCATATAGTCAGTGCTCAGGCCTAAACTCACATAGCCGTGCTCATCCGGAGGGGAGACCTGGATCAGTGCCACATCCGGCTTCATCACCGTGCGCAGCAGGCCGGGAATCTCAGAGAAATGGCTGGGGGTGAAGTCGCCGTAGCCCTCTGCCAGAGCCTTGGCGGAATTGGAGGCCACAAACCACGGATTCATGTGGAAGTGGCCGCGGTATTGCTCCTGGGCGTAGGGGATACCGTCCGAGGTCAGCATACAGCAGATCTCTACGTTCTCATAGGCGGCAGCATTTTTGACCATCGCCTCGACAATGGGCAGAGGCGCGCCGCCCAAGTGGGAATTGATGACGCGATCTCCGCTTTTGATATGGTTCACGGCCTCTTCTGCCGTCATTTTATGGTCTTGATAATAAGACTTCCAATCGGTCATGGGTCCATCTCCTTTCAGGTTGGAATCAGCTCAGTTACTTGTGGCAAGGCATATCAGTAATTCATATAGTGGGGCGGCAGCCCCTGAATGATGTCGGTGGTCAGGCTGTAAGAGCCGATGGGATAGCGCAGGCCGCTGCGGAACATGGCCTCCAGCCCGTCCACGGCCCGGACCAGGTCCTCCGGCGTAAAGGTGACCCGCACCTCCCACTCGCCCACACCGCCGAATTTCCGGTCGGCAAAAGAGGGGATGGCAAAGCCGGGCTTACCGGTGTTGCGGGTGTGGACCCAGGAGTCGGCGCAGGTGGACTCGCCCACAAAGGTGAACTGTAGTTTTTCATATGCCTTGCGCTGCCAGGCGGCAAAGAGCATAAAGGCCTGCGCGGAGCTTGTATACAGGACACATACCTCCGGCTCGATGCGTCCGGCAGTCAGGGGGGATACCACCAGAGCAATGTATTGGTTGGGCACACATTCCAGCGCCCGGTTATGGGCCTTTGACATCTCTATGTCGTCAAACCACACCCCCTGAAACATTTCTCCGGAGTACCATTTCTCATCCAGCGGCGCCATGCCGTGGATGCCCCGGCAATAATCCGCATGGATGTTTTCAGCCTTGCACGCGACTGTCCACCCAAACTGGACCGCCTGGCTGACGATGGTACAGGGAGAGAAACGTTTCTGGTGAATCCGGAGCTTTGGAATGGCCGATAATTCTTCTTCAGAAACGATCCACTTCATTCCTACAGGCGTCTGCATGAGATGAAGGTATCGGTTGAGCTTATCCGTGATCTCTTTCCAGTCGTAGGTTCCCATCATTTGTTCTCCTTCTTCGGTGATTGGAAAGGGTTTTAGGGAAGGGGCTCGTGGAAACGGGCCTCATAGGCTTTGGCCAACTCCGGCCGGAAGTCCGGGTGGGCGATGGAAATCAAGGCCCGTGCCCGATCCCGCAGGGTATGGCCCTTCAGGTGTGCCACGCCGTATTCGGTGACCACATAGTCCACGTCGCAGCGGGAAGTGGTAACCACAGCGCCGTCATCCAGATCAGCAACGATCTTGGATGCGCCCTTGGCCTGGGAATGCATGGCGATGATGGAGCGGCCATTGACAGCGAGGGCCGTGCCGCGAATATAGTCCACCTGTCCGCCGATCCCGGAGAATTGTCTGGGACCGATGGTTTCGGCGTTGACCTGTCCCATCAGATCCACCTGAATGGCCGAGTTGATGGATACCATATTTTCATTTTTGGCGATGGTGTTGGGATGGTTGGAATAGTCCACCGGATAGAGCTCCACATCGGGGTTGTTGTCCACGAAATCGTAAAGGCGCTGCGTCCCCATCATCAGGGTGGAGACAAATTTTCCGGGGTGCAGCTTCTTCTTTGCATTGGTAATTACACCGGCTTCGACCAGGTCCACCACGCCGTCGGAAAAGGTCTCGGAGTGGATGCCCAGGTCTTTCTTATCCCGGAGGAAGCGGAGCACGGCGTCCGGGATGGCGCCGATGCCCAGCTGCAGGGTATCCCCGTCCTGGATCAGGGAGGCGCAGTTCCGGCCGATGGCCTCCTCCACCTCGGTGATTTTGGGAGGTGGGAGGACCAGAATGGGCTCGTCCCACAGGACGAAGCTGTCAATATCAGTCACATCCAGATAAGCGCCAAAGGTTCGGGGCATTTTGGCGTTGACCTGGGCAATGACGTATTTTGCGTGCTTGGCGGCGGCGTAGGTGTAGTCCACGGATACGCCCAGGCTGCACCGCCCGTTTTCATCGGGGGGTGTGACGGAAATCAAGGCCACATCCACCGGCAGAGTGGTTTCAAAGAGCTTGGGTACCTCAAAAAGAAAACAGGGAGTAAAGTCGGCCCGTCCGGCTGCCACGGCTTCCCGGCTGGTCCCACCCAGAAACAGGGAGTTGTGTCGGAAGTGCCCGGCGTATTCAGGTTTACAATATTCGCACTTGCCCATGGCCACCATGTGGACGATCTCCACATCCCGGTAATCTTCGGCGTGCTGGACCATGGTGGAAACCAGGTGGCAGGGCTCGCCTACGGCGTGTCCGACCACCACCCGGTTTCCGGATTTGATATGAGCAACAGCCTCGTCGGCGGTCATTTGATGGGATTGATAATATTCCTTCCAACTCATTGGCATCGCTTCCTTTCCGTTGTGACTAGGCCGGACCCACCGGTAGAAAATACGGTTCCCGGCGGGCGTCGGATGTGACGCCGGGAACCGGGATCTTCCGGACCCGCTAGGCCCAAAAAAGGCACAGATAGCTCCAGACCGGTAGTGTGAGCATGGAGCACAGGGTCGTGACCAAAACCAGTTCTCCGGCGTAGGCCGCGTTTTTCCCATATTTGTCGGCCAGCAGAGCCACAGTGGTACCAATGGGCATGGCGGCCAGCAGCACGGCAGTCCCCACCAGTATCTGGTCCAGACCGCACAGACGAAATATGGCAAAGGTGACGGCCGGGATCAGAACCAGCCTGGCCAGCGTGAATTTGGCGGTGAGCTTGTCCATGTGGATTTGCTTTGCATTGGCCTGTATCACCATACCGATGGTCATCATGCAAAGCGGTGTAGAGCAGCCGGCCATGGAGGAGAGCACGGAAGTCACCAGCACAGGTGGCTGCCACTCCGCGAGCATGATGACGATCCCTACAATGGTGGCCAGAATAGATGGCTGCGTCAGGATACGTCTGAGCCGTCTGCCAAGGCCTTCGCCATCCTGGGAGAGAAAATATCCCACCGCGACTCCGAAGGTGTTGATCCTCAGCGGGATGACAAAGATGGATGCGCAGATCAGTCCGGCGTTTCCAAAAACGCTCTCTACCATTGGTACTCCCAAAAAGGCGGAATTGGAGACCACCGTGCCGTAGCGCAGGACACTCTGCTTGTCTGGGGGGGCTTTCCGATACAAGGCATGGTTGCACAGGAGGGTTGCCCCCTGCGCCAGGGTGCCCAGGAGAAAGATAAACAGCATCGCGCCGCCTGTGAAAAGCCCAATGTTATTGATGAAGCTGTTGAGTACGTAGCAGGGGTAAACCAGGTCGATGACGAGCGAGGAAATATTTTTTCTTCCCTGATCGCCAATGATACCGAAGTGTGCGGCTGCAAAGCCCAGAGCAATGATGGCCATCATCGTACAGATGATCGTCAACAGTCTTAAAATGGCTCCGATTTTCATCACCCCCAGATACCGTGCCCCGCCTTGTGGGGTATTTTACTTGTTGCCGGCCAGGTTCTCCTGGTAGGGAAGGGCTTCCGACTCCTCCTGGGACATCTGGAGGTAGCGGCAGGCCAGAGCGGCTGTGCCGCCGATCATTTTAAGACAGCCCACCTTCCGCTCCTTGCTGCTGAACTCGGCGTACTTGCTGCAGATGTCCTTGCACAAGGGGCTGCCATAGGCTTCGGTAAAATCGTGGATCAGATTGTTGTAGCGGCGGTAATAGCGGGCGGCAATTTCGCTCCCTCTGATATCTTCGGGGACGGAGTAGGGATCTTTCCGACCGTACTTGGCGCCGTTGGCAATGACAGAGGCGGCCAAAGCGCCGCAGATACAGCCGGATAGGCCCACGCCGCCACCGAAGCCCAGACACATAGCCACCGTCTCCGGTGATACGTCCAGGGCCCCGGCCCGCACCAGAGCGTTGTATACGCTCTCCGCGCAGTTGAGTCCATGCTTAAAGTTCTCAATGGCATACTGGCTGGCCAGTTCACACATCTCGTTTTTCTCGGCTTCGGTACACATAATAGGTTCCTCCTTTGATTGATTCATGATTAAATGACTGGGCCCATGGTATAGATATCGATGGAACTGTGATAGCCCAGGGTTTCATTTTTGGTCTGCTTACCGGAGAGCAGGGCGAGTACCGCCTGGAAGGCCTCTTCGCCCACTTCCGCGATGCTTTTTTCGCCGGTGATGATCCGGCCTGCGTTAAGGTCCATATCATGCTTCATGCGCTCGTAGGTGTTGGGGTTGCCGCACACCTTCAGCACCGGCATGGTGGGGAAGCCCTGCGGAGCGCCCCGGCCGGTGGAGAACATCATGAACTGGGCACCGGAAGCGGCCATGCCGGTCAGGATTTCGGGTTCCCGGCCCGGGGTGTCCTTGATCCACAGGCCCTTCCGGCCCGCGATGCGTTCCGGATAATCCAGGACGCCTTGGATGGGACGGCTGCCGCTTTTGACAATGGCGCCCAGGCTTTTTTCCTCGATGGAGGACAGCCCGCCCTCGATGTTGCCCGGGGTGGGCTGGCCCCGCCGCATATCGCAGCCAAGGCTCCTGGCACGGCGTTCCATATTGTCCACGATCTCGTAGATCCTCCGCGCCACATCCTGATTTACCGCCCGCCGGGCCAGGAGATGCTCACCGCCGAGAAATTCCGTCGTTTCTCCGAATATCACCGCGGCGCCCAGGTCCACCAGCTTGTCCGCCACATAGCCGATCACGCAGTTGGAAGCCATACCGGAGGTGGTGTCCGACGCTCCACACTTAATGGACATGGTGACGTTTTCGATGCCCACGGGCGTACGCTGCAGGCCGGAGATCTCCATGACCAGCTCCTGAGCCGCGTCGATACCGGCCTTGATGGCGGCGCTGACGCCGCCCAGCTCCTGAATGCGGATCACACGGACGGGCTTGCCGGTTTTTCGGATGGATTCCACCAGGCGCTCCGTATCAGTGCCCTCACAGCCCAGACTGACCACCAGGGCTGCGCCCACATTGGGGCTGCAGCCCAATGAGATCAGTGTCTCCGTAACCCGGTCCAGATCAGGAGGCAGCTGACAGCAGCCCTGATGGTGGAAATAACCCACCGTGCCAGCCACCTGCCTGGTCACAGCGGAGGCCACGTCTCCGGCGCAAGTCACGCTGGGAATCACCGCCACATGATTGCGGCAGCCTACCTGTCCGTCGGGCCGGACATATCCCATAAACTCATAGCTCATGCGTTCTCTCCCCCTCTTCCGGAAGGTCTCCGCGGCCGCGCATACTGTCCAGATTGTGGACGTGGACATACTCGCCCTTCTGGATATCGCGGGTGGCCACGCCGATCTCCTCACCGTACTTGATGATCTGAGCGCCCTTGGGGATGTCGCAGGTGGCGATTTTGTGGCCGTAGGGCACGTTCCCTAGTACCTGCACGGTCTCCGTGTGTCCATTCTTGTCCTTGATAACGACCTCATCGCCGCTGCGGATGCCGTTGGCAAAAATGGTGGCTACATTGTCCTTGTCATTGACGTGGAGCGCCAGCTTCTGCTCGCTCATTCCTGTTCTCCTCCCTCCTGAACGGCCAGCACAGCTACGCCGTCCGGAATCACAACCACTCTGGCATCACGGCCCTTTTTCTCAAAAGCCAGTGCCAAGGCCTCGTCCACACTGGAAGCAGGGATCATATTGGCCTTACGCACCATTTCGTGATCCAGATAGGTGGTTACCAAAATAATCTCATGTTTGCGCAGGATGCGGGCATAGATCTGGGGACACCACTGCTCGGGAATGGTTTCCTGAGAGGGGATTTTGGAAAGATATGCCTCAATCTCCTCCGGCGTTCCCATGGTGATGAGCTTTTCAAAATGGGTTCCGCCCATGCCATCGGCACAGCCGCAGCACATGATGATAACAGCGCCCTCTTTGCAGCAAGCCTCTGCTGTGGCCACCGCCTTGGGAGACTGATAGAGGTTCTGATCCAGTGGATAGCCTCCGTTGGAAGTGATGACGATATCGCCCTTCACCGCCGGACACTGGGAGAATTTGCGGATAAACTCCACGCCAGTTTCGTGGGCCTGCTCCATATCGCCTGCAAAGGCCGCGATGATCTGCTTCTCCTCCCCCAGCGCCACGTTCAGGATAAATTGCAGGTTCACCCGGCGTGCCGCAGCCACCATATCCTCGTGGATGGGGTTGCCCTCCAGCACGCCAGTCTTGGCATAGGGGCTGGAAACGGCGCGGAAGGAGTGGTTTTCATTGACGGTCTGCTCGGCACAGATACCGGGAAGGATGCTTTTGCGGCCGCCGGAAAAACCGGCAAAGAAGTGAGGCTCAATAAAGCCCTCAGCCACCAAAAGGTCACATTCCACGGACAGCCGGTTGACATAGAAACCGGCGCCGGAGGGCAGCTCACCCATGGAGACAAAGTCCTCGGGCCGGAAGGCATTGTTGACCACGATGTGCTCATGGTCTACGATCTGATCGCCAAACATCTTGCGCTGCTCGGCCTCGGTGGTGGCCCGGTGAAGGCCGGTGGCGATGAGGATGGTGATCTCCGCCTTGGGGTTTCCGGAGCGGATCTCCCGCAGGAGGATAGGAAGTGTGATTTTGCTGGGCACGGCCCGGGTATGATCGCTGGTGACAATGACAATACGCTGCTTATCCGCCGCCAGGTCCCGGAGTCGGGGCGTTCCGATGGGATTGGCCAGAGCCTCCTCAACCAGCTGCTCCTCGCTCTTGCCCGGATCAAACTCGTGGATGTGGGCGGTCAGCACAGCCTCCAGGGCGGACTCCTCCACATGGAGAGGCATGGTCCCGGTATGATATGGTATTGCGATCTCCCTCATAAAAATTACCCCCTTACGAAAAGGTGACGGCTGCTGCTTGATAAAAACAGCAAATCGGCCTCCTTGTTCGGCGGCCGATTTGCTGTTCATCCTATGGATGGGATCTGTTAAGCAGCCGACGGATCACTGAGCGGCAGGGACGTAATCGGTAACCTCAGTGTGCATAAGAGCAGTCTCAATAGCAAAGTCAGACAGCTCCTGGCCCAGGCCGGGACGGTCGGGAACGATGTACTTGCCGTTGACGGGCTGCATCTCGTATTTGCCCAGCTTGTTGATACACTCCTGGGTGGTGCGGAAGTGGTGCTCATGGATGCCGAAGTTGGGAATGGCGGCCTCCAGCTGAAGGGAGGCGGCATTGGTGATGACGGCGCCGGCCACATGGACCTGGACACGGGCGTCAAACACGTGGGCCATATCGGCGATTTTCTTCAGCTCAGTGATGCCGCCGCAGTTGCAGGCGTCGGGCTGGATGAGCTGGATGGAATTATCCTTAAAGAAGTTGTAATAGCCCCAGCGGGAGTAGATGCGCTCACCGGCAGCCAAGGGGGTACGGATGCGCTGGTGCAGCTCCTTCATCATCTCGGGGTTGAGCATGGACACGGGCTCCTCATAGGCCATCATGTTGTACTTGTCGCACAGCTCGCCGATACGGATGGCGGAGTTGAGGTCGGTCTGGCAGTGGTTCTCCACGATAATGTCGATGTCGGGGAACTCCTCCCGGATGGCGGCCATGCGGCCCTCCACACGGCGATACAGCTTGCGATCCGGGAAGCCTTCCTTGGAGAGGTGGGGGACCTTCTTGGCATCCTCGTCATAAGTAGTAAAATCGATCTTAACGGCATCGTAGCCCTCGCTGACAGCATGGCGCACGATGTCCACATATTCCTTGTCGCTGCCCCAGGGACCGATCTTGGTGGTCCAGCCGAACTGAAGCTGGGAGGCGTAGCAGCGCAGCTCGTCACGGCACTTGCCGCCCAGCAGCTGGTAGATGGGCACGCCCAGAGCCTTGCCCTTGATGTCCATGAGGGCGATGTCCAGAGCAGACATGCCGGCAAAGACGACCACGCCGCCGCCCTGGCCCCAGAAGGTGCCTTTCAGGATTTCCTCCCAGATGGCCTCGGTATTCATGGGGTCCTTGCCAATGATGTGGTGGGCCATATCGATGACCATGCCATAAGCCGCAGTATACCCGGTGCCGTAAGCAATACCTGCTTCGCCGTCGCCATAGATGCCCTCGTCTGTATGCACACGGCAGCAGATGGGGTACCGGGCGCCGCGCTGCTCGCCGGCGTCCAAAACGTAGACATCTACTTTTGTAATTTTCATACCAGATTCCTCCTTCAATATTTTGCGAGTCAGGGCCGGAGGACTTTTCCTTTCAAAGTGACTCCGGTCCTGATCCGCATATGAGGCTGTGGGATGGGGGGAGTGTCAGCTGATGGTGACCATGTCGCAGTTCCGGAAAGCCGTCTCGCTCAGCTCATTGCCCAGGCCGGGCAGCTCAGGAACGGCAAACTTGCCGTTGACGGGCTGATAATCATGGATGCAAAGCTCTTTGTTATAGGGACTCAGGGCGTAGGTATGGTGCTCATGAATGACGAAATTGGGGATCGCGCACTCCAGATGGAGGGCGGCGGCGGTGGACAGCGGGCTGCCGCAGGCATGGACCTGCACACCCACGTCGAAGGTGTAGGCCATGTCACAGATCTTCTTGATCTCGGTGATGCCGCCGCAGGTGCCCACGTCGGGCTGGATGACCTGGATGGCGTTCTCTTTGAAGTACTCAATGTACTGCCAGCGGGTGTAGATTCGCTCGCCGTTGGCCACGGGGAGGCCGGTCTCGGAATGAACGAACTTGGAGAGCTGAGGGGTGGGAGTGGAAGGCTCCTCAAAGTAGAAGATACCGTACTTTTTCACCAGATTGCCCAGCTGCGCGGCGGACTGAGAGTCGGTAAAGGAGTGGTTTTCGATGATGATGTCCACGTTGGGACCGATGGCTTCCCGCACGGCGCGAACACGGGCTTCGTACATGTTCAGATATTCAGGGCTCAGAAGGCCGATACGGTCGGTGTCGGTAAAGTTCCCCTCATCCGGCTTGAAGGTGAAGAAGTCGATTTTGATGGCGTCGTAGCCTTCGGCAACGGCCTTCTTGGCTTCCCTGGCGTAGTCCTCGGGGGTGCGCTGGGGAATGATGTCAGGACCCCAACCAAACTGCAGCTGCGAAGCATATGTGCGCAGGTGCTCACGGCGCTTGCCGCCCAGCAGTTTGTAGATGGGCACGTTGAAGTACTTGCCCTTGATGTCCCACAGGGCAATGTCGATGGCGGAAATACCGGCGAAGATGACCGGTCCGCCGTTCTGACCCCAGAAGGTGCTGCGGTAGAGCTTGTCCCAAATGATCTCATGGTCCAGGGGGTCCATGCCGATGATCAGCTTGGCAAAATTCTGCACAATGCCGAAGGCGGCTACCTGGGCTTCGCCGTAGGCCAGCGCGGCCTCACCGTCGCCGTAGATCCCTTCGTCGGTATAGATCCGGCAGACAATCGGACGCCAGTGGCCGTTTTTCAGATTGGTCTTGAGGTGGAGAACGTCGACTTTTGTAATTTTCATCGGATATCTCTCCTTACAGAGCGAAGATATTTGTTAACCAAATGTCAAAGACCAGTCTCCCAAGATACCCAAGGAGATGGCCGGGACAAACGCCACAACGAAGAATGCGATGATCAGTCCGATGAGGAACGGCATAAATGCCTTTACGATCCTGTCGATGCTCAGACCGGTCATGGAGGAGCCCACAAACAGGTTGAGGGCCACAGGCGGGGTGACGAAGGCGATGGCCAGAGCCAGGGTCATAATGATACCGAAGTGGATGGGGTCCACGCCCACCTGCTGCACCACGGCCAGCAGAGTGGGGGCCAGGATGACGATGGCGGGGGTGGTCTGGACGAACATACCCACGATGAACATGATAATGAAGATCATCAAGAGAACCACATAGGTGTTGCTGGAGATGCCGAACATGAAGTCGCTGATGATCTGGGTGATATTCAGGTAGGCGAAGATCTGGCCGGTGGCCTTGGAGGGAGCCATAACGAACATGGTGCCGGCGATGAAAGCGGCGTTGTCGCGGAAGATTCTCCACAGGGGCTCCAGGCGAAGCTCACGGTGGATGAACAGGCCGACGATGATGCCGTACACGGAGGCGATAACGGCCGCCTCAGTGGCAGTGAACACGCCGGAGTAAATGCCGCCCAGAATGATGACGGGCATGACCAGGGCCCACTTGGCTTCCCAGAAGCTGACAGCCACATTCTTCAGATCGAATTTGGTGTCGCCTTTGATGCCCCAGCGCTTGCACATGACATAGTTGATGATCATCAGGATGCCGCCCACGACCAGAGCGGGACCGAGGCCGGCGATGAACAGCTCGCCCACGGACACGTTACAGGTCACACCATAGAGGACCATGGGATAGCTGGGGGGAACAATGACGCCCAGACCGCCGGCACAGCAGGTCAGGCCGGTGGCGTAGTACTTGTTGTAGCCGTTGGACACCATCATGGGGATCATGATGGAGCCGATGGCGGCCACAGTGGCGGGGGCGGAGCCGGACACGGCGCCGAAGAACATACAGGCGATTACGGTCACCATGCCCAGAGAGCCGGTGATGCCGCCCACCAGGGAGTTTGCGAACTTGACCAGACGCTTGGACAGGCCGCCGGTCTCCATGATGGTGCCGCAGATCATAAAGAAGGGCAGTGCTAGGTTCGTAAAGTTTGCTACGCCGCCATACAGCGTCTGAGCAACAAAGTTAGCGGTGGTAACGGGGTTTAACCCAATGAGAACAAAAAGAGCGATGTAGATCGCCACGGCGATGGGAACACCCAGGAACATCAGGGCAAACATCACCAGGAACATAATACCGGTTGCCATTATACCGACTCTCCTTTCGCCTTGGCGGCCTTCTTTTCCTCCCAGGCCCGCTCACAAGCATCCAGATCCATGGAGGGCTTGGAAGCGCCCAGGTCCTTCTTTTCCTCTTTCAGTAGCTTCAGAGTGTCCTGGACCAGGCGGATGACGCTGATGATAAGGCCGATAGGAATCACGATATATACCAGCTGCTGAGGGATACCCAGCATGGTGGTCTTACTGCTGCCCAGCAGTTGAATGACGTTCACCATGATCACACTGATATAAATATTGAAGGCGGCAAAGATCACATTGGAGGCAATCAACATGACCTTCTTGACCTGGAAGGGAACAGCCTCCAGAAGGACGTCGATTTTCAGGTGTTTACGGTGGGTAACAGCGGCAGATATAGCCAGGTAGATCATCCACACGAACATGATGGTGGCGAATTCCTCCATCCAAGTCCAGGAATGGCCCAGCACAAATCGGCTGAACACCTGCAGAGTAAGCATCACAGTCAGAACAATAAAACAGAGTGTGGCGAGATACAGTTCAAAGTTGTTTAAGAATGTTTTTAGGTCAAATTTTCCGTTTTTCACCAATAACCCTCCCTAAAAAAGCGTGCAAAAAGCCCGCCCGCAACGGGCGGGCTTTTTGCCATGTGTTGGGTTGTGTAATAGGGGGAAACCTAGGAAACAAATTTAGGATTCGGCTTCAGGTGTATAATTCTCCACAAAGTCGATCATGGCGTTGAACGCCTCGGAACCCATCTGCTCCTCCACCATGGGCCAAACGCTCTTGGTGGCCTCCTGGAAGGCCAGAAGCTCGTCCTCAGTCAGACGAATGATCTCAGTTCCGGCATCATCTTCCACAGTCTGAATGAAGCCTTCTGCAAGGGCGGCGGTCTGCTCGCGGCCCTTGTTCTGAGCCTCGATCATGACCTCCTGGATGAGCGTCTTATCCTCATCGGACAGCTTGTTCCACAGCACAGGGCTCACAGCGGGGATGGTGGCGGTAAAGTTGTGGTGGGTAATGACCATGTAATCCTGAAGCTCATACACCTTGGAGGAAACGATGTTGGAGGGGGGGTTCTCCTGAGCGTCCACCAGGCCCTGCTGAAGGGCGGTATACAGCTCGGAATAAGCCACGGGGGTCACAGAGCAGCCGAGGGCTTCCCAGGTAGCGGTCTGAATGGGGTCGGGCATGACACGGATCTTCACGCCCTTCAGGTCGGCAGGGCTGTGGACCGGCACGTTGCAGGTCAGCTCACGGAAGCCAATATCGAACCAGGCCAGGGGCAGGCACTGGGTGTCCTCATAGGCCTTCTGCTGCCAGCTCTGGCCGATCTCGGAGTCCAGCAGAGCATAAACAGTGTCGTAATCAAAATAGAGGTAGGGCATATTCAGACCGGCGAAAGCGGAGGTGTAGTCACCCCAGGAGCCGCAATTGAGGATGCCGATGTCAAAGGCGCCGTTCTGGAGGCCGCCGATATACTCCTGAGTGGAAGAGGCGATCTGACCATCAGGGAACACCTGAGCGGTGATGCGGCCGCCGCTGCGGGCCTCGATCTCCTTGATGAAGTAGTTTACGGAAATACCCAGAGAGGTGGTGCCATCGCCGTCGAACTCTACAGTGGGGGAGGAGGAAGCGATGCGGAGATGGATTTTTTCTTCAGCAGTGCCTCCGTCAGGATTGGTGCTGGAGCCCTCGGTGCCACCGCCGCAAGCTGCCAGGGAGAGGACCAACGATACAGAAAGGATTCCGGTCATAACGCGCCAAAACTTCTTCTTCACTTTTTTGCTCTCCTTTTCCTTTCAAAATGTGCACAGGTACAGTCACAAATTGGACATGTGGCGTCAAGTTGACAGCAAAAAAATTCTTTGTTAAACTAACAAACATAGAATTTCAGCTGCATGTGATCGCTTGCTTTGCCACGTTGGGTTTTGGACTATCTCACTGTGATGTCAGTATAGCGTATCTCGTGGCTGGCGTCCAACTCCTTTTCATGCTGCAATCATAACTTACGACAATAAATGATAATTTCAACCCTTGTTTTTGGATAGTTTGCTCACTTGTTTTCCGCGGGAACGATTGGCCATTTCATAGTTATACACATATTTTGTCAATTATTGAGTTCCTAAGAGGGAAGGTTTTATTTTATGAACTACCAGACATTGATTTATTTTAAGATTGTGGCGGAGCAGTGCCATTTTACAAGGGCTGCCAATCTCCTATATATCACACAACCTGCCCTGTCAAAAGCCATTCGTAATTTGGAGCATGAGCTGGGCGCCCCTCTTTTTGAGAAGGATGGTAGGAACGTCTCCCTTACATCCTACGGCAAAATGTTCTATGAATACGTAAAGCGATCGGTGGACGAGGTGGAAAAAGGAATCGCTGCGGTGCGTCATATGGTGGACGTGGAGAATGACACCGTCTGCATCAGCGCACTTTTTTCCATGTACGCCATTTTCCTGCCGGAAGAGATTATACGCTTCCGGCGCATCGAGCCCACTTGTAAGTTTTCCCTGCAATATCACTACACGACTTCCGTTCTGCAGGACGTGCTCCATGAACGGGCGGAGCTGGGATTGTGCAGCAATTTTGAACCCATAAATGAATATGTGCCCCTGAAGAAATACACCCTCTACGAGGAACCTGTGGGACTGATCGTTGCCAAGAACCACCCATTTGCAAAACGGGAAAAGGTATCCATTCCAGAGCTGAAAAATGAACGCTTTATCGTCTATATCCGCAGCAGACGCGGCACGAACGGACTGCTTTATGATTTGTGTGCGCCCTACGGTTTTGAGCCCAACATCGTTATGGAAGCCTATAATGATTATGGCGTGATCGGTATGGTAGCTGCCGGAGGGGGGATTGCAATTATTCCGACCTCTGGATTTTTGAACATCAACAGTGTCGTCCCGGTTGAGCTGGACATTAATAAGCCGTTTGTACGCGATATCAACGTGGTATGGAGAGGAGATAAGAAACTTCCTCCCATGACACGGTGTTTTTTAGATATGTTGATTGAGGATTCCAAAAATGGAACTCTGATCACCAAGCAAAATGAGAATATCAATCGAGAGATCATATAAATATAAGAGATGCCAACCCTTGCGATGCAAGGGCTGAGCACAAAAAACGTGTCTGGCCCTGGAGGGTCAGACACGTTTTTTGCGCTAAAGGGAATGCGGCCGAACAACCGCTGTAATTTTTTGCAGCTGTTCTATTGCCATGGCGAGATCCTGATGGCATGTGACACAGATGACCCGCTCTTGCGGCACGGGGAGAAATTCCCAGCTGACGCATTGGCTCAGGCAGCCACACACCAACAATACAGCGGCATATGCCTCTCCCGGCTGCACGGGGAGGAAACGGATCTCGGGAAGTGCTGTCTCCAGCTGTTTCACAAAAGAGACCCGGTCGTACCGTGGGTTGCACCCGCCGCAGTAGCGAACCCCAATGCTGAGCGGACTAGACATGGTGATTTCGGAGGATGTTTCTGGCCTGTTCCAGCAGGTCAGGACTCACTTCGCGTACCAAAACCGCTTTTTTGACCTGAGGCAGCCGCTGTGTGAGCTCTGTATGGATCAGCTCCTCTGTGGTCAGGTCGGCGGCCGGACAACCTGCGCACTGCCCCCTGAGCCGAAAACGAAGCAGGCCGTCGGCCGTAAACTCCAGGACCTCTATATCACCGCCGTGAGAATGGAGAAGCGGTCTCACATATTCATCTAGTACCCGTTCGATTTCCTGATCCATAAAAACGCCCTTCCTTTCATGACGGCAGTGGACGAGATATTGCGCCCCGAGATGGGTTCACGGCTCAGAGAGAGGAATCCTCTTTGATACGGGCAATGGCCTTGGCGAGGGCTTTTTTGTGTTCCAGATTGCCCTGACGTGCGATCATGATCCGCTGAGCCTGGGGAGAGCCTGCGCCATGGAGCGACTCTGTCCGATAGCCTACAGCGGCTGTTCCCAGCGCCAGATTTTCAATGAGGCGCAGAATGCGGAGACGGTTTTCGGTGGAAACGCCGGAGACGCCCTTGAGGTATTTATCGATGACAGGGCCGAGCTTGGCATCCCGGAAATCGGCCTCAGAGGGGGCGGTGACCATCAAACCGCCGGCAATATCCTCTGCAAGACGAACGATCTCATAGGGGAACCGGGTCACATTCTGCTTGCAGACATTGGCAAGCAGCAAATCGATGATATAATTCCCGCTTGCCGTCTGATGGCCCTCGGCGGAACAGGCGATGCCGCAGCAATACAGAGTCTCGTTCAGATGGGTCATTTCAATCAGCTTATCCTTGATGTGAGATGCCTTGGAGGCCCCGTTATACTCTGCGGCCACGGCGGCGGCGCCAATAAGCACATCCCCTACGCCTACCTTACACCCGCCATAGCTCTGCCTGTGATACCCGGCAAAGCGTTCCACCAGCATGCCTGCGAATTCCGTCTCTCCGTTGAGGAAAATGCGCTCATTGGGCACAAATACATGGTCGAATACGGTGAGAGCCTCCACGCCGCCAAACTCGGCGTTGCCTACGTCCATCTCACTGCCCTCCCGCTTACGGGTATCGCAGCTCTGACGACCGACGATCATATAAAGGCCTTCACTGTCCAGCGGTACGGCAAAGGAGATCGCGTAATCTTTATCTTCGGGCCCCATGGCGATGGTGGGCATGACGATGACCTCGTGGCTATTGATGATGCCGGTCTGGTGGGCCTTCGCACCGCAGACCACCACACCGTCAGGACGGCGCTCCACCACATGCAGGAAAAGATCGGGGTCGGCCTGCTCATGAGGCGTTTTGGACCGGTCACCCTTGGTGTCTGTCATGGCGCCGTCTACGGTCAGGTCTTTTTCCTGGCAGTAGAGCATGAATTTTTTGAAATTCTCATGGTAGTGGGTGCCGCACTTCTGGTCGATCTCATAAGTGGTGGAGTATACCGCGTTGAACGCATCCATGCCCACACAGCGCTGGAAACAGGCGGCTGTCTTCTGGCCCAGCAGACGCTGCATTTTTACCTTTTTGCGCAGATCATCCGTGGAGCGATGAATGTGGGTAAAGCGATTGATCCGCTCACCGGTCTCTGGAGAGATGGCCGTCATCAGATCTTGATACTCCGGCATCTGCGCCAGATCATAGGTCATGCGAACGGAGTTGAGCGCGGGACGAAGGATGGGATCATCCACGGGATTTTCCACTTTCTTACCAAACATGTAGATCTGCATGGGAATCTTGCGAATGCTCTCGATGTACTGTTCGCCGGTCATAAGCGCCATATGGGATCTTCCTTTCTACAAATATTTGTTTTTTCAAAGGGCGGTTCAAATGCTCAGAATCTTAGACCAATGTTATGGAGTAGACGGCATAGAGCACAACTGCAAATACAGGCCATAAAAGCATGACGGGAATGTATGCCCGGTAGCGTTCACCAGGCGTACATCCTGTTTCCTTGTCGCTCAGCAGCTGGCAAAGGTGGATGGGAGAGAAGTAATAGCCAATGAAACACCAGATGAAAGCATAGAACAGGTGCACCATCATATCCATCTCGCTGCCATAGAAGGCTTGGCAGATAATTGGCACCAGAACGCCAAGAGGGAGATACATCAAACCGGTTGCCAGACCAAAAATCGTTCCAATTACCGCAACGGTAATGAGAAACATCAAATTGGACTGATTGCTGGCCAGCCGTTCAAACAGGAGCAGCAGTGCATCCAGTTCTCCCACTATGTTTTGAAAAAAATAGACTCCGATGATCAAGAGCGCCAGATTGACATTAAAGCTTTTGACGACCTGCTGGCCGAAGTCGTGTTTTCCGCCAAGGAAGAAAACGGAGAGGATTGCGACAGCAATCGAAACCGTATATGGGATGCCAAACAATCCATTGGGCAGGACCGCCAGATAGACCGGGATAAAGGTCAGATTGAATTCCCCAAACGCCTGGAGCCAGGTTGTCCCATCCAATGGATTGGTTTCTATGGCTTTGGCGTTTCGCATAAGGATAAAATATCCCGACACCTGCATCAAGACGACAAATCCAAGATTCAAAAGTCCCAGCAGGACAATGTTCACATCAGGGGCAACACTGTGAACCACAATCATGTTGGTGGAAAACGGGGCGATGACCGGTAGGATGTGCCGGCCAACCACATTGATGTTGGCTCTCATCTCGCGGGCAAGTCCCATTTCCTTGCCTATCTGGTTTACCAGCGGAGCGGATAAAGCGGCTCCGCCCGGAGCCTGAAGTACGCCGACCAATGCGGGAAAAAATAACATCAAAACCTTTGGATAAGGCAGCAGCCTGCGCATGGCCAGCTCCATCCGGTTGAGCAGGCCATAATGTGACATAAGGACGCTGAGCATGCCGATCTCAATCACGATCAGGACAGAGGCGAGTGTGTCCGGAATCAAGAACACGTTGAAGAAAGCTGTCCTGATCTGTCCTAGGTCAAGTCCGCTGAAGATTCCAACAAACATTCCCAAAATAATGAGCGTAGGCCCAATGGGAATTTTAAGCCTGAGTAAAATGGGAATAAAGGCGATGGCTATGAGAACGGATATCAACTGCTCCATAAGATACACCATACTTTCCGTGCCTGTGCAGTAAAGTTGCTGTCTTTTACGGCGAGAAGCCTCGAAATTCTGGTCAGGCTTTACAAATTTGAACTAATTATAGCAGGGCAAAACTTTTTGTGTCAAATCCAGGCAAGGCGGAAGGGTATGGGTGGAAAAAGGCTGAAACGCTTGAAAATCAATGGTTTTTTTATCTTGCTCATAGATGCGGAACAAAAAGATATGGATGTGTGAGGCAGGAATACGCAAAGAAATTCCTCTTGTTTTGGCTGTGCTTTGGACCGACACATGAAAAGAGAAACTTCACTTGTCTGGAAGATCGTGGAGATCCGAGTGCTGTTGTGGTAGCAGTGGGGCAAGCCGGGCTTCTGCATCAGTCGTTTCCGGTCCGGAGCCTGGATTCGGCCGGCGAATGTCAGGGCCCCCAGATGCTCGTCCATGTTTTGCGGGTCAATAACTGGATGGAGCGCTGGGGGGTAGAGATGAGCGCTCCACACGCCCCGGTGATTTTTCTCCTTGACAACGGGAGGGCGGGGTGGTATAGTAGGACAAAATTTAATCACTTAAACCGTTGAAGCGGAGATAACGGCAACGATGCCTTTACAGAGAGCCTGTGATGCTGAGAGTCAGGCAAGAAACACGTTGTCAAATGGACCGCTGAGGGCGCGGCGAAATGTGGGGCTCCACAGAGTATTCCGCGACGTTGCAGGCAGACGTCATTTGCCGGGGATATGTTGGTATCCTGCTAAGTGCACGGGTCATACCGTGAATCAAGGTGGCACCGCGGATAACGTGTTTATTCGTCCTTGACAGATTGTATCTTTCTGTCAGGGACGATTTTTTTACTCCTCTGGCAGAAAGGCCGGGGGAGTATTTTTATTTGGAGGTGCACACCATGCAGATTCGCCCCACACTGGACCAGGTCAGGGAGATGGCCTCCGGCGGCGCGTACCGCGTGCTGCCGGTGAGCTGCGAGCTCCTGTCCGATTTCACCACGCCCATCGAGGTCCTGCGGACCCTGAAGCGCGTATCCACCCACTGTTACCTGCTGGAGTCGGCGGCCGGCCATGAGGGCTGGGGACGCTATACTTTTCTGGGCTTCGACCCCAAGCTGGAGATCACCTGCCTGAACGGGGAGATGAAGGCGGGGAGCCTCCGCTTCCCCACAGGGGACCCCTCCCGCTGCCTGCGTCAGATCCTGGCCGACTACAAAAGCCCCCGGTTCGACTACCTCCCGCCCTTCACCGGCGGTCTGGTGGGGTACTTCTCCTACGACTACCTGGGGTACAGCGAGCCGTCCGTCCGCTCGGAGGTGGAGGACACCGAGGCCTTCCGGGACCTGGACCTGATGCTCTTCGACAAGGTCATCGCCTTTGACCACCTGCGGCAGAAGATCGTTCTCATGGTCAACATGTCCCTGGAGGACCCGGAGACGGGCTACCACAAGGCGGTGCTGGAGCTGGGGCAGCTGGCGGAGCTGCTGCGGAAGGGGGAGAAGAGGCGGGAGCCCGCCGGACGGCTGCTGGGGGAGGTGACGCCCCTCTTTGACAAGGAGCAGTTCTGCCGCATGGTGGAGCGGGCCAAGGGCCACATCCGGGAGGGGGACATCTTCCAGATCGTCCTCTCCAACCGCCTGTCCGCCCCCTTCGAGGGCAGCCTCCTGGACACCTACCGGGTGCTGCGCACCCTCAATCCCTCCCCCTACATGTTCTACTTCTCCGGCACCGACGTGGAGGTGGCTGGGGCGTCGCCCGAGACCCTGGTGAAGCTGGAGGACGGGGTGCTCCACACCTTCCCCCTGGCGGGCACCCGTCCCAGGGGAAAGACCCCGGAGGAGGACGGGGCCCTGGAGGCGGAGCTGCTCTCCGACGAGAAGGAGCTGGCCGAGCACAACATGCTGGTGGATCTGGGGCGCAACGACCTGGGCAAGGTCAGCCGTTTCGGCACCGTCCAGGTGGAGAAGTTCCACACTGTGGAGCGGTTCTCCCACGTCATGCACATCGGCTCCACGGTGCGGGGGGAGCTGCGGGCGGACAGGGACGCTTTGGACGCCATCGAAGCGGTGCTGCCCGCCGGGACCCTCTCCGGCGCGCCCAAGCTCCGGGCCTGCCAGCTCATTGCAGAGCTGGAGAACAACAAGCGGGGCATCTATGGCGGCGCCATCGGCTACATCGACTTTACCGGAAATATGGACACCTGCATCGCCATCCGTATCGCCTACCAGAAGAACGGCAGGGTGTTCGTCCGCAGCGGGGCGGGCATCGTGGCCGACTCGGAGCCGGAGAAGGAGTACCAGGAGTGCATCAACAAGGCCCAGGCGGTGGTCAGCGCCCTGAAGCTGGCCGGGGAGGTAGACCTATGATCCTGCTCATTGACAACTACGACAGCTTTTCCTACAACCTGTTCCAGCTGGTGGGGGAGATGGACCCGGACATCCGGGTCATCCGCAACGATCAGTGTACGGTGGAGGAGATCCGGGCCATAGGCCCCGACCACATCATCCTCTCTCCGGGGCCGGGCAGGCCGGAGGACGCGGGGGTCACCATGGAGGCGGTCACCGCCCTGGGGCGGGACATCCCCATCCTGGGGGTCTGCCTGGGGCACCAGGCCATCTGCGCCGCCTTCGGCGCGACGATAACCTACGCAAATGAGCTCATGCACGGCAAGCAGTCGGAGGTCCGGTTCGACCGGGACTGCCCCCTCTTCCGGGGCTGCCCGGAGACCGCCCCTGTGGCCCGCTACCACTCCCTGGCCGCCGAAGCGGACACCATCCCGGCGTGCCTGAAGGTGACCGGGCGCACCGCCGACGGCGAGGTGATGGCGGTGCAGCACACCGTCCATCCCATTTACGGCGTGCAGTTTCACCCGGAGTCCATTCTGACGCCCGACGGGAAAACCATGCTGCGAAACTTCATAAAGGGGATGTAAGCCATGATTAAGGAAGCCATCGTCAAGATCGTCAATAAAGAGGACCTCACCTATGAGGAGGCCTACACCGTCATGAACGAGATCATGAGCGGCGAGACCACCCCCACCCAGAACGCCGCCTTCCTGGCGGCCCTCTCCACCAAGAGCGCCCGGGCGGAGACTACCGACGAGATCGCCGGCTGCGCCGCCGCCATGCGCGCCCACGCCACAAAGGTGGAGACCGGCATGGAGGTCTTTGAGATCGTGGGCACCGGGGGCGACAACGCCGGCAGCTTCAACATCTCCACCACCGCCGCCCTGGTGGCGGCGGCGGGGGGCATGAAGGTGGCCAAGCACGGCAACCGGGCGGCCTCCTCCCAGTGCGGTACCGCCGACTGCCTGGAGGCCCTGGGGGTCAACATCCACCAGAGCCCGGCCAAATGCGTGGAGCTCCTCCGGGAAGTGGGCATGTGCTTCTTCTTCGCCCAGGACTACCACACCTCCATGAAATATGTGGGGGCCATCCGCAAAGAGCTGGGCTTCCGCACCGTGTTCAACATCCTCGGCCCCCTCACCAACCCCGGCACCCCCACCCTCCAGCTCCTGGGGGTCTATGACGAATATCTGGTGGAGCCCCTGGCCCAGGTGCTCATCAACTTAGGCATCAAACGGGGCATGGTTGTGTACGGCCAGGACAAGCTGGACGAGATCTCTTTGAGCGCCCCCACCACCGTCTGCGAGATCCGGGACGGCTGGTTCAAATCCTCGGTCATCACCCCGGAGGACTTTGGGTTTGCCCGCTGCGCCAAGGAGGATCTGAAAGGAGGTACCCCCCAGGAGAACGCGGCCATCACCCGGGCCATTTTGAGCGGAGAGCGGGGACATAAACGCAACGCCGTGCTTCTCAACGCCGGAGTGGCCCTGTACATCGGCGGCAGGGCGGACACCATGAAGGACGGCGTGGCCCTGGCGGGGGAGCTCATCGACTCCGGAAAGGCCGCCGCCGTCCTGGAGCGGCTGGTGGAGGTCAGCAACGGCCCGGAGGTGGGGGTATGACCATTCTGGACCAACTGGCCGGCCACGCCCGGGAACGGGTGGCGGCGGCCAAAGGGGCCGTCCCTCTGGAGGAGCTGCGACGGCAGGCCTGTTCTCTCCCCAGAGGGGACTTCGCCTTTGAGCGTGCCATGGGCAAGGAGGGGCTCTCCTTCATCTGTGAGTGCAAACGGGCCTCCCCCTCCAAGGGGCTCATCGCCCCGGAGTTCCCCTACCTGCAAATCGCCAGAGAGTACGAGGCGGCGGGGGCGGACGGCATTTCGGTGCTCACCGAGCCCAAGTGGTTTTTGGGCAACGACCGGTATCTGGAGGAGATTGCGGCGGCCGTCTCCATCCCCTGCCTGCGGAAGGACTTCACGGTGGACGAGTACATGATCTATGAGGCCAAGCTGCTGGGGGCGTCGGCGGTGCTGCTCATCTGCGCCATCCTGACCCAGGGGCAGCTCACAGACTATCTGCACCTCTGCGACGAGCTGGGCCTGTCCGCCCTGGTGGAGATCCACGATGAGGAAGAGGGGGAGACCGCCCTCCGGGCGGGGGCCCGGATGGTGGGGGTCAACAACCGCAACCTAAAGGATTTTTCCGTGGACACGGACAACAGCCGCCGCCTCCGGACCCTGATTCCCGACGACGTGCTTTTCATCTCCGAAAGCGGCATCCGGGACGGCGGCGACGTGGCCCGGCTCCGGGCGCTGGGGGCCGACGGGGTGCTGGTGGGGGAGACCCTGATGCGGGCTGCGGACAAAAAGGCGGCGCTGGCAGAATTGCGAGGTGGCGTATGAGTGGAACAAAAATCAAGCTCTGCGGGCTCTCCCAGCTCCGGGACATCCGGGCGGCCAACGCCCTGCACCCCGATTTTGTGGGCTTCGTGTTCGCGCTGAACAGCAGGCGGTATGTCTCCCCCCAACAGGCGAAGTCCCTGAAGCGCCGTCTCGCTCCCGGCATCCAGGCGGTGGGGGTCTTTGTGGACGAGGAGGTGGAGCGGGTGGCCGCGCTGCTGGGCAGCGGGGTCATCGACCTGGCCCAGCTCCACGGCGCCGAGGACAACGGGTACATCCGGCGGCTGCGGGCCCTCACCGATAAGCCGGTCATCCAGGCCTTCCGCGTCCGGTCGGAGGAGGACGTCCGGAGGGCGGCGGACAGCGGCGCCGACCACATCCTGCTGGACGCCGGCGCCGGTACGGGCACGGTCTTCGACTGGGGGCTGCTCCGGCAGATCCGGCGGCCCTATTTCCTGGCCGGGGGGCTGGGATTGCACAATGTGGAAAAGGCGGTGGAGGAGCTGCACCCGTACGGGGTGGATGTGAGCTCCGGCATCGAGACGGACGGGGTCAAGGACCCGGAGAAAATGGCGGCCTTTGTGGCCGCCGTCAGAAAGGAAGGAAGACCATGACCAATCCCAAGGGCCGCTTCGGGGTACACGGCGGGCAGTACATCCCCGAGACGCTGATGAACGCGGTCATCGAGCTGGAAGAGGCCTATGACCACTATAAAAACGACCCGGAGTTCAACCGGGAGCTCACCGAGCTGCTCAATGAGTACGCGGGCAGGCCCTCCCGGCTGTATTTTGCCAAGAAGATGACGGAGGACCTGGGCGGGGCCAAGATCTACCTCAAGCGGGAGGACCTGAACCACACCGGGGCCCACAAGATCAACAACGTGCTGGGCCAGGCCCTCCTGGCCCGGCGGATGGGCAAGAAGCGGCTCATTGCCGAGACGGGGGCGGGCCAGCACGGCGTGGCCACCGCCACCGCCGCCGCCCTCATGGGCATGGAGTGCGTGGTCTTTATGGGGGAGGAGGACACCGTCCGACAGGCCCTCAACGTCTACCGTATGCGCCTGCTGGGGGCTACCGTGGTGCCCGTCACCACCGGTACCGCCACATTGAAGGATGCCGTGTCCGAGGCCATGCGGGAGTGGACCTCCCGCATTTCTGACACCCACTACTGCCTGGGCTCGGTGATGGGGCCCCACCCGTTCCCCACCATCGTCCGGGACTTTCAGGCGGTGATCTCCCGGGAGATCAAGGCCCAGCTCCTGGAGAAGGAGGGGCGGCTGCCCGACACGGTGCTGGCCTGCGTGGGGGGCGGCTCCAACGCCATCGGCAGCTTCTACCACTTCATTGAGGACCCCCAGGTGCGGCTCATCGGCTGCGAGGCGGCGGGCCGGGGGGCGGATACCCCAGAGACGGCGGCCACCATTGCCACCGGAAGGCTGGGCATCTTCCACGGCATGAAGTCCTACTTCTGCCAGGACGAATATGGGCAGATCGCCCCGGTGTACTCCATCTCCGCCGGGCTGGACTATCCGGGCATCGGGCCTGAGCACGCCCACCTCCACGACATGGGCCGGGCGGAGTACGTCCCCGTCACCGACGAGGAGGCGGTCAACGCCTTCGAGTACCTGGCCCGCACCGAGGGCATCATCCCCGCCATCGAGTCGGCCCATGCCGTGGCTCACGCCATGAAGCTGGCCCCCGCCATGGAGAGGGAGCAGATCATCGTCATCACCATCTCGGGCCGGGGCGACAAGGACTGCGCCGCCATCGCCCGTTACAGAGGGGAGGATCTCCATGAGTAAGATTGCAGACGCCTTTGCCGGCGGAAAGGCTTTTATTCCCTTCCTCACCTGCGGGGACCCGGACCTGGAGACCACCGCCGCCGCCGTCCGGGCCGCGGCGGCAAACGGGGCCGACCTCATCGAGCTGGGCATCCCCTTCTCCGACCCCACCGCCGAGGGACCGGTAATCCAGGGGGCCAACCTGCGGGCCCTGAAGGGTGGGGTCACCACCGACCGGATCTTTGGGCTGCTGCGGGACCTGCGCCGGGACGTGACGGTCCCCATGGTCTTTATGACCTACGCCAACGTGGTCTTTTCCTACGGTGCGGACCGCTTTCTCTCCACCTGCCGGGAGGTGGGGATCGACGGGCTCATCCTGCCCGACGTGCCCTTTGAGGAGCGGGAGGAATTTCTGCCCTTCTGCAAACGGTACGGGGTGGACCTCATCTCCCTCATCGCCCCCACCTCGGACCACCGCATCGCCAAAATCGCCCGGGAAGCGGAGGGCTTTCTCTATATCGTCTCCTCCCTGGGGGTGACGGGGACCCGGAGCGAGATCACCACGGATCTTTCCGCCATGGTGGAGGTAGTGCGGCAGAACACCGCCATTCCCTGCGCCGTGGGCTTCGGCATCTCCACCCCGGAGCAGGCCAAACGGATGGCGGAGGTCTCCGACGGGGCCATCGTGGGCTCGGCCATCGTCAAGCTGCTGGAGCAGTACGGCAAGGACGCCCCCCGGCAGGTCGGCGCGTATGTGAAGCAGATGAAAGCGGCCCTCGGATAGGGGGAAACCACAGCCCCGGCGGGGACGAGGCATACGGTACGCTCCGGATTCTGTTGCGAAGCGCTGATCCAGGGTGTATACTTCATGAATAGAAATATTTGGAGGAGAACGGAGCGCCTATGTCTGTTCAGTCGAATGCTTCCTATTTTTTTGTTCCCTTTCAGCTTCAGGAGCCGCTGGACTTCCCGGAGACGGTCCGGCGGCTTGACCGGTCCGACTGCTGGACGCCGGCAGGGGAGCGGATTCTCTATTTCATGAAATATGTGTCCGACAAGCTGGATACCGGCGATCCGGAGCACGGCCAGTGTTTTCGGTTCTGCCTCAACCCGGAGACGCGGGGCAGATTCGGTCTCTCAGAGCCGGACAGCGTGTACCACATCGAGCCGCTACGGCATGTGGTGGAGCAGGAGACCTATCCCTTTTACCTGGGGGATGTGGAGCTGTTCTGCTTCCGCACGTCGGTGTGTATCCTGGCCATTCAGGTCAGCTTTCTGAAAAACGACCCCATTCACATCTCCAGCGGGCAGTTCTATCTGAAAAAGGTGGCCAAGGAGAAGGTCTACCCCCAGAGCGGGACGGGCAGCTTCACCCTTCTGGAGCTGGCCCGCAGGCTGATGGACACCCTGGGAGAGAACGTCCCGCCCGTGCCCTTCTTTTTCGCCAATCCGGGCAGCGAGCGGGCCAATGTCTTCAGCCGACTGGAGGTGCCGCCCCAGGAGGACTATGACCGGGAGCTGTTCTACCTGCGCCGCTGTTACAGCGAGGGCTATCTCTACCAGCCCGACCCGGAGCTGGACGCCAAGGAGATCTACCGCCCGACACAGGATACGGTGTGGGGCATGTCCGCCGAGGCGGCGGTGTGCCTGGTCTGCCCGGAGCGGGGGAAGGAGCAGTTTCTGCGGGGGGCCTTTTACCGCAACTTCAAAAGCCAGTATCTGCTGATGTACGTGCTGCTGCTCCACCAGAAGTATGTGCTCTACCTCTTCCTCACCGAGGTGGGCACCGGCATCCGGGACGATCTGGCGCTGCTGGAGTCCTACCGGGAGCGGCTCTATGACTTCATGACGGACTTCGTGTTCTCCCGGATCAGCGAGGTGCCCCAGTATCAGAATCTGTACGACCGCCTGCAGCATGTCTTTGCCCTGGAGGAGCTCTTTGACGATGTGCGGGAGCCCCTGGCCGCGCTGCGGAATCTGCAGCTGGAGCAGGACGCCAAAAAGCAGCAGAGACAGGATGCGCGGATCAACCGCATGCTCTTTGTGCTCTCGCTGCTGACGGGATTTTCCGTGCTGTCCGACGGACACGCCGCCATCGAGAGCTATGCGTCGCCCTATCTGCCGCCCCTGCTGGTGGAGGGACTTCAATACGGATTCGCGGCTTTGGTCATCGGGGCGCTGGCCTGGGGGATCATCACCCTCATTCGCTCGGACAGGCAATAGGGATGGGGGGAAGCCATGAGACCGGACTATATTTATATCGGCTGCTTTTTTGACTTCGACGAGCTGCAGGCGGCGGTGGCGTCCATCGCCCCCCGGCGGCTGGAGCGGCCCGTGCGGGCCCCCCACGTCACCTTCGTCTACCGTCCGGAGCGGGTGGATACCCGGCTCTTCGGCCGGGAGGTGACGGTGCGCGTCACCGGCTACGGCAACGACGGCCGCAACGAGGGCCTGCGGGTGGAGGTGCTGACCCGGGACCCCATACTGCGGGAGCTGGCCCTCCGCATCCCGGCCCCCCACATCACGCTGTCGGTCTCCCTAAAGGGGCGGCCGGTGGACACCGCGGGACTGGCCTTTTCACCCGTGGAGCCATTTTTGCTGACCGGCCGCTTCGGCGGCTATCTGCCGGACGGAACAGTGATGTTTGCCCCGGCGGAATAAAAACGGAAAACCTCAAACTGAGCATCCGGCGCCTTGTGGCGCCGGATGCTTCAGCTTGTCGAAAAAGTAGAAACGCCTCAGGTTTTGTGAAAGAGCCTCGCAGAGTTCCGTCGTCCGCAGACGACGGAATCAAGTCCAATCTGTTTTTTCCGGGGACATGTGCCTCGGGAAAAACACTTCTCAGACTGCAAGCGTGCGAGTCGGGGCCCCAAATAAGCCCAGCAAAGGGGGCTTATTTGGGGCTTCGAGGAAGTGCGACGCAGCAGGCTGCATCTCTTCGAAAAAATGCTTGCATTTTTGAGAGAGCCTGTCGACTTTGTCGACAGGCTCGAGCATCCGGCGCCTTGTGGCGCCGGATGCTTTTTGGTATCCGGGGTAAAGCTGCCGCCCGGGGCATTTTTGGTCCAAATACCAAAGTTTTTTACTATTGATACCATTACTCCCTTGATATGGAAGGCAAAAAGGAGAAAATTGTTAAACTACTCAAATCCTATTGACAAACAATGTTTTTGGGATTAGAATCGCAATATAAAAGTAATGGTTATTATTACTAATTAAAACATAAGGAGGAGTCACCATGCTGTTCAAGACCACGGAACAACACGAGGCCCTGCGGGCCCAGATCCGGGCCTTTGCCGAGGCGGAGGTCAAGCCCCAGGCCTTCCTGATGGACAAGGAGAATCAGTTCCCCGACGAGGCCATCAAGAAGCTGGGGAAGATGGGCCTCATGGGCATCCCTTATCCCAAGGAGTACGGTGGCGCCGGACTGGACGCCCTCAGCTACGCCATCGCGGTGGAGGAGCTCTCCCGGGTGGACGGCGGCACCGGCGTCATCCTGTCGGCCCACGTGTCCCTGGGCTCCTGGCCCATCTTCGCCTACGGCACCGAGGAGCAGAAGAAGAAGTACCTGGTGCCCCTGGCCAAGGGCGAGAAGATCGGCGCCTTCGGCCTCACCGAGCCCAACGCCGGCTCTGACGCCGGCGGCACCGAGACCACCGCTGTGGACAAGGGCGACCACTGGCTCCTCAACGGCGGCAAGATCTTCATCACCAACGCCCCCAAGGCGGACACCTACGTGGTCTTTGCGGTGACCACTCCCGACATCGGCACCAAGGGCATCTCCGCCTTCATTGTGGAAAAGGGTTGGGAGGGCTTCACCTTCGGTGACCACTACGACAAGATGGGCATCCGCTCCTCCTCCACCGCCGAGCTCATCTTTAACGACGTGAAGGTGCCCAAGGAGAACCTGCTGGGCAAGGAGGGCCAGGGCTTCAAGATCGCCATGTCCACCCTGGACGGCGGCCGGATCGGCATCGCGGCCCAGGCCCTGGGCATCGCCCAGGGGGCCTATGAGGCCGCCGTGGACTACGCCAAGGAGCGTGTCCAGTTCGGCAAGCCCATCGGCTTCAACCAGGCCATCGGCTTTAAGCTGGCCGACATGGCCACCAAGCTGCGCTGCGCCCGGCTGCTGGTCTACTCCGCCGCCGACCTGAAGGAGCACCACGAGCCCTACGGCACCGAGTCCGCCATGGCCAAGATGTACGCCTCCGACATCGCCCTGGAGGTCACCAACGACGCCGTCCAGATCTTCGGCGGCACCGGCTTCCTCAAGGGCATGGACGTGGAGCGGATGTACCGGGACGCCAAGATCACCACCATCTATGAGGGCACCAACGAGATCCAGCGGGTGGTCATCTCCTCCGCCATCATGGGCAAGCCCCCCAAGAGCGAGGGCGGCTCCTCCAGCCGGCCCAAGAAGCCCGCCCCCATCACCGGCGTGCGCAAGCGCATCCTCCTGAAGGAGGGCAGCCCCGCCGAGCAGGTGGCCGCTCTGGTGGAGCACCTGAAGAAGGACGGCCACGACTTCACCGTGGGCATCCCCATGGACACCCCCATCAGCCAGGCCGAGCGGGTGGTCTCCGCCGGTCAGGGCATCGGCGACAAGAAGAACATGAAGCTCATTGAGAACCTGGCCAAGGCCGCCGGCGCCGCCGTGGGCTCCTCCCGCCCCGTGGCCGAGACCCTGAAGTATGTCCCCCTGGACCGCTACGTGGGCATGTCCGGCCAGAAGTTCAAGGGCAACCTGTACATCGCCTGCGGCATCTCCGGCGCCGTCCAGCACCTCAAGGGCATCAAGGACGCCTCCACCATCGTGGCCATCAACAAGAATGGCAACGCCCCCATCTTTAAGAACTGCGACTACGGCATCGTGGGCGACGTCAATGAGATCCTGCCCCTGCTCGCCGCCGCCCTGGACACCGGGGAGAAGCAGCCCGCGCCTCCCATGGTGAAGATGAAGCGCCCCGCGCCCCCCAAGCCCGAGCCCATCGGCAAGCGGTACGTCTGCGGCGGCTGCGGCTACGAGTATGTCCCCGAGCTGGGCGACCCCGATGCTGAGATCGCCCCTGGCACCCTGTTCGAGAACCTGCCCGCGGAGTGGGTCTGCCCCGAGTGCGCCGAGGGCAAGGATATGTTCATTGAGGCCTGAGTAAAAAGGAGGGATCACCATGTATTGTGTCCGCAATGTGACGGAAGATCTGTACTGGGTGGGAGCCAACGACCACCGGCTCCACCTGTTTGAGAACATCCACCCCATTCCCCGGGGGGTGAGCTACAACGCCTACCTGCTCCTGGACGAAAAGACCGTCCTCTTCGACACCGTGGACTGGTCGGTGTGCCGCCAGCTGCTGGAGAACATCGAGCACCTGCTGGGGGAGCGCCCCCTGGACTACCTGGTCATCAACCACATGGAGCCCGACCACGGCGCCTCCATCGAGGAGATCCTCCTCCGCTGGCCGGAGGTGAAGATCATCTCCACCGAGAAGGCCTTCATGTTCATGCGGCAGTTCGGCTTCCGGGTGGACGGCCATGAGTGCATCGAGGTGAAGGAGGGCGACGGCTACACCTTCGGCAAGCACAATGTCACCTTCGTGGGCGCCCCCATGGTCCACTGGCCTGAGGCTATGGTCACCTTTGACACCACCAACGGCGTCCTCTTCTCCGCCGACGCCTTTGGCTCCTTCGGCGCCCTGGACGGCAAGCTCTTCGCCGACGAGGTGAACTTCGACCGGGACTGGATCGACGACGCCCGGCGCTATCTCACCAACATCGTGGGCAAGTACGGCCCCCACATCCAGCTGCTGCTGAAGAAGGCCGGCGGCATCCTGGACCAGATCAAGTACATCTGCCCCCTCCACGGTCCCGTGTGGCGGAAGGATCTGGGCTACTTCATCGACAAGTACGATAAGTGGAGCCGCTACGAGCCCGAGGAGAAGGGCGTGCTCATCGCCTACGCCTCCATGTACGGCAACACCGAGGCCGCCGCTCAGGCTCTGGCCGCCAAGCTGTGCGAGAAGGGCGTCACCAACGTGTGGGTGTACGACGTGTCCAATACCCACGTCTCCTACCTGGTGAGCGAGTCCTTCCGCCTGAGCCACATCGTGCTGGCCAGCGTCACCTACAACCTGGGCATCTACCCCGTCATGCACGACTACCTCATGCACCTCAAGGGGCTCAACCTCCAGAACCGCACCTTTGCCCTCATTGAGAACGGCTCCTGGGCGCCCAAGTCCGGGGACCTGATGCAGAAGTTCGTGGAGGACGAGCTGAAGAACATGACCGTCCTCAACGAGCGCCTCTCCCTGGCCTCCGCCCTCCACCCCGACAAGGCCGGCGAGCTGGAGGCTCTGGCCGACGCCATCAAGGAGTCCATGGCCAACTGAGCCGACGGGCCCTATGGAAAAGAACGAAGCCGCCGGGATCGTCCGATCCCGGCGGCTTCGCCGCTTTTTGTCGACGGGGCGGAGGGGATGTGGTATACTGAACACCGCACCGAAAAAGCCAAAAAGGAGCACGACCATGAAGCTGCGCGAGACCTTTACCTGCCCCCTGGAGCTGACCCACGACATGCTCAAGGGGAAGTGGAAGCCCATCATCCTGTGGCGGCTGCGCCTGGGGGAGACCACCCTGGCCCAGCTGGAGCGGGACATCGACGGCATCACCCAGAAAATGCTGCTGGAGCACCTGAAGGAGCTGATGGCCTTCGGCTTTGTGGCCAAGGAGGTGTCGGAGGGCTACCCCCTCAAGACGGTCTACTTCCTCACCCGGCCCCAGGGGGAGCGGGTGCTGGCCGCCCTCACCATCATGCAGGAGATCGGCATCGGCTATATGAAAGAGCACGGCATGGAGGAGCCCCTGCGGCAGCGTGGGTTGTTGTAGGCCATACCCACAAAAAAGTGGGTAATTTACGAAAAGGGAAAAGCCTGCTATGATGGGCCCACGCAACAGCACAAGGAGGATTTTCCCATGAGAGTAACCAGTCACGGTATTGTGGACGGCGTGATCCACGACCGCTACGGCAAGCACGGCGACCACCACAACGAAAACGGCGTGCCCACCTATTCCCTGCCCCTGGAGATCCACGACGCCCCCCAGGGCGCCAAGAGCTTTGCCCTCTTCCTGGAGGACAAGGACGCCTGCGCGGTGAGCGGCGGCTTTTCCTGGGTCCACTGGGTGGCGGCCAACATCACCAGCACCACGGTGGAGGAGAACGCCAGCCAGAACAATCCCGACTTCGTCCAGGGCCTCAACAGCTGGGTGAGCATGCAGGGCGGCAGCCAGAGCCCCCACCTCTCCGCCTGCTACGGCGGCATGGCGCCCCCCAACGAGCCCCACACCTACGAGCTGCACGTCTACGCTCTGGACACCCTGCTGGACCTGAAGGACGGCTTCTGGTTCCACGAGATGTTCCGCCAGATGGAGGGCCACATCCTGGAGCAGGTCACCGTCAAGGGGACCTACCGGAATTAAAGGGAGAACAAAGGGGACGGCCCTGCATAAAACTTCCAGCCCCGGCCCGGCCGGGGCTTGCTTTTTACCAGAAATAAATGTATGCTAAATAGGTACACACCGGGGTGTCTGCCCCGGTGACCCCCATGCGCCCGCACCGGTGCTGCCGGACGCAGGAGCAGGGGGCTATTTTTTTAAATGGAGGAAGTTGGATGCGAGCATGAGAAAGAGAATCCTGTCACTGACATTGACCCTGGCTCTGGCTCTGGGCTTGACGCTCCCGGCGGGGGCCGCCGGGGAGACCGGCTTCACCGACGTGAGCACCGACGACTACTATGCCGACGCCGTGGTCTGGGCCGTGGAGAACGGCGTCACCCAGGGCACCGGCAACGGCTCCTTTTCCCCCAAGTCCACCGTCACCCGGGCCGAGGCGGTGACCTTCCTGTGGCGGGCGGCCGGGTCCCCCAACCCCCGCTCCTCCGCCTCCCCCTTCACCGACGTCACCGACCCCGACGCCTACTACTATGACGCCGTGCTCTGGGCTGCCGAGCAGAACATCACCGGCGGCGTGGGCGACGGTGCCTTCGGCCTGGACGGCACCCTGGCCTACGACCAGATCCTCACCTTCCTGTGCCGCTCCACCGGAGCCGAGGCCTCCGGGGACGACTGGTCCACCGCCGCTGTGGAGTGGGCGGAGGAGAGCGGCCTCACCGACGGCCTCACCTTCACCGCCAAGGCCGACTGCCCCCGCTCCGACGTGGTCTACTGCCTGTGGAAGCAGCTCTCCGACCTCAACCAGGAGGCGCCCGCCCCTGAGGTGACAGCCGAGCCTACTCCCGAGGTGACAGCCGAGCCTACCCCCGAGGTGACTCCTGAGCCTACCCCCGAGGTGACCCCTGAGCCCACGCCTGAGGTCACCCCGGAACCCACCCCCGAGCCCGCCGTTGAGGTTCCCACCGAGCAGGAGGTCTATGACGCCATTATGGCCCTCCAATCCCAGTACCCCGAGGGAATGCACTGGACCAACGACAACGGCTATTACTCCGAGGCCATGCACATCACCGGCTACGGCTGCGCCGGGTTTGCCTTCATCTGCAGCGATACCGCCTTCGGCGATCTGCCCGCCCGTACCCACACGTCCTTTGACGACATCCGGGTGGGGGATCTCATCCGCATCGGCGATTACCACAGCGTGGTGGTCCTGGAGAAGATGGCCGACTCGGTGATCGTCACCGAGGGCAACTACAACAGCTCCATCCACTGGGGCCGGGAGATCACCCGCTCCAGCCTGGAGAGTGAGGGCTTTTATGTGACCACCCGTTACCCGGAGGGCTGACGGTCCCGCAGGAAAAGAAAAATGAGGAAAAAACGGCGTTTCCGCTCATGCGGAAGCGCCGTTTTTCGTGCAGATCAGCTGTGGTTTTGGATGTTCATGACCAGCATCTGGAGCCGGTTTTCGATGTTGGCGAAGCTGGCGTCGGGGTCGTAATCCAGAGGGAGAATCTGGGCGTCGGGGTACTCCTCCTTGATCTTCTTGGTGATGCCCCGGCCCACCACATGGTTGGGCAGGCAGCCGAAGGGCTGGAGGATCACGAAGGCCCGGCAGCCCTTTTCGGCGTGGTGGAGGATCTCGCCGGGGATGAGAATGCCCTCGCCGGCGTCAAAGGTGTGGGGAATGATGGGGTCGCTCTTTTTGGCCAGCTCCTGGATGCGGGCCGCCTTCTCGTAGAGGGGGTGGTCGGCGGCGATGCGGTCGGTCATGTTGTGGGCCATGTCGAAGATGTGGTCGGCGGTGGCGTAGAAGAGCTTCTTGCCCACGGGCCGGTTCACGTGCTGCTCCTTGACCTGACGGTCCTGGTAGAAGTAGGTCTTCTGGATGACGTCGGTCATGCGGGCCTCCACGATCTCAAAGCCGTTTTTCTCCAGATAGTCCTCAATGTCGTGGTTGGCGCCGGGGTGGAAGTTCAGGAGGTACTCGCCCACGATGAGCACCCGGGGGCGGAGCTTGGAGCGGTCGTACTTGGGGCGCTTCATGATTTCGATGGCCTTTTTAAAGCCCTTGGCGGCGCCATGGACTCCACCCTTGGCCATGCCGCCGGTGACCTCGGCCATGGCCTGGTCAAAGGCCCGGTCGGCGCTGCCCTTCTCCAGCTCATAGGGCCGGATCTTGCGGAGCAGCTCCTCCAGGGCGTCGATCATGGGCAGGCCGAAGGCGATCCGGGCCGCCGACAGGAGGTTGAGCTTGAAGCCGGGGTGGAGGTGGTGGGCGTCCTCGTCGTCGTTGGTGAGGATGGGCACCCCGTCAAAGCCGGCGTCGTCCATGGCCTTGCGGAGGAGGGCGCTGTAATGGGTGAGGCGGCAGTCGCCGATGTACTTGGCCATGGCCACGGCGGTGTTCTTAAGGTCATATTTGCCGCTCTTCAGGGCGGAGAGGATCTCGCCGATGACCACCTGGGCGGGGAAGCAGATATCGTTGTGCACGTACCGCTTGCCCATGGTGATGGCGTTGTCCCGGCCGATCTCCAGGGGGACGGCCCGGACGCCCTGGGAGCGGAATACCGCCGAGAGGAGCTGGCAGAAGGCGTGGGAGGTGTTAGGGACCAGTACGGTGCGGTCCAGGTCGGCCTTTTCAAATTTTACCGGGTAGGGGTCGGGGAGGGGCTGAGGGACCCGGACCTCCTCCTGCTCCCGGCGCATGGACACCGTCTCCAGGAAGGAGCGCACCCGGATGTGGAGGGGACCCTGGACGTCGCTCTCGTCCACCTTGAGCACCAGGGGCACCTTGCCCGAGATCTCCTTCATGAGGCGGATGATCTCGTCGGAGAGGTAGGCGTCGTGGCCGCAGCCGAAGCTGACCAGCTGGACGTACTCCAGCCGGGGGCTCCGGGCCGCCAGGATGGCGGAGGAGATCATCCGGGCGTGGAAGTTGTTGACGATGTCCAGCCGGCTCAGACTCAGGTCCTCCTCCTCGGTGCCGGGGAGGGCGTCCGCCGTCAGCACGGGGATGCCCGTGCCGGTGAACATCTCAGGCAGCTCGTGGTTGACCAGGGCGTCGTTGTGGTAGGGCCGGGCGGCCAGCACCACGGCAAATTTGCCCTCCCGCTCCACCTGGTCCAGCACCTGCCGGCCCAGGGCCTTGAGCTGGTCCCGGAAGGAGTCCTGGGCGCGGTTGCCCGCCTGGAGGGCCCGGAGGGTCTCGGCCTCCGGGATCTGGAACTTCTCCTTCATGTACTTCTTGAGCTGCTTCTCCTGGTCCTCCATGGTGTACCAGTGGAACATGGGGTCGTCGTAGGAAATGCCCCACAGCTTTTCCGGGTCGTCGGAGTTGCCGATGACCAGGGGGTAGCCCTTGACCACGGCGCACATGGACTGGCTGGTCTTTTCCATGTTCTCCGAGGGCACGGTGGTGACCACCGGCATGAAGATGCGGTCCACGCCCTTTTCGGCCAGGTTGCGCAGGTGGCCGTGGACCAGCTTGGCGGGGAAGCACACCGTGTCCGAGGTGACGGCGGAGATGCCCCCCTCGTAAATCTTCCGGGTGCTGGGGTCGGAGAGCCGGACGGTGAAGCCCAGGGCCCGGAGGAAGGTGCTCCAGAAGGGCATGGCCTCCCAGAAGGAGAGGACCCGGGGGATGCCGATGGTGACGCCCCGGTCCTGGACCGGCTCCGGACAGGGGTAGTCCTGGAAGAGGAGCTTCTCCCGCTCCCGGAAGAGGTTGGGCACGGCAGTGGCCCGGGCAGTGGTCTCCCGGAGCTGCTTGCGCACCGCCTCGTCCTTGGGGTCGCCCAGAATCTCCCCCCGCTCACAGCGGTTGTTGGTGATCCAGGCGCTGCCGTTGGAGAAGCGGAGGATGGTCCGCTTGCAGTGGTTGGCGCAGAAGGGGCAGGGGGCGTTCTCCTCCTGGCGGTAGGAGAAGCCGTCCAGCTCCTCCAGGTCCAGGAAGGTCCGGTTGGCGGGGTTCTTCTTGTACCGCTCCCGGGTGATGAGGGCCATGCCGATGGCCCCCATGAGGCCGGGGTAGGGGGCCCGGAGGACCTCACGGCCGGTGTACTCCTCCATGGCCCGGAGGACGGCGTCGTTTTCAAAGGTGCCGCCCTGGACCACGATCTTGTCCCCCGGGGAGTCCAGGTTGGAGAGGCGGATGACCTTGGTAAAGACGTTTTCGATGATGGAGCGGCACAGGCCGGCCATGATGTCCTCGGCGCTGCGGCCGTTGCGCTGCTCGGTGATGATGCTGCTGTTCATGAACACGGTGCAGCGGCTGCCCAGCACTGCCGGGTGTTGGGAGGCGAAGGCGGCCTCCTCGATGCCCTCGGTGGGGATGCCCAGGGAGGAGGCGAAGTTCTCCAGAAAAGAGCCGCAGCCGGAGGAACAGGCCTCGTTGACCAGGATGTTGGTGATGATGCCCTTGTCCAGCCACATGGCCTTCATGTCCTGGCCGCCGATGTCCAGGATGAAGGTGGCGTCGGCCACGTACTTCTTGGCCGCCCGGGCGTGGGCCACCGTCTCCACCGTGTGGTACTCCGCCTGAAAGGCCTTGGCGAAGAGCATCTCGCCGTAGCCGGTGGTGCCCGCCGCCAGGATATGTAAGGTAGCGCCCGCCTCGCGGTAGCGGTCCCGGATCTCGATCAAAGCCCGCTTAGCCACCTTCAGGGGCTCCCCGGCGTTGGGGGCGTAGAAGGAGCCCAGCAGCTCCTCGTTGTCGTCCATGAGGACGAACTTGGTGGTGGTGCTCCCCGAGTCGATGCCCAGGTAGGCCCACACCTCCTCCCCGGCCTGGGGCTCCTTCCAGACCAGGGGGCGCTTCCGGTTGCGGTCCTCGAAGGCCTGCCGCTCCTCCGCCGTGGCGAAGAAAGGCCGGGACTCCCGGGGCTGGTCCTCCGGGGCCCGGAACTGGCCGCGCTTCAGCTGCTCCAGCAGCCGGGCGGGCTTCGCCGCCGCGGCCCGGTTGCGGAACATGGTGTCCACGCACACCGCCGCCCCGCAGGCCACCATGAGCTCCGGGTGGGGCGGGATGAGGACCTCCTCCTTGGACAGGCCCAGCCGTTGGGCAAAGACCCGCACCAGGGTGGGGTTAAAGGTGAGGGGACCGCCCTCAAAGACCACGGGCCGGGTGATCTCCAGGCCCTGGGCCAGGCCGCCGATGGTCTGCTTGGCGATGGCGTGGAAGGCGGAGAGGGCCAGGTCGGATTTGGCCACCCCCTGGTTGAGGAGGGGCTGGATGTCGGTCTTGGCGTAGACGCCGCACCGGCCGGAGATGTCGTAGACACACGTGCCCTGCTCGGCCAGGGCGTTGAAGTCCTGAACCGGCACCTTCAGCAGGGAGGCGATCTCGTCGATGAAGGCGCCGGTGCCGCCGGCGCAGCTGCCGTTCATGCGCATGTCGGCCACGGTGAGGGCGCCGGTGTTGGGGTCGGTCTGGAAGAAGATCATCTTGGCGTCCTGCCCCCCCAGCTCAATGGCGCAGCCCACCCTCTCATACCGGCGCTTCAGGGCGGCGGCGTTGGCCGCCACCTCCTGGGCGAAGGGGATGTCCAGGCCCTCGGCGATGGGCTTGGCCCCCGACCCCGTCAGGCAGAAGCGGAAGGTCTCGCCGGGGAACCGCCGCTCCAGCTCCTCCATCACCCGGATGACGCTCTGAACCTGGTCGGCGTGGTGGCGCTGGTAGTCGGAGTACAGGATTTCCCCCGTCTCCGGGTCCAGGACCGCGATCTTGGTGGTGGTGGAGCCGATGTCGATCCCCGCGGCCAGGCCCCGCCCGGAGCTCTTGTTCTGCATGCTAGCTGTCATGGTTTTCCTACGTTCTTTCTCTAAAATTCACGGCGCGGACGGCATCCGGCGCCTGCTGCCTCCCCTGTTTGCCGGGAGTAACTTTCCATCTTAGTATTAAAGCATGTTTTATATTGAAATAGAAGTGAAAAAATGGTATTATTGATGAGAAAAACGCATAAATAGGGGGGTGACTGTGCTTGAATATACAACAGTTGGAGAGCTTCATCCAGGTGGCGGAGCATCTGAACTTTGCCCGGGCGTCGGAGGCCCTGAACATCACCCAGTCCGCCGTCTCCCGGCAGATCCGCACCCTGGAGGAGGAGCTGGACACCAAGCTTTTCCGCCGGACCACCCGGACGGTCTCCCTCACCTCCGACGGAGCCATCTTTCTGGAGCACGCCAAGCAGATTCTGGGACAGCTGAAGATTGCCACCGCCAAGATCCGGCACCACACCAACGCCCGGGTCCAGCCCCTGACCATCGGCTGTGAGAGCGAGACCGACCTGGACTTCCTCTGCGGCATTCTGGACCTGTGCCGGGAGCAGATTCCCGCCTTTCACCCCTTTCTCAAGGTCATTCCCCACCGCTCCCTCCTCAACCTCTTTTTCCAGCACGAGATCCAGGTCCTGCTGGGCTTCCGGGAGAACCTGCCCGTCAAGGAGGAGCTGATGTTTCGGGAGCTGGAAAAGATCCCCCTGTGCTGCGTCCTGCCCCGGAGCCATCCCTATGCGGGCCGGGCGGAGATCAGCGAGGAGGCGCTCTACGGCCAGAACCTCATCCTCTGCAATTCCTACACCGTTCCCTCCAAGGTGGTGGAGGTCCAGAACCGGGTGATCCAGCACATCTCCCCCGAGCGGGTCCACGCCAGCGACAATCCGCGGGCGGTCCTCACCCTGGTCCGGGCGGGGTATGGCTGCTCCATCCTGCCCATACCGTCCTTCTATGACGGCGCTGCCGTCTGTGTCCCCATCAAAAACGTGCCGCCCCTGTCCTACGGCATGATTTTCCAAAGGGATTCCTCTGACCCCGTTCTGAAGCGTTTTCTGGACATCGCGCTGCATGCCGCCGGAACCTGAGGGAGGGGAAACGGAAAAATCCGGAATCTGCGCACTTGACAGTCATCCTCTACTGATGTAAACTATGAAAGCGAAGGCGCCGCGATCGAGGAGGTTGCGACGCCTTCTTTGCATACAACATATCAAAGCCGGCCGGCGGCCGCAAAAAGAGCGGGCCGGCCGTGCAGAATCAAAGGCCAGAGGTGATTGAAGTGGAGCGAAATGTGAAAGAACTGGAAGCCTGCCTGGAGAAGCGGTTTCGAAAGCGGGGCTACCCCGGCATGTCAGTGTGCATCCGGGGGCCGGAGGGCATTCTCTATGAGCAGGGCTTCGGGTACCGGAGCATTGAGCACCAGAAGCCGGTGGACGCCGACACGGTGTTCGGTATCGCCTCCATGAGCAAGTCCATGACGGCCCTGGCCTGCTGCATCCTGGATGTGGAGGGGAAGATGAGCCTGGAGGACCCGGTGGTCAAATACTTCCCCAACTTCCACATCCCCGGTGCGCCGGACGAGTGTATCACCGTGCGGACCTTGGCCATGCACCGGTCGGGCCTGCCCCCCATGGAGCCTCTGGAGTGGTCCATCGCCATGAACAGCAAGGAGCGGGACACCCACTGGTACCGGGAGATGGTGCGCACCGCCCCCAACAAGATGGACCGCATCGAGCAGATCGTGGACTACATCACGGCGGGCAACTATGAGCCGGTGGGAGCGCCGGGGGAGTACATGAGCTACTCCAACGAGGGTTACGCCGCCCTCTCCTACATTGTGGACCAGGCGGCCGGCATCACCCTGGAGGAATTCCTGAAGGAGCGGATCTTTGAGCCCCTGGGCATGACCCGGACGGTGCTGGACGTGGACTGCTCGGAGGCCCGGGCCCTGGCCGGGGACAACATTACCAGCCTCTTCGAGCGGGACGACGACGGCAAGCTGGTCTGGGATGACAACTGGTCTATCCTGCCCCCCTTCCGGGGCTGCGCCTGTGTGAAGTCCACCGCCAAGGACATCACCAAATACTACCAGATGCTCTCCAACGGCGGCGTGTGGGAGGGGAAACAGGTCATCCCCGCCGAAGCGGTGGAGCTGATGATCGGCAAGGCCTTCCCCCTCCGGGAGAAGTATTACTACTGCATGGGGCTTCAGAAGCGGCTGCTGGGAGGCAAAATGGTGTGCCAGCACGCCGGCGGCCTCCACGGCGTGTCCACCGAGGGCGGCCTTATGGAGGGGGGCTACGGCGTGGCCGTTCTCTGCAACGAAGGCGATGTGGATGTGGAGGATTTCCAGTGGATCTGCTACAACTACATCCTGGGCCTGCCCCTGGAGACGGAGCACTACTGGGACATCCCCAACGGCGGCGCCTTCAGCCGGCCGGAGATGCTCTGCGGCGACTACCTGTGCCACGAGGGCCTGCCCGTCCACTGCATCGTGGAGGAGAAGGACGGGGTCCTGGGCGGCACCTATCAGGATAAGCCGGTGGTGCTGCGCTGGTGTGGGCAGAACATCTTCACCGCCGTGGACGCCAAGGACCCGGCCAAGCGGGTGACAACCCTGCGGTTCTACACCCGGAACGGCTCCGCCTGGGGCGTGAAGTGCGGCTCCCGGATCTATCAGCGGGTCCGGACGGAAGAGCCGTAGAAGGGGAGGAGGAAGATGACCCCATGAAAAGCTATATCATCAAGCAGCTCCTTCAGGGTATCCTGCTGGTGGTGTCGGTGTCCATCCTGGTGTTCAGTCTGCTCTACATGATGCCGGGCAACCCGGTGGATATGGTGGTGGACCGGAAGGTGTCGGCCGAGAAAAAGGCCGAGATCGCCCACGAGATGGGCTACGACCGCCCCCTGCTGGAGCAGTATGTGGACTGGGCCAAGGGGATCATATTTGAACGGGACTTCGGCACCTCCACCCGGTACAAGGTGCCGGTGTGGGACCTGATGATGGCCCGTACTGGAACGACCTGAGCTTCTAAATCCCATCCCGACAAAAAACACTGGCGCCGGTATCTTCGTACCGGCGCCAGCGTGCGCATACAGATAAATTCCAGAAAGAGGGTAAACAAGATGGAGCACCCCATCGGTATCATCGGCGGCATGGGTCCCATGGCCTCCCAGCTCTTTTATAAAATGGTGACGGAGCACACGGCGGCGGAGCGGGACCAGGACCACATCAACCTCATCCTGCTCAGCGATGCCTCCATGCCTGACCGGACGGCGGCCATCCTGTCCGGGCAGTACGACGGGCCCTACGAGCAGCTCCTCACCGACGCCCGGATGCTGGAGCAGTGCGGCTGCACCGCCATCGCCATCACCTGCAACACCGCCCACTTCTTTGCCGACATGATCGCCGACAAGATCGGTATCCCCATCCTCCATATGATCCGGGAGACGGCGGCCACTCTGGCCGGCCGGTGTCCCGGCGGCGTCATCGGCGTCATGGCCACCGACGGCACGGTGCAGACCGGACTTTATCAGAAGGCACTGACCGAGCGAGGCCTCACCCCCTGGACCCCTCCGGCGGACATCCAGAAGGAGGTCATGCACCAGATCTACGACCGGGTGAAAAAGGGCCTGCCCTGGGACCAGGAGAGCTGGGGGTGCATCGAGGCGGCCTACCGGCAGGCGGGCTGCGCCGCCGTGGTGCTGGCCTGCACCGAGCTCTCGGTCATCAAGGCCGACGAGGGCCTGGGGGACTGGTATGTGGACCCCATGGAGACCCTGGCCCGGAAGGTCATCGAGACCGCCGGAAAGACCTATCGCTGAAGAGAGGAGAAGGAGACTATGGGACTGCCCGAAAACAGCGGCTTTGACCTCCACGCCAAGTGGCCCCGGGGGAAGCGGGACCTCATCACCGACGTGCCCGGGGTGAAGGTGGGCCATGTGACATTAAAGGAAGGGGATATCCACACCGGCGTCACCGCCGTGCTGCCCCACGGGGGCAACTGCTTCCAGGACAAGGTGATGGCCGGGGTGTCGGTCATCAACGGCTTCGGCAAGAGCGTGGGCCTCATCCAGATCCAGGAGCTGGGCACCATTGAGACCCCCATCCTCCTCACCAACACCCTGAGTGTGGGCACCGCCTGTGAGGAGCTCACCCGGTACATGCTGGAGGGGAACCCGGACATCGGGGTCACCACCGGCACGGTGAACTGTGTGGTCACCGAGTGCAACGACGGCCGGCTCAACGACATCCGGGGCCTCCACGTCCGACCCGAGCACGTCCGTGAGGCCCTGGCCAATGCCGGGGAGGACTTTGAAGAGGGGGCCGTGGGCGGCGGCACCGGCATGGTCTGCCTGGGACTCAAGGGGGGCATCGGCTCCGCCTCCCGGCGGGTGGAGGTGGACGGCCAGACCTACACCGTGGGCGCCCTGGTCATGTCCAACTTCGGCGCGCCGGGCAACCTCATCATCGGCGGGAAGCACTACGACACCAAACTGGGCCGGGACGAGCGGAAGGACGAGGGCTCCATCATCATGCTCCTGGCCACCGATATCCCCCTCAACGAGCGGCAGCTGAGCCGGCTGGCCAAGCGGTCCATGGTGGCCCTGGGCCGGGTGGGTTCCTACTGCGGCAACGGCAGCGGCGACATCGCCATCGCCTTTACCACCGCCAACCGCCTGCCCCATTACAGCGAGAAGAACATCCTGGAGACCAGGATGTTCTATGATGAGAACATCGACCGGGTCTTTGTGGCCGGGGTAGAGGCGGTGGAGGAGGCCATCATCAGCTCCCTCTACCACGCCGAGACCACCACGGGAATCCGGTGCAACTGCTACCTGGGCCTCCGGGACTTCGTGGCCCGGTACGGCGGTTAAGGGGGCGATCCTGTGGCGGTATACTTTATCAGCGCCGACCTGGAGGGCATCACCGACGTCACCGCCTGGTGCGAGACCGAGCCTGGCGGCCAGGGCTATGAGGAGGCCCGGGCCCAGATGACCCGGGAGGTGGCGGCGGCCTGTGAGTCCATCCTGGACGCCGGCCACCAGGCGGTGGTCCGGGACGGCCACGGCTGCGCCCGGAACCTCCTCCACGACAAGCTGCCCCGGGGGGTCCGGCTCATGCGGGGCTGGGCCTGTCACCCCGGCTCCATGATGGCCGGCCTGGACGGAGGTTATGCCGGCGCCCTCTTCATCGGCTACCACGCCCCCGCCGGCACCGACGGCAGCCCCCTGGCCCACACCATCAACAAGGACGTCATCCGCTGCCTGAAGGTCAACGGCCGCGTCGCCTCCGAGTTCACCCTCAACTCCCTGTATGCCGCCCAGCAGGGGGTGTCGTCCATTTTTCTCAGCGGGGACGAGACCATCTGTCGACTGGCGGCGGAGGAGATCCCCGGCCTCACCACCGTGGCGGTGAAGGAGTGCCGGGGCAATTCCACCTTCAACCTCCACCCTGACGACGCCTGCGAGGCCATCCGGGCGGGGGTGGCGGCGGCCCTGACCCGGCCTCTGCCGGTGCGGGCGGTGCCGGAGACCCTGACGGTGGAGGCCGCCCTCACCGGCCACCAGGCGGCCCGTCGGGCCCAGGCCCTGACGTCTCTGGCCCGGTCCCCCTTTACCCGCACCGCTGTGGACGCCGTCTCCTACACCGCCCACAGCCCCACGGAGCTCAATGAGGCCCTGGAGGAGATCATCGGCTGAGGCACGCCCGCCGAAAATCGCATATTTTATGAACAAACATCGTTCCTTTTGTAAACATTAGCACTCTCGCCTTGACAGTGCTAATCCACGGTGCTATAACATAATTGTTCCAAGAAGAGGAGTTCAGAGAGCTCCTCCGCAGGGCAAGAAATAAGTGCTGTGAATGGAGGAATGACTTATGTTGCCCAGCATTTTTGGTGAAAACCTGTTCGATGATTTCTTTAATGACCGCTTTGGTATGTTCCCCATGTGGAATGGCCATGATCCCCTGTACGGCAAGCACGCCAAGAACCTGATGAAGACCGATGTGCGGGAGACCGAGAACACCTATGAGGTGGACGTGGACCTGCCCGGCTTCAAGAAGGACGAGATTGCCGTGGACCTGAAGGACGGCTACCTGACCATCAGCGCCGCCAAGGGCCTGGATAAGGACGAGAAGGACAAGGAGGGCCGTTACATCCGCCAGGAGCGCTACGCCGGTTCGTGCAGCCGGAGCTTCTACGTGGGCGATGTGAAGCCCGAGGACGTGTCCGCCAAGTACGAGGACGGCATCCTGAAGCTGTCCATGCCCAAGCAGGGCAAGCAGGAGCTGCCCAAGCGCTCCACCATCGCCATCGGCTGATGGGACAAGTCCATACCCATTGATCTGTAAAAAGGGGGCGCTCCCAGAGATGGGAGCGCCCCCTGAGCCTGTCGACAAAGTCGACAGGCTCAGTCTGTCGAAAAAGTCCGGCGAAAGCTGGGCTTTTTCGTTTGCAAGAG
>NZ_CALXEE010000005.1 GCF_944387245.1 uncultured Intestinimonas sp. | reverse complement strand
AATTTCCTTCATAATTATCTCCATGGGCAGAAAAAAGCCCGCCGCAGAATCTTTCGATTCTGCGACGGGCCCTTTCTTATGTAAGAAAAGCGTAATGCCCGCGGCCTTGCTTTTGGGGGGAGGCCGTTGTAAAATGGAGCTTGTTTTCAAACTCTCTCGCGAAAAGGAAAGAAACTGCCATGAGCGTCATGACCCCATCCCCCGCCAAGCTCCGCCGCCCCGTCTTTTACCGCCGGGACCGGCTTCTCCCCGCCGCAGTCCTGGCCGCCGCGATTTTTGCCGGCCTGGCTCTCTACGGACTGCCCCTGTGGCAGTGCGCCTGCTGGGCCCTGGCCTTTGGCGGCCTCCTCCCGCTGGGCGTGACATTGGAGGACGGGGCCGCCGCCCGGTGCCGCTGGGCCGCCTTCGTCATCGGTCCGCTGCTCGCCTTCGTGCTGGTGGAGCAGATGAACTACAACTACCTGGTCTGGGAGGAGCTCTCCGCCCTCCAGATTGCGCTGAACCTGGTGTGGTACTACATGGCCGCCGGAGTGCTCTACCTGGTCACCGGCCGGGTGCGGCTGACGGCGGGGCTCACCACAGGGCTCTTCACCTTTGTGGGCCTGGCCAACCGGTACGTCATCCACTTCCGGGGCCGCACCATCTTTCCCGGCGACCTCCTCACCCTCCAGACCGCCGCCAACGTGGCGGGGAATTACGATTATACCCTCGATGTGGTCCAGCTCCGGTGCCTGCTGGTGCTGGCCCTCTTCCTGCTGCTGCTGTGGAAGGTACCCAAACGCCCGGGGCGGCAGCGTCCCCACTGGCGGGCGGTCATCCCGGTGGCCGTCCTCTCCGCCGCCTACCTGACGGTCTTTTTCCAGACCGACTTCCTCCGGCAGCTGGGGATCGAGCCCTCCCTGTGGACCACCCGGGGCAACGGCTTCGTCCTCAACTTCTCGGTGTGCCTGCGGTACAGCACGGTGGAGGAGCCGGAGGACTACTCCCAGGAGACCCTCTCCTCCATCCGGCTGGAGACGGAGGAGGAGTGGCAGGCCGACCCCGACGCCGCCGGGGCGGAGACGCCGGTGAACCTCATCGTCATCATGAACGAGTCCTTCTCCGACCTGGCAGAGGTCTTTGACCTGGAGACCAACGCCGACCCGCTGCCCTTCTTCCACAGCCTCACTGAGAACACCATCCGGGGCACGGCCTATTCCTCCGTCTTTGGCGGCACCACCGCCAACTCGGAGTACGAGTTCCTGACGGGCAACACCATGGCCTTCCTTCCCGAGGGCACGGTGCCCTTCCACATGTATGTGGGCGCCGACGAGCCCAATCTGGGCGCCCAGCTGGGGAGCCTGGGCTACCGGACGGTGTTCATGCACCCCTATCTTTCCTCTGGCTGGAACCGCCGGGCGGTATACCAGAGCTTCGGCTTCGACGAGATCTATTTCCAAAATGATTTTACCGATGTCAGCTACATGCGCAATTACATCACAGACCAGGCCAACTATGAGAATCTGGTGCGGCGCTACGAGGAGAAGGAGGACGGCGAGCCCCTCTTTATCTTCAACGTCACCATGCAGAACCACAGCGCCTACAACGTGGCCTGGACGGGTTTGGACAGGACGGTGTGGCTCACCGGGGACATGGAGGGCCGCTACTCCACCGTGGACCAGTACCTCTCCCTGCTGCGGCAGTCGGACAGTGCCCTGGAATACCTGATCAACTACTTCTCCCAGGTGGAGGAGCCCACCATGATCCTCATGTTCGGGGATCACCAGCCCCAGGTGGTCACCAACTTCTACACCGAGGTGCTGGGGGGCGACTTTGAGAAGGTGGACATCGCCGCCGCCCAGCAGCGCCAGGAGGTGCCCTTCCTCCTGTGGGCCAACTACGACATCCCGGAGGCGGACGGGGTGACCACCTCCCTCAACTACCTCTCCGCCATGCTTATGGAGACGGCCGGCCTGCCTATGACGGAGTACCAGCAGTTCCTGCTCCGGCTCCGGGAGACGGTGCCCGCCCTCAACTCCGTGGGCTACATGGATACCGACGGCACCTGGCAGAAGAGCCGGGAGGACCTCTCGGAGGCGGCCCAGGAGGGGCTCCTCCAGTACGAGTCCCTCCAGTACAACCTGCTTTTTGACAGTGAGGAGGACCGGCTGCCCGACTTCTTCACCCTGCCCGATCAATAAGGAGGATCAGATGGAACAGGAATTTTATCTCCCGGTGCTCTCCCACTATGAAAACGACAACGGCTGGTCGGGGAGCCGGGGCCTGCTGTGCTACGAGATTGAAAAGCCCCAGGAAGGGGCCATGCGCGTGGTGATCTGGCAGGGACCTTTTTGCCGGAAATACGCCCGGCAGGAGGGGGAGGCCACCTTCCCGGTGAGTGAGGAGGGCATTGCCGCCATGCGGACCTGGCTCCTGGAGCAGGCCGACGCCATGAACGCCCATCCGCCCCGGACGGCGGCGGAGTGCCGGGCCTATTATGAGGAGTTGGCCAACGGCGCATCCAAGCCGGAGGCATAGACGGAAAAAGGAGGAAGGAACATGGAATGGAAACGGATGCTCAGCGGGACCCTGGCGGGACTCATCCTGGTGCCCGCCCTGACCCTGCCCGCCCTGGCCGCCCGGGAGACCGGAATGGCGGGGGAGACCTTTGAGGAGAAGGCCTTCCACGCCATTGAGCTGGCAGGCCAGTACGGCGGGGCCACCTCGGTGCGCTACGCCCTGTGGGAGGAGGGCGCCATCACCGCCCAGGGGGGCTGGGGGGTCTACTCCAAGACGGAGAACCGCCTCCTCACCGAGGACATCCTCTATGGCGTGGGTTCGGTGTCCAAGACCTATACCGCCGCCGCCGTCCTCACCCTGGCCCAGGACGGCAAGCTGTCCCTGGAGGACCCGGTGACCAAGTATCTGCCCGGGTTCACCATGGCCGACGAGCGGTATAAGGACATCACCGTCCGCATGCTGCTGGACCACTCCTCCGGCCTCATGGGGGACACCACCCGGGACGCATTCCTCTTCGGCGACACCGACGAGCGCGCCGCCGATGACCTGCTGGAGCGGCTGTGCACCCAGCGGCTCAAGGCCGACCCCGGCGCCTACTGCGTTTACTCCAACGACGGCTACACCCTGGCCCAGCTGGTGGTGGAGGCTGTGAGCGGCATGGACTATATGGGCTACCTCCACGCCGCCATCCTGGACCCGGCGGGCCTCGCCGACACCTATGCCCCCGGGGACGACTTTGACACCGGCCGTCTGGCCAAGACCTACGCCTCCGCCGAGGACACCCGGGACCTGCCCCAGGACACCATCGGTATCGTGGGCACCGGCGGCCTCTACGCCACGGCCGCCGATCTGGCCGCCTTCGGCGGCCTCCTGTGCGGCACCGACCTGCTGAGCCAGGAGTGGCTGGACCTCATGAACACCGACTGGGCGGTGAAGGGCCTGTGGCCGGAGAACAGCGAGAACGACACCCTGGCCTACGGCCTGGGCTGGGACAACGTCCACCAGTACCCCTTCAACCAGAGCGGCGTCACCGCCCTGGTGAAGGGGGGCGACACCCTGCGCTACCACGCCTCCCTCGTCGTCCTCCCGGGGGAGGAGAAGGCGGTGGCCGTCCTCTCCTCCGGCGGTGTGAGTACCTATAATCAGCTGGCGGGGGAGCGCATCCTCATGGACGCCCTGGCTGAGGAGGGGGTGACGGTGGACGAGAGCCTGCCCGCCCTCCCCGACGGCCAGCCCGCGGCCATCCCCCAGGAGCTGAAGGCCAACGCCGGCACCTATGTCTCCCTGGGCATGGTGGCCACCGTGGCCTTCCCCGACGACCAGACCATGACCCTGACCAACGCCGCCGCCTTGGGCGGGGCGGTGCAGACCTTCACCTACCGGGACGACGGAACCTTCCTGGACGAGACGGACAGCTTCATCGTGAAGTTCGTCACCGGGGACAACGGCCGGACCTACCTCTACCAGGAGGGCTATGCCGCCGTGCCCGGCCTCACCGTCTCCGGTACCGCCAATTACGCCCTGGAGAAGCTGGAGCCCAACACCGAGGCCGACCAGGCCGCCCTGGACGTCTGGGCCGCCCGGGGCTCGGAGCTCTACCTCATCGTCAATGAGAAGTATACCTCCCAGGTCTACCTGTCGGGGCCTTTTGCCGCCGTGGCCTCCATGCCGGAGACTCCCGGCTACGCGGCCGGCTTCCAGCGCATCGTGGACGAGACCCTGGCCCGGCAGTATGTCCAGCTCCCCGGCACCGGCAGCCGCAACGGCGCCGATTATGCCGCCGTCACCGTGGACGGCAAGGCCTACCTGAAGGCGGGGGACTACATCTGCGCTCCGGCCTCCGGCCTGGGAAACCTCTATGCCGGCACGGGGGCCTACTGCACCATCCTCAACGATGGCTACGCCCGGTGGTTCAATGTGGGGGATCTGGCTGGGCGGACCCTCGCTGTGACCCTGCCGAAGGCGGGCGGCTTTACTGTCTACGACGCCAACGGCGCCGTGACGGCCAGCTCCGTGGCTTTTGGGGATACCTCCGCCGTGCTGCCGGAGGGCGGCTGGGTGGTCTTTGCCGGTGACCCCGGCGCCCGGTTCTACCTGGGTCTGTCTGAATAAATGGCACAAGGACCCGCCGACTGTGTCGGCGGGTCCTTGTGCGTCCTGGCCAAAATGTAAACTTTCTGGGATGCCTTTACAGGGGGGCAGTCAGGGGGTAGAATGAAGGTGACCAAAGAAACAAAGGAGGTGCCCCATGAAGCTCACATTTTTCGGCGCGGCCAAGGCCGTCACCGGGAGCTGCCACTGCCTGGAGGTCAACGGAAAACGCATCCTCATCGACTGCGGACTCCAGCAGGGGCGGGACGAGCGGGACAACCGGGTGTTGGACTTCGCCCCCGGCTACATCGACTGTGTCATCGTCACCCACGCCCACATCGACCACACCGGCCGCATCCCGCTGTTGGTGAAGCAGGGCTTCCACGGCAGGATCGTCACCACCCGCCTCACCGGACAGCTCATGTCCATCATGCTGCGGGACTCGGCACACATCCAGGAGTCGGATGCCCAGTGGCAGAATCAGAAGGGCCGGCGGGCCGGCCGGGCGCCGGTGGAGCCCCTCTATACCATTGCCGACGCGGAAAACGCCATGGGATTGGTGGAGACCTATGAGTACGGCGAGATGGTGGACCTCTGCGAGGGGGTGCGGCTCCGGTTCACCGACGCCGGCCACCTGCTGGGCTCGGCCTGTGCCGAGCTGTGGCTCACCGAGGAGGGGGTCACCCGGAAGATCGTCTTCTCCGGCGACCTGGGCAACGTGGACCAGCCCATCATCCGGGACCCACAGCCCATCGACGAGGCCGACTATGTGGTCATGGAGAGCACCTACGGCGACCGGCTCCACGAGCCGCCGGAGAGCTATACCGAGGCCCTGGCCCAGATCATCGACGAGACCTTTGAGAAGGGCGGCAACGTCATCATCCCCTCCTTCGCCGTGGGCCGCACCCAGGAGCTTTTGTACTTCATGCGGGAGATGAAGGAGGAGGGCATGGTGAAGTCTCACCCCGACTTCCGGGTGTGCGTGGACTCTCCCCTGGCCAACGAGGCCACCCGCATCTACTCCGGTAACCTCCACGGCTACCTGGACGAGGACGCCATCGAGGCGTTGAAGGGGGGCGCCCTCTTCCAGTTCCCCGGCCTTACCCTCACCGAGAGCAGCGAGGAGTCCAAGGCCCTCAACCTGGACACCAGCTCCAAGGTCATCATCTCGGCCTCCGGCATGTGTGACGCCGGACGCATCCGCCACCACCTCAAGCATAATCTGTGGCGGAAGGAGTGCGTGGTGGTCTTTGTGGGCTACCAGGCCGAAGGCAGCCTGGGCCGGGCCCTCCTGGAGGGGGCCAAGTCGGTGAAGCTCTTCGGAGAGGAGATCGCCGTCAACGCCCGCATCGTCAACTTCAAGGGTCTCTCCTCCCACGCCGACCGGGACCATCTCTTGGCCTGGGCCAAGCACTACGCCCCCAAGCCCCGGCACATCTTCGTGGTCCACGGCGAGGCGTCGGTCACCGAGATCTTTGCCCAGAAGCTGCGGGACGCCGGTCTGGCAGCCCACGCCGCCGAGTATGAGGAGGTCTACGATCTGGCTGCCGACCGGATGCTCTCCGCCGGTGTGCCCCTGCCTCCCAAGCCGGTGTCGGCGTCCGGCTCCCCCGCCTACCGGAAGCTGGAGGCCGCCGGTCAGGACCTCATGGAGGCCATCCGCCACAACAAGGGCGGCACCAACAAGGACCTGGCCCAGTTTGAGAAGGAGCTCATGGCCCTCATCCAGAAGTGGGACCGCTGAGCCGAACTCCCTCCGAGATAGAAAACGGGCGCACCATGTATGGTGCGCCCGTTGGCGTAAGAAGGATACAAATCACTGTGCCGCCTGGGTCTCCGGCTCCTGCTCTTTCTCCGGCGGGCGTCCGAAATTCTGCACCCATCCGATGAGGAAGGAGGAAATAGTGACAGTGATGAGGGAGTATAGGATGCGGGTGAAGGGGATATAGCTCAAAGAGAGGGCCAGCACGGTGAGGTCAGTGATGAGATAGCACCGGGCAATGGGCCACTTGGAGAGGTGGGAGATGGTGAGGGCCAGGGCGTCGTCGCCGCCGCAGGCGCCGCCGATGCGGACCACCAGTCCCACGCCGATGCCCACAAAGGCCGCGCCCAGGATGGCGGCGGCCACCGGCCAGGCGCTCAGATCGGGGAGAATGGGCGGGAACTGCTCCCAAAGGCCGTGGAACACGGCAAAGGCCAGACTGGCGGTGATGGCGTAGCGGGCGAAGGAATTGCCCAGGAAGCGCCAGGCCAGCAGGTAGCAGGCGATGTCCATAACGGGGCTGGTGATGGCGGGGGAGAGCCCCAGCCAGTGCTGGAGGAAGAGGGTCATGCCCAGCACGCCGCCCTCGGTGACCTGGGTCCGCTCGTGGATGTTGTAGAGCCCGAAGGACAAAATAGCGGAGCCCAGCAGGATGATGCCGTAGGTGTACAGGAGGGACTTTGCTTTTTCCCTGGGGGAAGACATGATAAAACTCCTAACTTAAGATAAATTATATAAGATTATATCAAAAAAGTGCCGTACAGGCAAGGGGCCCGGATGGGCGAAAGGATGGGAGAGCCATGCTGGAAAACGAGGAACGCCGGACACATACCAAGGCCGAGCAAAAGGCGTGGAAGGCGGAGCGCAAGGAGCTGGAGCGGGCCCTGGAGGCTCTCCAGCAGCCGCTGAAGGAGGCGGGGATTCCGGTGATGCTGGTCTTTGAGGGCTGGAGTGCCGCCGGGAAGGGGGCGGTCATCGCCCGGACCATTGCCCGGCTGGACCCCCGGAACTACCAGGTGCTCACCTTTGGTCCCGCCACCGACGAGGAGAAGCGCCGCCCCCTGCTGTGGCCCTTCTGGAAGGGGCTGCCCGCCAAGGGACAGATCGCGGTGCTGGAGCGGAGCTGGTTCGGCCGGGCGCTGGAGCGGATGGAGGAGGAGCCGAAGGAGACGGCTCAGCTGGTGGAGGAGATCAACATCTTCGAGCGGCAGCTGTGCGACGACGGCTATCTGATCCTGAAATTTTTCCTCCACATCGGCCAGGCCGAGCAGCGCCGGCGGCTGGAGAAGCTGGCGGGGGATGACGACACCGCCTGGCGGGTCACCGACCGGGACTGGCGGCAGAACCGGGACTACGTGCGCCGTAAAGAGAAGCTGGACCTCCTCCTCCAGGCCACCAGCACCCCCTACGCTCCCTGGCACGTGGTGTGGAACGAGGAGAAGGGGAGCGGTCCCCTGGAGGTGCTGCGGACGGTGAAGGCGGCCCTGGACGACGCCCTGGACCACGGCGTCCCCAAACCGGCCCCGGTGGAGCGGGCCCCCTGGCCCCTGCTGGAGATGCCGCGGCTCAGCCAGGTGGACCTGAGCCCCCGGCTCTCCGATGCCGACTACGACGCCGCCCTCAAGAAGGAGAAAAAGCGCCTGTCTAAGCTCCACAGCCGGCTCTACCGGGAGAAGGTGCCGGTGGTCATCGGCTTCGAGGGCTGGGACGCCGCCGGCAAGGGGGGCGCCATCCGCCGCCTCTCCTGGGCCCTGGACCCCCGGGGCTTTGATGTGGTGCCCATCGCCGCCCCCACAAAGGACGAGCTGGACCGGCACTACCTGTGGCGGTTCTGGCGGCAGCTGCCCAAGGACGGCCACATCGTCCTCTTTGACCGGACCTGGTACGGCCGGGTCATGGTGGAGCGGCTGGAAAATCTCACTCCGGAGGCGCGCTGGTCGATGGCCTATGACGAGATCAACGAGTTCGAGCGCAGCCTCACCCGCTGGGGGGCGGTGGTGCTGAAGTTCTGGCTCCACATCGACCCGGACGAGCAGCTGCGCCGCTTCCATGACCGGGAGAACACCCCGGAAAAGCGCTACAAGATCACCGATGAGGACTGGCGCAACCGGGAGAAGTGGCCGGCCTATGAAAAGGCGGTGGATGAGATGCTTCAAAAAACCTCCACCGAATACGCCCCCTGGGTCATCGTGGAGGGCAACGACAAAAAATACGCCCGTCTCAAGGTGCTGCGGACGGTGCGAAAGGCCCTGGAGGAGCGGCTGGACAGCTGAGGTGTCCAGCCTCCGTTTTGTAACCAACAGGAGGTGGACAGCCCAAAGCCGGGGTGCTACAATAATGTCTACCCGAAACCCTTGCGCCTGAACAAAGCCCGAAGCCTTGGCTTTCAAGGCGTTTGGCTTTGTTTGGCAAGCGTTGCAATGGAATGACCTGATTCGGCAAAGGAGAGCTTGACCCATGAAAACAAAACTGCCTGTACGCGCGGCGGCCCTGGGGCTGACGCTGACCCTGGTGTTGAGCCCCATGGCCGGCGCCATCACCGTGGAGGAAGCCCGGGACCTGCTCCGGGGAAATTACATCGATGAGATCCCCGAGGAGATCCTGTCCCTGCCCACCATCGAGGAGATCACCACCGCCCTGGGGGACCCCTACACCTACTATATGACAGCGGAGGAGTACACCGCCTTCCAGAACAGCTTGGAGGGCACCAATGTGGTGGGCATCGGCGTGTCTGTACAGACGCGGGAGGACGGCCTGCTGGTGACCGGCACGGCCCCCGACTCCCCCAGCCAGAAGGCCGGCATCCTGCCCGGCGACCGCATCGTGGCCGTGGACGGCACCACCCTCCAGGCCGCCGGCTCCCCCGAGGCCCTCACCGCCCTGGTGACCGGCGAGGCGGGGACGGAGGTCACCGTCACCGTGGTCCGGGACGGGCAGGAGCTCACCTTCACCATGGCCCGGGCGGCGGTGGTCTTTCCCAACGTCACCGGAGAGGTGGTGGACGACCACATCGGCTGGCTGACCTGCAGCAGCTTCGGCAGCACCACCGGGGAGCACTTCCAGAGCTACATCCTGGAGGAGGATGAGGAGGCCGACCGCTGGGTGGTGGACCTGCGGGGCAACCCCGGCGGCGCGGTCAACGGGGTGGTCCAGGCGGTGGGCTATGTGCTGGGCAGCCGGGAGGTGGGCTATGCGCTGGACCGCCGGGGCAATCTGTCTGTCTGGCGCCCCAACGCCCTGCTGGCGGGGGAATCCGGCCTCATCCAGGAGCCTCTGGTGGTCCTGGTGGACGCCAATTCCGCCAGCGCCGCCGAGCTCTTCACCGCCGCCATGCGGGATTACGGCTACGGGCTTATCATCGGTACCCGGACCTTCGGCAAGGGCGTCGCCCAAAACGTCTTTGAGCAGGCCGACGGCTCCGCCTTCAAGATCACCACAGAGCGGTACTACTCTCCCAACTATGTGACACCCGACCGCTCCGGCGTGCTGCCCCACCTGGTGGTGGACGCCAACCTGGCCGATGAGGTGGCCCGCCTCCTGTGCGGCACCGCCGAGGAGCAGGCCTCCGGGGATGTGCTGGTCCTCCAGCTGGCCGGCCAGACCTGGTACATCCACCGGGAGGAGGCGGTGAGTGAGGATTATGCCCCCGCCTTTGCAGAGCTCCTGGCCGCCATCGCCCCCAACACCCCCATGACGCTGGACGGCAAGGCGGTAACCCCGGCGGAGGTCTCTGAAGCCTGGGGGGTGGATTACGTCTCCCGCTGGTTCGGCGATGTGGCCGATTCTCCCTACGGCGATGAGATCAACACCCTGGCCTCCCTGGGCGTTCTCCTGGGCAACGAGAACGGCGACTTTGGCCCTCAGGCCCCGCTCACCCGGGGCGAGCTGGTGTCCATGATGGTCCAGGCCATGGGCTACTGGTGCTGGCAGAGCCAGGGCAGCGCCCCCTTCACCGATGTGGACCGGGAGGACTGGTATGCCACCTCTGTGGATATCGCCTATAACCTGGGCCTCATCCAGGGCGACGAGAACGGCGAGTTCCGGGCCGACGACCCGGTGGACCACCAGCAGTTTTTGACCATCCTGGCCCGGATGGGGGAGCGCGCTGACCTCTCCGTCGAACGCCGGCTGGAGCAGGTGACCGGGGAAGATCTGGCGACCGAGGCGGTGCAGGCCTATGACGCCTGGGCCCGGCCCTATGTGGTGACAGCGGAGGACCTGGGCTTCCTGGCGGTGCCTCTGGAGAAGCTGGACCCGACCGTCCCCACCACCCGCGAGGAGGCCGCCGCCATGCTCTACAGGATGCTGGAGTACATCGGCATTCTCACCCCGGTGACGGAGGAATAAATGCCCGAGGCGGGCGGGAAGAGCGGGAACCATTTTCCACATTCGCCGTCCAAGAAGGCAGAACCACTGAATAAGGAGGATCTTCCGCTATGAAGCAGAAAAAGATCTTGACCGCCGCTCTGGCGGCGATGTTGACGCTGTCCCTGAGCGTGCCCGTCCTAGCGGTGGAGCCTGTCAGCACTGACGCAGCCGCTGAGACGACGGCCTATGAGCTGGTCCAGCGGGGGGAGAACTTTCCCGCCCGGGTGTGGGGCAGCGCTGTGGAGCTGGGCGATATGAGCCTCACCCTGGAAAACAGCAATGAGAGCGACCCCTATCAGAAAATCGTGGTCAATGTGGCTGAGGATACCGTCATCCTGGATGCCGTCACCGGTGAGACAAAAACCTTTGCCGACATCAAGGCGGGGGAGACCGTCTATGCCTGGGTGGGGCCGGACATGACCAAGAGCCTGCCCCCCATCAGCACCGCCCGGGTTATTCTGTGCGGCGTCCCCGCCGGTTTCGGTGTGCCCACCTATGCGGAGGTGGAGACCGTCACCGCGACCGAGAGCGGTGTGGACGTCTATATGAACAACGATGTGGTCCTCCACCTCACCGGCGACACCGGGTATCTGGCCGCCCCCGGCTGGGAGAAGGCGACTGTGAGCGCCGCTGACATCGTACCCGGTACCCGGCTCGTCTCCTGGTACAATGCAGCCACCATGAGCCTGCCCGCCCAGGCATCTCCCAGCAAGGTCATGGTATTTCCCGCCGGTTACGCCGGCTGGGTGTCCGCTGACGGCCTGGAGGTCACCATCAACGGCGAGGCCCTGACTCTGGAGGGCGCCTCCTCCGCCAAGGTGGAGAACGGCCGCCTGATGGTACCGGTGCGGGCCGTGGCCGAGGCCCTGGGCTGTGAGGTTGCCTGGGAGCCCTACACCAACCAGGTCTCCGTCACCAGAGACGGTGCGGAGCGCTACCACTTTGCCATCGGCGCAGATCAGGCTGCCAAGGGCGACGTCACCGTGGGCCTGGTAGCCTCTGCCGAAGCCGCAGATGGAGTCACCTTCATGGCTCTGGACGACCTCATCGTCCTCCACGGCCTGAAGCTCTCCCAGGGCTGAACAGAAGAAAAACTGCCCCGGACCGCAACGGCGGTCCGGGGCAGTTTTCTTTTGCGGTGTAGGCGGGGGCTCAGCCGCAGTGGCCGCAACGCTGGCAGGCGCTGGGGGTGACGGCGCAGCCGCCCAGGGCGGTCTCACGCAGCTCGGCGGGGATGTGGCGGCCCACCTGGTACATGACGGCCAGCATCTCATCAAAGGGGATGAGCTGACGGATGCCGCTCAGGGCGATCTCGGCGGCCACCAGGGCGTTAGCCACGCCGGCGGCGTTGCGGTTCTGGCAGGGGTACTCCACCAGGCCGCCCACCGGGTCGCACACCAGGCCCAGCATATTCATGAGCACGGTGGAGGCGGCGCCCAGACACTCCTCGGGGGTGCCGCCCATGAGCTCCACGGCGGCGGAGGCGGCCATGGCGGCGGCGACGCCCACCTCGGCCTGACAGCCGCCCACGGCGCCGGCCACGGTGGCGTTGCGCATGGCCAGATAGCCTATGGCGCCGGCGTTGAAGAGGCCGTCCAGCAGCCGGTCGTCGGAGATGTGGTAGTGCTCCTGGAGAGCCAGCAGCAGTCCGGGTACCACGCCGGAGGAGCCGGCGGTGGGGGCGGCCACGATGAGCCCCATGGAGGCGTTGACCTCCAGCACTGCCATGGCATAGGTAATGGCCTTTTGGAGCACCGGGCCGCAGATGTCCTTCTTCTTTCCGGCGTGGGCGGCCAGATGCTTGGCCTCCCCGCCGATGAGACCGCCCATGGAGCGGCCGGGGTTCTCCAGGGGGATGGTGGCCGAAGAGCGCATGATGGACAGGGCCTTGGCCATACGGCGTTTGACGGTGTCGGGGGTAGTCTCCCCCAGGATGCACTCCCGGCGGCGCATGATCTCGGAGATGGGACAGCCCTCCTGTCGGCACAGGGCCAGCAGCTCGTTGGCATTTTTGAAATCCATTGTGTCCCCTCCTTACGGCTGGACGATCATGACGTCGTGGATGTGTGGATTGGTCTTGAGCTGTTCCGGGATGCCGTCGGGCAGGATGCCGTCCGACTCAATGATGCTGTAAGCGGTGTCACCCTTGCCCTCCCGGAACAGACGCATAAAGGCGATGTTCACATTGCGGTCACTGAGCACCTTGGTGATGTGGGCCACCACGCCGGGCTTGTCCTGCTGGACCACCACCACCGAGGCGTACTCGCCGCTGAAGTCCACGTGGACGCCGTTGATGCGCACGATGTGCATCTTGCCGCCCCCCAGGGACTCGCCCCGGACGGTCATGACCTGTCCGTCGGCGTTCTCCATGCGGATGTCCACCGTGTTGGGGTGGATGTCGGTCTCGGTCTCATTGGGGGTGAAGGAGAAGGCCAGCCCCCGCTCGTTGGCGATGCGGAAGGAGTCCCGGATGCACAGATCGTCGGTGGAAAAACCCATGATGCCGCCCAGCAGGGCCCGGTCGGTGCCGTGGCCGTGGTAGGTCTTGGCGAAGGAGCCGTAGAGGGTGAAGTCCACCTTCTTCAGCGGCGGCGCCAGCAGCTTGTGTGCCACGTTGGCAATGGCCACGGCCCCGGCGGTGTGGGAGCTGGAGGGGCCGACCATGTTAGGGCCCAGTACGTCGAACACGCTGATAAAGGACATAAGCTCACTCCTTCACAGGGGTCTTGTTGATGAATTTGCGGTAAATGGTGTCCACGATGGTGCCGATGGCGTTGTCGCCGGACACGTTGCAGGCGGTGCCGAAGGAGTCCTGGGTGATATAGAGGGCCACCATGATGGCGCAGATGGGGCCGTTCACGTCACCGGCCTCAGTGCCGAACACCATGTAGAGGAAGGGCAGGGCAGTCATGATGGAGCCGCCGGGTGCGCCGGGAGAGGCCACCATGGCGATGCCCAGGGTCATGATGAAGGGGACCACAGTGCCCAGGCTGATGGGCAGCTGGTACATCAGGCACACGGCGGTGGCGCAGGCGGTGATGGTGATCATGGAGCCGGCCATGTGAATGTTGGCGCACAGGGGTACCACGAAGTTGCGGATCTCCTCCAGGATGCCGTCCTTCGCGGCGCACTCCAGGTTGACGGGGATGGTAGCGGCGGAGGACTGGGTGCCGATGGCGGTGGCATAGCCGGGGATCTGGTTGCGGATGAGGGTGATGGGGTTCTTGCCGGAGATCACGCCGGCCACCAGGAACTGGATACAGATATAGATGAGGTGCATGGCGATGACCACCAGGAACACCTTCCACAGGATGCCCAGGATGGCAAAGGTCTTTCCGGAATAGGTCATGTTGGTAAAGGTGCCGCAGATGTAGAGAGGCAGCAGGGGGATGATGACGGTGTGGAGTACCTTGTCAATGATGGCGGAGAAGTCCTCCATACCGTGGTAGAGGCTGTCGCCGATCTCCTTGCCCCGCATGGTGGAAAGGCACAGGCCCAGCACAAAGGCCAGGGTGACGGCGGACAGGGTGTCCAGCAGGGGCGGGATGGACAGAGAGAAGTAGCCGGACAGGGAAACGTCAGCGGTGGCGGCGATCTGGTCCAGAGCCCCCGCGCTCATAAAGGAGGGGAACAGTCTGGAGGAGACCAGGTAGGAGGCGGAGCCCGCCACCAGGGTGGAAAAGTAGGAGAGGATCACGGTGATGACCAACAGCTTGCCCGCGCCGCTGCGCAGATTGGCGATGCCCATGGTCACGTAGGCGACGATCATCAGGGGGATCACGAAGGAAAGGAAGGTGCTGAAAATCGAAGAGAAGGTGACCACCACGCGGTTAAACCACTCTGGCATAAAGGAGCCGAAGAGGATACCCAGGATGATGGCGATGATGAGCTTCGGGATCAGCCCGATGCGGAACTTCTTTTTTTCCATAATGTTTCCTCCTATTTACATTTTGCTCTTTTGCTAAGTTTCCCCGTTGACTTTGTGGTGGCTTTAGTCTATCATGACAATAACGTTTAATCAAATAAACCGTTTTTATTATTTTAATTAAAAAAATTCATACCACTTTTTAAGGCAGAAGGGAGGAGTTGGCATGGAACTTCGGCAGATCACCACGTTTATCCGGGCGGCCCAGTTTGAGAGCTTTTCCAAAGCAGCGGCCAGTCTGGGCTACTCCCAGTCGGCGGTGACGGTGCAGATCCGCCAGCTGGAGGAGGAGCTCCACGTGCGCCTGTTTGACCGCATGTATAAGCGGGTGGTGCTCACTGCCCAGGGAAAACAGTTTCTGGACAGCGCCTACAACATTATCCAGGAGGTCAACCATGCTGCCCTCTCCCTGTCCGTGGAGGGGGAGCTGAACGGGCAGCTCCACATCGGCACGCTGGAGTCCCTGTGCTATGCCCGGCTGCCGGGGATCGTGCGGCGGTTCCGGGTGCAGCACCCCAAGGTGAGCATCCAGATCACCACAGGCATCCCGGAGGAGCTCATCGCCAAAATGGAGCGGGGAGAGCTGGACATCATCTACATCCTGGAGGAGCCCCTCTACAACAACAGCTGGTGCAAGGTGCTGGAGCGGCAGGAGGAGGTGGTGGTGGTGGCTTCGGCGGAGCTGGGACGGGAGCTGGGACCCGGCCCCCACCATCTGGTGGATCTGCTGGACCGGCCCTTTTATCTCACCGAGCGGGACGCCAACTACCGCCGCCTGCTGGACCGGCGGCTGGCCACCCTGGACCGGGCCATCACACCGGCGCTGGAGAGCAGCTACGCCTCCTTCCTCCTCCGGGTGCTGGAGGAGACGGAGGGGCTTTCCTTCCTGCCACGCTTTCTGGTGGAGGAGCCGGTACAACAGGGCAAGCTGACGGTGGTGGAGGTCAGCGACCTCCAGGCGGTGATGTACGAGCAGATCTTCTACCATCGGGAGAAATGGGCCACCAGGGAGATGGAGGCCTTCATCCGCTTCTGCGCGCCGGAGGCCGCGGCGTGGGTCGGAGCGGCGGCTCCAGGTGCCGCAGGTGAGAGCGGAGCAGAGTTATAAAAGAAACAAAAATGCCGCTGCCTCCCGCGAAAACGCGGAAGACAGCGGCATCGTGCTGCCTGGGGATACGTGCTCAGCCCAGCAGGAGCTTGTCGTCGGCTTCGTCCGATCCGCTGGCCTGGCTGAAGAGGGAGAGGAGCTGCTCCACAGTGAGGTTCTTCTTCTCCTCGCCGGAGACGTCCACCGCCACCCGTCCCTCATACATCATGATGAGGCGGTTTCCGTGGGCAATGGCGTCACGCATGTTGTGGGTGATCATCAGGGTGGTGAGCCTGTCCCGCTGGACGATCTTCTCGGTGGCGTCCAGCACCTTGGCCGCCGTCTTGGGGTCCAGGGCGGCGGTGTGCTCGTCCAGGAGGAGGAGCTTGGGTTTGACCAGGCTGGCCATGAGGAGGGTGAGGGCCTGGCGTTGTCCGCCGGAGAGAAGCCCCACCTTGGCGGTGAGCCGGTCCTCCAGGCCCAGGTCCAGGATCTTGAGGAGCTCCCGGTACTCCTTCCGCTCGCTGGCGGTGATGCCCGCCTTCAGGCCCCGGGGCTTGCCCCGGCGGGCGGCAAGGGCCAGGTTCTCCTCGATCTGCATGGTAGCGGCGGTGCCCATCATGGGGTCCTGAAAGACCCGGCCGATGTACTGGGCCCGCTTGTGCTCAGGCAGGCGGGTGACGTCGATGCCGTCGATGGAGATGGTGCCGGAGTCCACCGGCCACACCCCCGCCACAGCGTTGAGCAGGGTGGATTTGCCGGCGCCGTTGCCGCCGATGACGGTGACGAAGTCCCCGTCGGCCAGGGTGAGGGAGACCCCGTTGAGGGCCCTCTTTTCATTGATGGTGCCGGCGTTGAAGGTCTTGTAGATCTCTTTGAGCTCAAGCATTGCGCGCCGCCTCCTTTCGAGCCGTTTTGGTGAAGTACTTGCCCTTCCAGTAGGGGATGGTGAGGAAGAGGGCCACCACCACGGCGGAGAGCAGCTTCAGGTCGGTGGACTCCAGGCCCAGCCGGAGCACAAACTGAAGCACAATGTAGTAGATGATGGAGCCGATGACGGCGGAGAGCAGTTTGAGGGCGAAGTTGACAAAGACCTTGCCCAGGAGCACCTCGCCGATGATGACGGCGGCCAGGCCGATGACGATGGCGCCCCGGCCCATATCCACGGTGGAGCTGCCCTGGTACTGGGCCAGCAGGCCGCCGGAGAGGGCCACCAGGCCGTTGGAGACCACCAGACCCAGCACCTTGGCGGTGTTGGTGTTGATGCCCTGGGCCCGGGCCATGTTGGGGTTGGCGCCGGTGGCCCGGAGGGAGCAGCCCAGCTCGGTGCCGAAGAACCAGTAGAGTACGGCGATGACCACCACGGTGAGGACGGCCAGCAGCAGCAGGGGGTTGCGCAGGCTCATCTCACGGATGTAGCGGGAGGAGACCAGCAGGGGCTGCTTGTCCACGCTGAGGGCCAGGGTGGCCTTGGTGCTGGCGCCGCTGCCGATGGCCATGATGCGCAGGTTGATGGAGTAGAGGGCCAGCTGGGTCAGGATGCCGGAGAGGATGGCGGGGATGCCGCAGGCGGTGTGGAGCAGTCCGGTGACCAGACCGGCCAGCATGCCGGCGATGACGGCCATCAGGAGGGCCAGCCAGGGATTGAGGCCCATGGTGATGCCCAGGGCGGCCACCGCGCCGCCGGTGGCCAGGGAGCCGTCCACGGTCAGGTCGGCGATGTCCAGAATCCGGAAGGTGATGTACACCCCGATGGCCATGATGCCCCAGGCCAGGCCCTGTCCGAAGGCGCCGGGCATGGAGTTGAGGAAAGAGAGCAGGAAATCCATAGTTCGATACCTCCAAAAGGTGGATTCCGCCTCGGGCGGGAAAGGCGCAAAAACAGCGGAGGCGCAGAGCGCCCCGCTGTTCAGCGTGTAGAGAAAAGCGCATGGGTCAAATGACGTGCAAGAGCCTCGCAGAGTTCTGTCGTCCGCAGACGACGGAATCAAATGAAGTCTGTTTTTTCCGGGGACATGTGCCTCGGAAAAAACACTGCTCAGGCCGCGAGTGTGGAATTTGGCCTTAGGCCAAATTATGCGCGTGGCGGCCTGCCTCCCTTCGAAAAAATGCTTGCATTTTTGAGAGAGGCTGCCGACAAAGTCGGCAGCCTCAACAGCGGAGGCGCAGAGCGCCCCGCTGTTTTTACGATTTTAGAAGGGGGAGAGAGGATCAGGCGATGGGCTCGTAATCCTCGGGCATGGTGAGACCCAGGGCCTCGCAGTTGGCGGCGTTGTACATCTTGGTGACGTTGGGAGCGTACTCCACAGGCATGGTGGAGATATCGGCCTCGCCGGTGAGGATCTGGGCCGCCATCTCGCCGGTCTTGTAGCCGATGTCGTAGTAGCTGATGGAGAGGGTGGCCACGCCGCAGCCGGAGCAGATGCCGGACTCACCGGCAATGACGGGCACGCCGGCGGGGATCACCACGTTGGCGATGGTCTCGGTGTTGGCGGCGGCGGTGTTGTCGGTGGGGATGTAGATGACGTCGGAGTTGTCGCAGGCGGTCTGGGCCACGGAGGACAGGTCGTTCACGTCGGTGAAGGCGTACTGCTCACAGGTGTAGCCCATGTCCTCCAGGTAGCCCTGGATGGTCTCCACCTGATAGACGGAGTTGGGCTCGCCGGAGCAGTAGAGGAGACCCACGTTGGTGGCGTCGGGGAAGAGCTCGTTGAGCATGGCGGCCTGCTGGTCCAGGGGGGCCAGGTCGGAGGTACCGGAGATGTTGCCGCCCACGGTGCCGGTCCAGTCGTCGATGGACAGGGCGGTGGCGTAGTCGGTCACCGAGGTGCCCAGCACGGGGATGTTGGCGGTGGCGGAGGCTGCGGCCTGGAGGGGATAGGTGGCGTTGGCCAGAATGAGGTCCACACCCTCGGAGACGAAGCCGTCCATAATGGTGCCGCAGTTGGCGTACTCGCCGCCGGCGTCCTGCTCCTCAAAGGTCACCTGGCCGGGCAGCAACTCGTTGAGGGCGTCCTTGAAGCCCTGGGTGGCGGCGTCCAGCGCGTCGTGGGTCATCTGCTGGCAGATGCCCACGGTGTAGGCGGCGGTGCCCTCGGCGGAAGCGGAGGACGCGGGGGCAGAGGACTCAGGGGCGGGGGTGGTGGTGCTGGTGCCGCCGCCGCAGGCGGCCAGAGACAGGACCATGGCGCTGGCGGCGGCCAGTGCGGTCACTTTCGACAAAATATTCATGCTTCTCATCCTTCCGATTTGTGCAAGTAAAGCACTTCATTGCTTTTTTGCGCTAAAGTATTGTCTGTATTATAATCCCTTTTCCCGAAATGTCAATGCTTAATTTTTCATGAAGATACGGAGGGAGCGGGCAGGTTCCGATGGACTTTTGAGTGTTCCTGTGGTATGATGGCCTGGAATGATAAAAATGGAGGCATGCGCCTTGCGGACAGAGATCATGGGGGTCAGTTTTGATGACCTGACCCTGGACGAGGCGGCCAAAGCGGCCGCCGGGATGATAGAAGCGGGTGGATTCCACTATGTGGTGACCCCCAACCCGGAGCTGGTGGACCGGGCACGGCGGGAGGAGCCCTTCCGGCAGGCCCTCAACGGGGCGGACCTGGTGCTCCCCGACGGTATCGGCGTGGTGTACGCCGCCAGGCTCCTGGGCCGGCCGCTGAAGGGCCGCTGCCCCGGCATCGACTTTGCCGGGAAGCTCATGGAGCACATGGCGAAAACCGGCCTGCGGCTCTACCTGCTGGGGGCCAAGCCCGGGGTGGCCGAGGCCGCCGCCGCCCGGCTGGAGGCCAAATACCCCGGCCTTACCATCTGCGGCACCCACGACGGCTACTTCAAGGAGGACGGCCCCGTGGTGGAGGCCATCCGGGCGGCCGAGGCCGACGTGGTCTTTGTCTGCCTGGGCGCCCCCAAGCAGGAGTACTGGATGGTGAAAAACGGCCCCGCCACCGGCGCCAGGCTCATGGCTGGTCTGGGCGGAAGCCTGGACGTCTTTGCCGGCGTGGTGGAGCGGGCGCCGGAGGCCTGGCAGAAGCTGGGCCTGGAGTGGCTCTACCGCCTGACCAAGGAGCCCAAGCGCATCGGCCGCATGGCCCGGCTGCCCCTTTTCCTGGTGGCCGCCCTGGGCGAGCGGGGAAAGGCGGGGAAGCGGGCATGAAGGGCAGACTCATCGTGCTGGAGGGCACCGACGGGTCGGGCAAGTCCACCCAGTTCGGCCTCCTGTGCCGCCGGATGGAGGAGGCGGGCAAGCCCTTCCACCGCATCGTTTTTCCCCAGTATCAGGAGCCCTCGTCGGCCCTGGTGCGGATGTATCTGGGGGGCGAGTTCGGCTCCCACCCCGACGACGTGAACGCCTACGCCGCCTCCACCTTCTACGCGGTGGACCGGTACGCATCTTACAAGAAGGTGTGGGGGGAAGACTACGAGGGGGGCGGACTCATCCTGGCCGACCGCTACACCACCTCCAACGCCGTCCATCAGACCAGTAAGCTGCCGGAGGAGGCGTGGGAGCCCTTCCTGCGCTGGCTCTTTGATTTTGAATACCACAAGCTGGGGCTGCCCGCCCCGGACCTGGTCCTCTATCTGGACATGCCCACCGACCGGGCGGTGGAGATGCTCCGCCGCCGGGAGGGGGAGACCCACACCACCGGCGACATCCACGAGGTGGATACCGAATACCTCCGCCGCTGCCGGAAGGCGGCCCTGGCCGCCGCCGGGCTGTGCGGCTGGGAGCGGGTGTCCTGTGTGGACGAGACGGGGGCGGTGCTCCCGCCGGAGGTCATCCATCAACAGATCTGGGGCCGGGTCAGCGCCCTGCTGTGACAGGGACCATCAAGTATATTTGGAGGAGAATGATCCATGGTATATATTCTGCTGGGAGAAGGTTTTGAGGAGGCCGAGGCCATCGTCCCCGGCGACCTGCTGCGGCGGGCCGGTGTGGATGTGGCCTATGTGGGCCTGGATGGTCTCGCGGTGAAGGGAAGCCACGGCATCACCGTCACCGCCGATATGACTCTGGAACAGGTGAAGACAGAGGATATGGAGATGCTGGTGCTGCCCGGCGGGCTGGGCGGCGTGGCCTCCATCCAGATGGATCTCTTCGCCACCGCCCTCATCCAGAAGGCCCGGGACCTGGGCTGCTGGCTGGCGGCCATCTGCGCCGCCCCCTCCATCCTGGCCCACATGGGCATGCTGGATCGCCGTCCCGTCACCTGCCACCCCTGCGTGTGGGAGGAGATGGGCTCCGCCGCCGTGGACCATGAGGCCCAGGTGGTGGTGGACGGAAAGTTCGTCACCGGCCAGGCCGCCGGCGCCGCCTTCCCCTTCGGACTGAAGCTGGTGGAGGTGCTCAAGGGCGCCGAGGCGGTGCAGAAGGTCCAGAATGGTATCCTGTACCGGAGCTAAGGCCGCCCTTCGGAGCGCCGTCCGGGCTCAGGCGGCGGCCATACGCCCCGCCGAGCGCCGGAGGAGCGACGTGATTCTGCTCCAGCGGTTCCTGGAGCTGCCCTGGGCGGCGGAGGCCAATACCCTGCTGCTCTTTTACGGCGTGGGTATCGAGCCGGACACCGGCCACCTGCTCGTGGAGCTGTGGCGGCTGGGAAAGCGGGTGCTTTTGCCGAAGTGTCTGCCCGGCCGGGCCATGGAGGCCCGGCTGGTCCGGAGCGGGGACGACCTGCGGCCCGGGGTGTTCGGCATCCCGGAGCCTTTAGACGCCTGTCCCGTTGTGGACAAGGGGGAGATCGACCTCATTCTGGTCCCAGCCCTCTGCTACGACCTGTCCTGCCAACGGCTGGGACAGGGGGGCGGATACTACGACCGCTACCTGGCCGATTATGGCGGCCGGACGGTGGGCCTGTGCCGGGAGCGGCTGCTCCAAGAGAAGCTGCCCGTAGAGAACCACGACAGAGCTGTGGACCTGGTGTTGACGGAGAAGCGCCGGCTGGAGGGCATGTCCCATATTCTGACGAACAGACGCTGAGGAAAGACCACAGCCCTTGCCGGGGCGGGGGAGTGCGAGGGGGCGGCAGCCCGCCTCGCGTGGGATCGAATGCCCCGCCCGGAGGGCGGCGAGCACGGCGAGGACTTTTCCGGACCGAAGGGGACGGAAAAGTAACGGCATTTTTAAAGGGCGGAGCCCAAAGGCTCCGCCCTGGAGGGACACTGTAGGTTTCTAAGTAGGCCGGGGAGGCGGCGCGGTGGGCTTAGCAGCAGGGATCGCAGCCGCAGCTGTTGTTGTTGCCGCAGCCGCAGCCGCAGCCACAGCCGTTGTTGTTATTGTTGCAGCCGCAGCCGCAGCTGTTCCCGCCGCCGCAGCAGCAGCACACCAGGATGAGGATCAGGATAATCCAACAGCAGCTACCATTGTTACCGAACATGAACGACACACCTCGTTTTTAGAGTTTGGAGGCGCCGCCGGCGGGAGACCGGGGCTTTTGCCCTCCAACTGGCCTATTCTATGTAGCGGGAACACCATTGGTTCCCCTATGGAGCGATCCGGAAGGAGAAAAACTGCCTATGTCACAAGAGGAAAGAAGAAGCTCCGGCGGAAGGCGAGAGCAGCCCCGGGAGCGGAGCGAGCGCCCCGCCACCCGGAGACGGCGGAAGAAAAAGGGGTTCAGCCTGCTGGGTACCCTGCTGTACGTGGCTTTCGTCATCGGAATCTCCACCCTGCTGGCGGCGGTGGGCTGGGTGGCGGCCAACGACGTGCTGGCCCTCAACAAGGCCGAGCACTCGGCCATCATCACTCTGCCCGAGGACATCTTTACCGAGAAAGAGGTAACGGTAAAGACCGACGAGGGCACCGAGACCGAGACCGTTGAGGTGGTGGATCTGGACTACGTGGCCGACCAGCTCAAGGAGAACGGCATCATCGAGTTCAAGCTGGTCTTCCGGCTCTTCTCCGTCTTTTCCAACGCCGATGAGAAGATGGCCCCCGGCACCTACCAGCTGGACACCGACATGGACTACCGGGCCATCGTCACCAACCTGGGCTCCAATTCGGCCAGCCGTCAGATGGTCACCGTCACCATCCCCGAGGGCTATACGGTGGACCAGATCTTCCAGCGCCTGGAGGAGAACGGCGTCTCCACGGTGGAGAAGCTCCAGGATATGGCGGCCACCCACGACTATGCCTTCTCCTTCCTGCAGGAGATCCCCCTGGGGGACTACCACCGGCTGGAGGGCTACCTGTTCCCCGACACCTATGAGTTCTATATGGGCGAGGACCCCAAGACGGTCATCAATAAGATGCTGGTGAACTTCGACCGCCGCTTCACCGACGAGATGCGGGCTGAGGTCCAGGAGAAGGGGTATACCGTCCGTGACATCGTCATCATCGCCTCCATGATCGAGCGCGAGACCGACGGCAACGACCGGGCCACCATCGCCTCTGTCATCTACAACCGTCTCAACAACCCCAACGCCGGGACACAGGGCTATCTGCAGGTGGACGCCACCCTGGTCTACGCTTTGGGCCGCCCCATCACCTCGGCGGACTATACTGCCGACACGTCTTATAACACCTATACCAATAAGGGGCTGCCCCCCGGACCCATCTCCAACCCCGGCCTGGCCTCCATCCAGGCCGCCATGGAGCCGGAGAGCACCAACTATTACTACTACGCCCTGGGCAGCGACGGCGCCCACTCCTTCTTCAAGAGCCTTGAGGCGCAGCAGGACTTCATCGCCCAGCAGCGGGGCAACTAAACACTGGGGCGGCCGCCTTTGGGCGACCGCCCTTTTGACAGGAGGAACAAGCGATGAGCATCGAGCTATTGGCCCCGGCGGGGGATATGGAGCGGCTGCGCATGGCCGTGGCCTACGGCGCCGACGCGGTGTACCTGGCGGGCAGCGATTTCGGGATGCGGGCCTTTGCGGGTAACTTTGACCAGAAAGGGCTCCGGGAGGCGGTGGAGCTGTGCCACAGCCGGGGGGTGCGGGTCCATGTGACCTGCAACACCATGCCCCGGTGCGACGAGGTGGACCGGCTGCCGGAGTGGCTGGAGTATCTGGACAGCGTGGGGGTGGACGCCGCCATCATCGCCGACCTGGGGGTGTTCCGCATGGCCCAGAAGTACGCCCCCCACCTTCAGCTCCACATCTCCACCCAGGCCGGCGTCACCAACCACGCCGTGGCCCAGGCCTGGTACGATATGGGGGCCAGCCGGGTCATCCTGGCCCGGGAGCTCTCCCTGGAGGAGATCCGCACCATCCGGGCCAAGACCCCCAAGGACCTGGAGATCGAGGCCTTCGTCCATGGGGCCATGTGCGTGAGCTACTCGGGGCGGTGTCTGCTCTCCAACTACATGACCGGCCGGGATGCCCAGCGGGGCATGTGTGCCCAGCCCTGCCGCTACAAGTACGCCCTGGTGGAGGAAAAGCGGCCCGGAGAGTATTTCCCCGTCTATGAGGAGAACAATGAGACCTTCATCATGAACAGCCGGGACATGTGCATGATCGACCACCTGTCCGACCTGGTGGAGGCCGGCCTCAGCTCGCTGAAGATCGAGGGGCGGGCCAAGTCGGCCTACTACGCCGCCGTGGTCACCGGGGCCTACCGCCACGGGATCGATGCCGCCCTGGCAGGGGAGCCTCTGGACCCGGTGTGGCGCGCCGAGCTGGACAAGGTCTCCCACCGGCCCTACTCCACCGGCTTTTATTACGGCCCGCCGGGACAGTATACCGGCGACGCCAGATACATCCGGGACTACCAGGTCTGCGCGGTGGTAGAGACCTGCTCCCCCGACGGCACCGCCGTCCTCTCCCTGCGGAACAAGTTTTCCGCCGGAACCCGGGTGGAGCTCCTGGCCCCCGGCCTGGACCCCATGACCTTTGAAGCGCCGGAGATGGCCGACATGGACGGCCTGCCCCTCCTGGAGCCCAAGAAGCCGGAGATGCGCTTCAAGATGCGCCTGCCCCGTCAGGTAAAGCCCCTCTCCATCCTCCGCCGCCAGATGGATTTGAGCCCACAATAGTTCTGCACAAAAACTAGGGCTGGAAATCCAATTGTTTTGTGCTATAATATTGTCTGCTGAATCGGGCAGCCGGTGATTGAGGCCGGTCATGCCTAAGAAAGGGGGGACGACCTGCCATGAAGCGGCTGCTGCGGCCCATTATGCTGGAATTCTGCCGGAGCCACCTGATCCTGACGGCCCTCGTCGCCCTCCTTACTGTCCTCGTTCTGACGGCAAGTGGTCTGTTGGGCCTGGGAAACGCTGTGAAGGGTGTCCTCCCCTTCCAGCTCCAGAGAGTATCGTCGGAGCTGAGCGGTACCCTGCCCGCCCTGATCCCCTTGGTTCTGGGGCTACTGGCCTATCTCCCGGCCGGCCGCTTCGCCCGTAAGCGGAACTTCCTGCCCCGCCCCGATGCGGAGGAGGCCATCCTCTTGCTGTTGGTGCCCGCCGCCGCCTTCTGGCTGCTGTTGGCCCTGGCCTACCTCATCCCTCACGGTAGCGGACTGCTGGTGGCCGCCATGCTCCTCAACTGTCCCGCCTACGGCCTTTACAGCCTGCTGGCCCAGTTCCTGGGCTGGGGAAGCGGCGGTTCCCTGTGGACGGTCTATGTAGGTGGTCTGGTCACCGGCCTCCTGCCTCCGCTGCTCTACCTGATGGGCAGCTATCTCCCCATCGCCGCCCTGGACCAGGAGGAGGACGCCGACGAGGAGTTTATTGAAAAACAATAAAAATAGATTGACTTTCAATAATGACAGTGATACGATACCCTTGAAAGGGGTGATCGTATGGCGAAGCATACCTCCCTCCGTGCCCGGTTCGCCGGTTTTGCGGGGGGACATTTTACGCTCTCCGCCCTGGGGGCATTAGTCGCCTTTGCCATGTTCGGGGCGGCGGAGGCCGGCGTGGGGCTGATGGTGGCTCTGGCCGCCCTGCTGATGCTCCTCTATGTGCCCGTTGGGGCCTTTACTGCCCGGCTCATGGAGTGGGAGCGGCCCACGGTCCGGGAGTGGCTCCGGGCGGTGGCCCTGACGGGGGGCATCGCCTGCCTGTGGGGCTTCGGCGGCTTTGCCCTGTGTATGGCGGAGCCCACGGCCCTGCTGGGCTTCTGCCTCCTCATGTCCACGGCCATCCTGGCCAGCCCCTCCTTCTGCCTCATGTTTCTGGTTCTGATCCAGGTGCTGGAGGTCAACAGCCTCGGCTGGGCCCTTTTGTGGTTTCCCGCCATCGCCGCCGCCGCCCTGCTGCCCCCGGTGCTCTTCTTCACGGGAGCCCTGTTAATACCCCAAAAACAGCCTCAGACGGGACTGGACGAAGGGAGGGAGGCATCATGACCTGGCTGCTGTTAGGAGCCCTGGCCTTCCTGCTGGCCCTGGTGAATCTGGCCCTGGCCCTGCTGGGAAAGGGGAGTGGACAGCGCGCCCTCCTCTTCGGAAGCCTGGCCTGCGGCGTGCTGGCCATGCTGGAGGAGTACCGGCTGGCGGTGGGGTGGGTACAAAAAGAGGACTGGTCAGCCCTCATGGACGTGCTGCCGGGCATGGAAATGGTGCTGACGGCTGCCGTATTCCTGGGGCTGGGGTTGAACCTGGCCGCCATGGTGCTCCATCAGGTACGGAAAAAAGAAAAAACCAGTTGACAATGCCCTGAAAAGTGATAAAATAAAACAGCTTAAAAAGGCAAGGACGAAGCCAAGCGGGCCACGCCGCGACGAGCGAGAGGGGACGGTGAGAGCCCTCCGCGACACGGACCCGTACGCCACTTCACCAGCCGCCCGGGAGGACCGGGACGGATCATCCCCGTTACAGGATGGAATGAGATGCGCTTTTTCAACGAAGCGTAATCAGGGTGGTACCGTGGAAATGCTTTTCCGCCCCTGGCCGAAGCCGGGGGCGGTTTTTCTTTTCCCGCCGCCAGGATCACTGAGTCGCAAAATAAATTCAGATAAACGGAGGTAATACCCATGCCCACCAAGCCTTACGGCCTCAATGAGCTGCGCGAGATGTTCCTCTCCTTCTTCGAGACCAAGGGACACCTGCGTCTGCCCAGCTTCTCCCTCATCCCCCAGAACGACGCCAGCCTGCTGCTCATCAACTCCGGTATGGCGCCCATGAAGCCCTTCTTCACCGGGGAGCAGGAGCCCCCCCGCCACCGGGTGACCACCTGCCAGAAGTGCATCCGCACCGGCGACATCGAGAACATCGGTCACACCGCCCGCCACGGCACCTACTTTGAGATGCTGGGCAACTTCTCCTTCGGCGACTACTTCAAGACCGAGGCCATCCACTGGGCCTGGGAGTTCCTGACCAGCCCCGAGTGGGTGGGCCTGGACCCCAACCGGCTCTACCCCTCCGTGTTCGCCGGCAACGAGACCACCCCCGCCGACGACGAGGCCTTCCGCATCTGGAACGAGGAGATCGGCATCCCCGCCGAGCGCATCTTCAAGTTCGGCAAGGAGGACAACTTCTGGGAGCACGGCTCCGGTCCCTGCGGCCCCTGCTCCGAGATCTACTACGACCGCGGCGAGCAGTGGGGCTGCGGCAAGCCCGGCTGCACCGTGGGCTGCGACTGCGACCGCTATATCGAGGTCTGGAACGTGGTGTTCTCCCAGTTCGACAACGACGGCGAGGGCCACTACACCGAGCTCAAGCAGAAGAACATCGACACCGGCATGGGCCTGGAGCGTCTGGCCTGCGTGTGCCAGGACGTGGCCTCTCTCTTCGATGTGGACACCGTCATGAACATCACCAACAAGGTGTCCGAGATCACCAACGCCCACTACGGTGAGACCGCCGCCAAGGACGTCTCCCTCCGGGTCATCACCGACCACATCCGCTCCGCCACCTTCATGATCTGCGACGGCGTGCTGCCCAGCAACGAGGGCCGGGGCTACGTGCTCCGCCGCCTCCTGCGCCGGGCCGCCCGCCACGGCAAGCTGCTGGGCGTCAACGACCCCTTCCTCTATGAGGTGTGCGACACCGTCATCCACGAGAACGAGGGCCACTACCCTGAGCTGCGGGAGCGCCAGGACTATATCACCAAGGTCATCCGCACCGAGGAGGAGAACTTTGCCCGCACCATCGACGGCGGCATGAAGATCTTCAACGACCTCCTCTCCGAGCACAAGGCCAAGGGGGAGACTGTGTTCTCCGGCACCGACGCCTTCAAGCTCTACGACACCTACGGTTTCCCCATCGACCTCACCATCGAGATGGTGGAGGAGCAGGGCATGACCGTGGACCAGGATGGCTTCAAGGCCCTCATGCAGGAGCAGAAGGAGCGTGCCCGGAAGGCCCGTGAGGCCCTGGGCGACCTGGGCTGGGCCGGCGTGGAGTTCGGCAAGGACGTGCCCGAGACCGAGTTTGTGGGCTACGCCAACACCGCCGTGGACGACGCCAAGGTGGTGGCCCTGGTGGTGGAGAACGAGCAGGCCGAGGAGCTCATGCCCGGCGTGGAGGCCATCGTGGTCCTGGACAAGACCCCCTTCTATGCCGAGATGGGCGGCCAGGTGGCCGACCACGGCACCATCACCGCCGGCGACGCCGTCTTTACCGTCACCGACGTGCAGAAGAACAAGGGCGGCAAGTATATGCACTACGGCAAGCTGACCGGCGGCGTCCTGAAGCTGGGCGACACCGTCACCGCCGCCATCGACGTGAAGCGCCGGAAGGCCGTCATGCGTGCCCACTCTGCCACCCACCTGCTGGATAAGGCCCTGCGCACCGTGCTGGGCGACCACGTCCAGCAGGCCGGCTCCCTGGTGGAGGAGGACCGCCTCCGCTTTGACTTCACCCACTTCTCCGCCATGACCGCCGAGGAGCTGGGCCAGGTCTCCGCCTTGGTCAACGAGGCCGTGCTGGAGGGTTACGACATCCACACCGACGTGCTCCCAATCGAGGAGGCCAAGAAGCGGGGCGCCATCGCCCTCTTCGGCGAGAAGTACGGCGACACCGTCCGCGTGGTGGACATGGGCGAGGGCTACTCCGTGGAGTTCTGCGGCGGCACCCACCTGGACAACACCGCCAAGGTGGGCGTGTTCCACATCTCCAGCGAGTTCTCCGTGGCCAGCGGCGTCCGCCGCATCGAGGCCACCACCGGCCTTGCCTCCCTGGAGGTCATGAACCGGAACCAGGAGCTACTCTTCCAGGCTGCCGCCGCTCTGAAGGCCAAGCCCGGCGAGCTGCGGGAGAAGGCCGTCCAGAACATGGAGGAGCTCAAGGAGCTGCGCCATATGGTGGAGGCCTTCAAGGCCAAGGAGGCCGTCAGCGAGGCCGGTCAGTTCCTCATGGGCGCCAAGGAGGTGGGCGGCCTGAAGGTGGTCACCGCCACTCTGGCCGATGCCGACTCCGACCGTCTGCGCAAGATGGGCGACTTCCTGCGGGATAAGAGCCAGGCCGTGGTGGCCGTCCTCTCCGCCGTGAAGGACGGCAAGATCACCTTCCTGGCCGTCTGCGGCAAGGAGGCGGTCCAGAAGGGCGTGAAGGCCGGCGACCTCATCAAGCACGTCACCGCCATCTGCGGCGGCAAGGGCGGCGGTAAGCCCGACTCCGCCATGGGCGGCGGCACCGACGTCCTCAAGCTGGACGACGCCCTGGCCACCGTGGACGACTTCGTGGCCGGAAAGCTGGGGCTGTGAGTATGCTGCCCCAGGACCCCATGATCTTATATAGCGTGGTCAACGCCCGGCTCCGGGACACCTATCCCGACCTGGAGTCCTTCTGCGACGACCACGACACCACAACCGAGGCCCTCTGCGCCGTCCTGGCCGCCGCCGGCTTCACCTACCATCCAGAGCTCAATCAGTTTCGATAATGAGCAACGTGTGAAAGGAGGTTTCTGCACATGAGCGATTGTCTGTTCTGCAAGATCGTGGCGGGGGAGATCCCCTCCAATAAGGTCTACGAGGACGAAACGGTCTACGCCTTCTACGACATCGACCCCCAGGCGCCCACCCACTTCCTGGTGATCCCCAAGACCCACATCGGCTCCGTGGCCGATGTAACCCCGGAGAACGCCACTGTGGTGGCCCACATCTTCGCCGTCATCTCCAAGGTGACCAAGGAGCTGGGGCTGGAGAGTTACCGGGTGGTCTCCAACATCGGCGAGCAGGCCGGTCAAAGTGTCCACCATCTGCACTTCCACGTGCTGGGCGGACGGGACATGACCTGGCCTCCCGGCTGATCGCATACGCCCATCCTCATCCCCCGGCGGCACAGCCGCCGGGGGATGGTTTTTCCATGGCAGCAGGTTTTGCCTATGGGCATATCGACACGGGACCTCATTTGTGTGGGGCGCGGCTTCCCAGACGCACCCACAGTACCACGCTTTTTTGTGGGGCGCGACGACCCCGGCGCGCCATCGGATGGAGCACCGGCGGCGCTGCGGCAGACCGTCGATGGTCCCCCAGCCCCCCGGGCACCGGCGGCGTTACGGAGTAAGCCGACGGTGCGAATAACGCAACGATAGAAGAGCCCCGGGGGGTACATCCAATAGGGGGGCCGCAGCCCCCCTGTGTTGGCCGTTTTAGGGGGAGAGTCCAGAGAGGGGGGAAATCGGAATCCCCCCTCTCTGGGGTGTCTTTGGTTCCTTTCTGCACAAGCAGAAAGGAACGCCCCCGGCAGGGCGGACAACACCTCAAATAGAAATCGCTTCTGTTCAAAAGAAAATCGTTCTGCTGCCATCTCCGATGGAGAACGGCCTCCGGCGGGCCCCTTTCTGAATGACCAGAAAGGGGCGAAAGAGTCAGTCAAGGAGGGGGATTTCGATTTCCCCCTCCTTGACAATCCACCCCTTAAAACGACCAAGCACAGGGGGGAGCTGCGGCTCCCCCCTATTGGATGTACCCCCCAGGTCTTCTATTGCTACGCTGCTTGCACCGTCGGCTTACTCCGTAACGCCGCCGGTGCATGGGGGCCGGGGGACCACCGCTTGAGGCTTGTAGGGCGGCAACAAATTTGCTAAAATAACGCCGTATGGCAGTATCTCGAACGGTAAATGCTACTGAATGGTAGGATTTTACCGGGTGATCGTATGTACTTTCGCAGATTGGGAGACCTGAGAAACGATAAGGACAAGACACAACGAGATATTGCCGAATACCTTCATATGAATTTAGAGGTCTACCGCCGGTATGAAAAGGGGCTGCGGGAGATTCCGGTTTGGGCCCTCATCAAGCTGGCTGACTACTACCAGACCTCCACCGACTACCTGCTGGGCCGCACCGACGACCCCTCGGCGCCCCGTGCGTAAGCTGGCGGCGGTGGCCGCCGGCTTTGCCGCGGCGGTCTTTCTGAGCTGCCAGGGACTATGGGTGCTTGCCCTGCTCCTGCCTCTGCCGGCCCTCCTGAAACGGGAGGACCGGTGGTGCCGCTGCGCCCTGGTGTGCCTGGGCGTGGCGGCGGGGCTTGCCTGGACGGCGGGTTACAACGCCCACTTTCTGGGCGGGGCCCGGGAGCTGGACGGCGTCCGGAGTACCCTCCCCGCCGCCGTTGCCGACTGGCCCTATGAGACCAACTACGGGGCCGGGATGGAGGCGAAGGTGACGCTGGAGGACGGCATGGTCCTCCGGGCTACCCTCTACGGCGATGGGGAGGACCTGCTGGACCTGCGCCCCGGCGACGCCCTCGCGGTGACGGCGGACTGGTCCGGTCCTCCCCAGACTGCCACGGAGAGCTGGACCTACCGCCTTTCCCAGGGTATCCACCTGACGGGGAGCGTGAAGGCGCTGGAGGTCCGGCGGCCGGAGACGGTTCCCCTGTGGGCCCTGCCCGCCCACTGGTCCCAGGCCGTCAAGGAGGCCGTAGCCGCAGCTTTCCCGGCGGAGAGCGCCGGACTGGTCACCGCCCTCCTCACCGGAGATACCGACCGCCTGGACCAGGGGGACTACAATGCCCTCCGACGGGCGGGACTGGCCCACGCCGTGGCGGTGTCGGGGCTCCACATGAGCTTCCTGGTCCAGCTGGCGGTGGCCCTCACCGGCAGCCGCTACCGCCGCCGCACGGCTCTGGTGGTGCTGCCGCTGATGGTGTGCTACGCCCTGGCGGTGGGGTGTACCCCCTCGGTGGTCCGGGCCGCCGTCATGAACGGCCTGCTGCTGTTGGGGCCTCTGCTGGGCCGGGAGAACGACTCCCCCACCAGCCTCTCCCTGGCCCTGCTGCTGCTCCTGCTCCAGGACCCCTGGGCCTCGTTGAGCGTGAGCCTTCAGCTCTCCTTTGCCTCGGTGGCGGGGATTTTGGCCTTCTCCGGGCGGGTGCGGAACTACGTGACCGGGTTCTTTCCCGCGCCGGAAAAGAAAGAGAACAAAAGGCCTGGCCCGCTCCGCCGGCTGGGCTGGTGGGCGGCTGGCTCCCTGGGGGTCACCGTGGGCGCTATGGCCTTCACCGTGCCCCTGCTGGTGTGGTACTTTGGCAGTCTCTCGGTGATCTCCCCGGTGTCCAACCTGCTGTGCCTGCCCCTTTTGCAGCTCACCTTCCAGGGCGGGCTGCTCACCGCCCTGGTCCAGCTCCTAGTCCCCGCCCTGGGGTCTGCTCTGGGTCAGGTGGTGGGGCTGCTGCCCCGGCTGGTGCTGTGGCTGGTCCGGGGACTGGCCGCCGCCCCATTTGCTTCGGTGGCCATGGCGGGACCTTACCTGATAGGCGGCCTGGCTACGGTCTATCTGCTGTGGCTCTGCTACCTGGGATTGAAGGGCCCACGCCGGCCCCTGGTGCCCCTGTGCTGCTCAGCCATCGTGCTTGCCGCCGCCCTGGTGCTCAACCACGCCGCCTATTGGGCGGGAAGCATTACCATGACGGTGCTGGACGTGGGCCAGGGCCAGTGTGTGGTGCTCCGCTGCGGGGACCGGGTGGCGGTGGTGGACTGCGGCAGCACCGGGGAGGACGCCGGTGATCTGGCGGCGGGCTACCTGAGCACCATGGGGATTGAGCGGGTGGATCTGCTGGTGCTCACCCACTGCCACAACGACCACGCCAATGGAGTGGACACCCTCATGGACCGGGTGGAGGTGTCCAACCTGGCCCTGCCCCAGGTCATCGAGGCGCCGGAGCTCCAGACCGAGCTCGTGGCCCGGGCGGAGGAGGCAGGTATCCCCACCCTGATGGTGTGGGACGACGTGACTTTGGAGTTCGGGGACGCCCTGCTCACCCTGTACGGCCCGCTGGGGAGCGGCGACACCAACGAGGAGGGGCTGAGCCTGCTGTGTGAGACGGAGCGCTTCTCCACCCTCATCACCGGGGATATGGACCAGATCGTCGAAGGACGGATGGTGAAGTACGGAAACCTGCCCGACATCGACGTGCTGCTGGTGGGCCACCACGGCTCCAAATACGCCGCCTCCGACCTGCTGCTGGAGACGGTGACGCCGGAGACGGCGGTAGTCTCCTGCGGCTATAATACCTACGGCCATCCCGCCCCGGAGACCCTGCTCCGGCTGAGCGAGGCGGGCTGTGACATCTACCGCACCGACTTACAGGGAAACGTCACCATCACGGTGAGATAAGGAGGTCCCCTATGGCCAAGACCAACAACGCCGACGCCGCGGCGGTGAAACAGCTCAAAAGCGACCTGTCCGCCGGGACGCTGGGACAGCTCTACATCTTCCACGGGGAGGAGGCCTATCTCCGGGACTTCTACCTGGGGCAGATGAAGAAGAAGCTGCTCCCCGGCGGCATGGAGGCCTTCAACCTCCACACCTTTCAGGCCAAGGAGTGCGACCCCAAGGCCCTGGGGCAGGTCATCGACTGCCTGCCCATGATGAGCGAGCGCACCATGGTGGTGGTCTACGACTACGACCTCTTCAAGGCCCCCGCCGACCAGCGGGAGGCCATGACCGCCCTCTTTGCCGACCTGCCGGACTATGTCTGCCTGGTTTTCGTCTACGACCTCATCGAATATAAGCCCGACGCCCGCACCAAGCTGGCCGCCGCCATCAAGGCCCACGGCGCGGCGGTGAAGTTCACCCGGCAGGAGCAGGGGGATCTGGTGGACTGGATACGTCGCCGGTTCAAGGCTCTGGACCACGACATCGACTCCGAGTTGGCCCGGTATCTCATCTTCCTGTGCGGGGATCTGATGACTGGCCTCATCTCGGAGATCGGCAAGATCGGCGCCTATGCCCAGCACCGGGCGGTGACCCGTGCCGACATCGACGCCGTGGCCATCCCCCAGCTGGACGCGGTGGTCTTTCAGCTCACCGATGCCATCGCCGCCGGGGACTTTGACAAGGCCTCGTCAGTGCTCTCCGACCTCCTCCACATGGGGGAGCCGCCCATCAAACTCCTCTCGGTGCTGGGGCGGCAGCTGCGGCAGCTCTACTCCGCCCGGCTGGCCATGGAGGAGCGGAAGGGGGCGGGCTACCTGGTGGAGCTGTGGGGGATGCGCTCGGCCTACCCGGCCCAGAAGCTCATGGACGCCGCCCGGCGGTTCGACCGGAACTGGTGCCGGTATGCCGTGCTGGAGGCCGCCCGCACCGACCTGGCCATGAAGTCCCAGGCGGGTGCCGACGGGGAGGAGCTCCTCATCGACCTCATTCTGAAGCTGGCCAACCGCCCGCCCAAGACGGGCATCGCATGAGCGGGGGAGAGAGGGGAAACAGGGATGAAGCGGATCTATAATGTGGACGGAGTGCGGCTGGCCCTCACCTGCGGGGAGGAGGAGGCCGAGACGGCCAACTTCCTGGCCGCGGTCCTGCGGAAGCAGTCCACTCTGGGTCCCATCCTGGCCCCGGGCAAGCGCATCCAGGTGGGGTGGAATTTCTTCCAGCTGGCGGAGGCGGAGGACGGCCTGGCCCTTCTGGCTCCGGACTACCGGAAAAATCCCTTTACCGACAACACCGAGGATCTTACCCTGGCCCTGGAAGTGTTTCAGGGCCAGCTGACCGCCCTGCGCCGGGCGGGGCGTCCGCCGGTGGTGGACGTCTCCTTTCAGGACACCATGGTGGTCCGGTGGAAGGGACTCCAATCCCCCCTGCTCTATCTCCAGCGACTGACCGCCTCCCACCCGCCGGACTCCGGCTGGTATTTGGCTCCGCTGGGGGAGCCTCGCAGCGACGACCCCAAGGACTATGTCCGCATCTATACCTATCAGCTCCTGGATATCTGCCCTCAGGGGCTCTCGCTCCTGCCCTTCCCGCCGGGGACGCTGGCGGTTTTCGACCGCGGCACCCTGGTGGAGGCGGTGGACGGGGAGAACCAAAAACTGCTGTAACAGGAGGAAGCCCATGCTGCACATACAAGAGGCCATCGTGGTGGAGGGCCGCTATGACAAAAACACCCTCTCCCAGGTGGTGGACACGGTGATCCTGGAGACCGCCGGCTTTGGAGTGTTCAAAAATCAGGAGCTGGTGGCCCTGCTGCGGCGGCTGGCGGAGGAGCGGGGGCTCATCGTGCTCACCGACTCCGACGGGGCGGGCTTTCTCATCCGCAGCCGTCTCAAAAGCGCTCTACCCCAGGACAAGGTGAAGCACGCCTACATCCCCGACGTCTACGGCAAGGAGCGGCGCAAGCGCGCCCCCGGCAAGGAGGGCAAGCTGGGGGTGGAGGGCATGTCACCGGCGGTGCTGGAGGAGGTCCTCCGCCGGGCGGGGGCCACCTTCCTGGAGGAGCCGGCCAACGGAAGTGCGCCCAAAGAGGCCATCACCAAGGCCGACCTCTACCTGCTGGGCCTCACCGGCACCCCCGACTCCGCCCGGCGGCGAGGCGCCCTGCTCCGGCATCTGGACCTCCCGGAGCACATGAGCACCAACGCCCTGCTGCCGGTGCTCAATGCCCTCTATGACCGGGAGGCCTTTCTGGAGGAGGCGGAGTCATGGATGTGAACACCCCCCTGCGGGAGCTCCCCGGGGTGGGGGAGGCCCGGGCCAAGGGTCTGGAAAAGCTGGGCCTCCGGGTGGCCGGAGACCTGGTGGGCTACTTCCCCAGAAGCTACGAGGACCGGCGGCAGGTCTATACCATCGCCGAGGCCCCGGTGGGGGAGCTGTGCTGCGTCCGGGTCATGGCGGCGGAGGAGCCCCGGCGCATGCACATCCGAAAGGGCCTGGACGTGACCCGGCTCAAGGTGGTGGACGGGGCCTCCGCCATGCTGGTGACCTTTTTCAACCAGGGCTATGTCCGGCAGGCCCTCCACCGGGGGGAGGAGTACATCCTCTACGGTCGGGTGGAGCTCATGGGCAGCCACCGGCAGATGACCAACCCCCAGTTTGAGGGGGCGGAGCGGCCCTGGGCCTGCGGGCGCATCATGCCGGTCTACCCCCTGACGGCGGGGATCACCAACCACCTGCTGGCCGGGCTGGTGGAGAGGGCCATCCAGGAGTTGCCGCCCCCGGCGGAGACTCTGCCCGACGATCTGCTGGCGCGGCACCGGCTCTCCCCGGCGGCGGACTGCTGGCGGAGCATCCACTTTCCCGCCGACGAGGCCGCCCTGGACGCCGCCCGGCGGCGCTTCGCCTTCGAGGAGCTCTTCTACCTCTCCCTGGGACTGGCCCTGCTGCGGGAGCGGCGGAGCCGGGGCCATGGCCCCGCCTTTGGGGAGACGGATCTGGAGGGCTTTTATCAGCTGCTGCCCTTCACCCTGACGGGGGCGCAAAAACGGGCCCTGGAGGAGTCCGCCGCCGACCTGGCCCTCACCCGGCCCATGAACCGGCTGGTCCAGGGCGACGTGGGCTCGGGCAAGACGGCGGTGGCCGCCGGCTGCGCCTGGCTGGCCGTCCGCTCCGGCTGGCAGTGCGCCATGATGGCTCCCACAGAGATTTTGGCCGAGCAGCACGCCAAGACCCTCTCCGCCATGCTCGCCCCCGCGGGTATCCAAGTGGGGCTCCTCACCGGCTCCATGAAGGTCTCCGAGAAGCGAAAGGTCCTGGCCGCCCTGGAGACGGGTGCCCTCCCCTTCGTGGTGGGCACCCACGCCCTCCTCTCCCAGGGGGTGGCCTTCCGACGCCTGGGGCTGGTCATCACCGACGAGCAGCACCGCTTCGGCGTGGAACAGCGGGCCGCTTTAGCGGCCAAGGCGGGGGGAGAGGAGGACTTTTCCCCCAACGTGCTGGTTATGTCGGCCACCCCCATCCCCCGGACCCTGGCCCTCATCATCTACGGGGACCTGGATGTGTCGGTCATCGACGAGCTGCCCCCGGGCCGTGTGCCGGTGAAGACGGTGCTGGTGGGGGAGAGCAAGCGGCAGCGGATGTACGGCTTTGTCCGGGACCAGGTGAAGGAGGGGCGGCAGGTCTACATCGTCTGCCCAGCCGTGGAGGAGAACCCGGAAGGGGCCTGGGACCTGAAGGCGGTGACCGAGTACGCCCGTGTGCTGGGGGAGCAGGTCTTTCCCGATTTGAGGGTGGGCCTGGTCCACGGCCGCATGAAGGCAAAAGAGAAGGAGGCCGCCATGGCCGCCTTTACAGCCGGGGAGACCCACATCCTGGTGTCCACCACCGTCATCGAGGTGGGGGTGGACGTGCCCAACGCCAGCCTCATCATCATCGAGAACGCCGACCGGTACGGTCTTTCTCAGCTCCACCAGCTCCGGGGCCGGGTGGGCCGGGGGAAGCACCAGTCCTGGTGCGTCCTGGTCAGCGACAACCGGAGCCCGGACACCCGGGCCCGGCTGAAGGTCCTCACCCAGACCAACGACGGCTTCAAGATCGCCGAGGAGGACCTGAAGCTCCGAGGGCCCGGCGACTTCTTCGGACAGCGGCAGCACGGCCTGCCCGCCCTGCGGGTGGCCGACCTGGAGACCGATACCCGGGTGCTCAAGGAGGCCCAGGACGCCGCCGCCGAGGTATTGGCAGCCGACCCGGCCCTCACCCGGCCGGAACACCGCCCCCTGCTGGAGAAGGTGCGGCGGCTCTTTGAAGAGGACCCGGACCGGTTCAATTAACAGAGATAGAATGGAGAGAACAACAATGGATTTGAAGAAACGGGCAGAGGAGCTCCACCACACCCCGGAGCCCCATTACAACTGTGCCCAGGCCACCCTCATTCCCTTCGCCGAGGAGCTGGGTCTGGACCGCCAGACCATGTATCAGGTGGCGGCCCAGTTCGGCAGCGGGATGCGTCGGGGCTCTGTGTGTGGGGCGGTGACCGGTGGCCTCATGGCCCTGGGGCTCCGGGGGGCGGACAACCACACCGCCGCCGAGTTCCAGCGCCTCTTCAAGGAGCGGACGGGCGCCCTGGACTGCGCCCAGCTCCTCCAGAACGCCAAGGAGCGGGGGGAGGAGCGCGGCGCCCACTGCGACCGCATGGTCCTCACCGCCGTGGAGCTGGTGGAGGAGCTCACCGCCGCTAAAAACTAAAAATGAAAAAGATCCCGTTTTCCAGCCGGAAAACGGGATCTTTTCGTTCTGCTTAGCCCAGCGCGGTCTTTCGCCCCACCTTAGCCATCCGGACCGGCGGGACGACAGCGGGCGTCTTAGGGTCCCGGGCCAGGGCCCGGCGGCGGACGCTCAGGTGGACGCACAGGGTGATGAGACCGCTGATGAGGAGGAAGCTGTAAAAGCTGATGCCCCGGGCCACCATGACGGCGGGGGCCACCAGACCGGCGCCGAAGAAGAGAGTGAAGGCATGGAGGGCCACCCCCTCAGCGGCGCCCACGGCGCCGGGCAGGGGGAGGGAGCCCACGGCCAGGGAGACCAGGGCCTGGGTCCCCACCATCTGGAAGAGGGAGGCGCCGCTGAGGCCGAAGCCCAGGTACACGGCAAAGGGCACGGCGTAGAGAGCGGTGAGCTGGAGGAAGGTGAGGCCCAGGAGGACGGGCACCAGGCTCAGGTTGGCCCGGAGGCAGTCGGCCCCTTCCCGGTAGGCCTTCATCTGGCGTTCCAGACCGGAGCGGACCTTGTCCTCATGCTTCACCAGGCCCACCCGGACGCCCAGCGTCACCAGGCCGCCGGTGAGACGGCGGGCGGCGTTGGGGAGGAACATCATGGAGAGCATGCCGGCGGTGAGAACGATCATCACCACGCCGCCGTAGAGGAGCAGCAGCCCCAATCCGCCGCCCAGTCCGGCGCGGACCTGGGGCAGGAGGAAGAAGGAGAGGGCGGCGTAGAGGAAGGTGACGGTCTGGTAGCAGACGGCAATGACCATCATGTTGAGGGAGCCGTGGGCGGCGGGGATGCCGTCCTTGGACATGTAGAAAATCTGGGCGGGCTGTCCGCCGGTGGAGGAGGGGGTGATAGAGCTCACATAGAAGCCGGCGAAGGAGTAGCCTAGGCATTTCCGGTAGGGCATGGCGTGTCCCAGGCGGCCCAGGATGAGCTTGGTGCACAGGGCCTCACAGCCCACGAAGCAGAACATGAGCCCCAGGCCCAGGAGCACATATCCCGGCCTCACCGAGCGGAGGACCTGGAGCAGGGTGGAGAGGGGCTGCTGCCTGAGCAGGAAGAAGAGGGTGCCGCCGATGAGGGCGGCCAGGAGAGAGAAGCTGAGGATGCGCTTGCGGTCCATCAGAGGGCCTCCTTTCCGGCGCCCACGGTGAGGGCGGCCATCAGCCGCTCCAGGCTCTGGGCTTCCAGCTGGCCCTTCAGGCGGCGCATGTTCTGCCCCATCCGGGCCAGGGCGATGTCGTCGGTGAGCAGCCGGGCGATGGCCTCCAGGCAGGCCTCGGGCTCCTTGGGAGCGATGCGGCCGATCTGGTGGCGGATAAGGAACCGGGCGTTCTCCCGCTCCTGCTGGAGGAAGGGCTCCCAGGCCAGAATGGGCAGCTCAGAGAAAATGGTCTCGAAGAGGGTAATACCGCCGGGCTTGGAGAGCATCAGGTCGGCCTGGGCCATGTAGTCGTACACCCGGTCGGTGAAGCCCACTACTTCAATATTCTCGTAGCGGCCGTGGAGGCGATCGTAGAGCTTCTGGTTGCCGCCGGTGATGATGGTGGTGCGCACGCCGGGCATGGCGTTCAATTCCTCGTAGAACTTGTCCTTTTTGGGCAGCAGACCCAGGCCACCCCCCATGATGAGGAGGTGTCGTTCCCCCAGACCCCGGTGCCCCCGCCGGGCGGGGCGTTTGAACTCCGGCTTCACGGGGATGCCGGTGACCAGGATGCGCCCGGGCTCCACCCCCTTGGCCACCAGCCGGTCCCGGATGTCCCGGGAGCCCACCAGGTAGCAGTCGGTGGCGTCGTTGAGCCACTCGGAGTGGGAGGAGAGGTCGGTGATGCAGGTCACCAGGGGGAGGTCGGAGGCGACCTCCTCCTTGTAGTCGGCCACCAGCCGGGCGCAGAAGGGGTGGGTGGCGATGACGGCGTCGGGCCGCTCCTCCCACAGCAGCTCACCCAGCTTGTCCTGGAAGAGGTCGGCCAGCAGGGGCCGGGCCTTCAGGGTGGCGTTTTCCGTGGCCTTGTAGTAAATATTGTAGAGACCGCTCCCTCTGGTCACCAGCAGGGAGAAGGCCTTGTAGATGGCCTCAGAGGCGTCGGGAATGGCGTAGGCGGGCAGGTCCACCACCTCCACCTGGGAGCCGGGGAAGGCGCCCAGCAGCTGGAGGCGCAGCGACTGGGAGGCGGAGTAGTGCCCCATACCGAATTTTCCGGTAAGGATCAGGATCTTCATGGCTGTTCCTCCTTCTCTTGATGAGAACAGTATACAGAGAGAACTTTTAGAAAAACCTGTTCCAGTTCTTAAAACTAGCTTAAGAATCACCGATACATTCTATAAGAGGGCCTGTTTCCATGGCGCAGAGGGCGGCCCGCCAGCCCTCACCGGCGTAGGCGGTGAAGGTGAGGCCATCCAGCCGGGCGTGCTGTCCGGGGTCCAGAAGGGGGACGGCGATATCCCGGGGCGGACGGGTGAGGCCGGTACCGGTGTACTTCACCCGGGCCTCCTTTAATGTCCACAGGGTGTAGAAATCTTCCCAGCGGTTTCCACGGTCCTGAAACCAGGCAAACTCCGGCTCGGATAGGACCTTTTTGGGGAGAAAGGGGCGGCGGGGCCGGACCACCTCAATGTCGGCGCCCACCTCTCCGTCGCTGAGGGCGCACAGGGCGTAGGGGCCGCTGTGGCTCAGATTGAATCGGTATTGGGGTATACTGTGGAAAAAAGGCTTACCGCCGGGGGCACGGTCCAGATCCGGCAGCTCCTTCATAGCCCAAACCAGCCCGGCGGCCTGCCGGAGCAGAGCCTGGGCATCCACAGCCTGTGTGAAAAATAACCGCAGCAATGCCATTCCTCCCTTGCCCCCCTATTGTACCATGTCCGGGCGGGGCTGCCACCGGGAATTTGTAAAATCGCGGTCTGGCTCTGGTATTCTGGAGGGACATCCTGTACAATGGTGGGTGTAGTCCGGCGCGCTTACGCGCCGGGATCACAGGAGGAACAACAGCATGAAATTCATCTCATGGAACGTCAACGGCCTGCGGGCCTGTGTGCAGAAGGGATTTTACGACTATTTTCAGGCATCTGATGCCGACGTTTTCTGCCTTCAGGAGACCAAGATGCAGCCCGGTCAGGCAGAGATCGAGACGCCGGGCTATCTCCAGTTCTGGAACTCGGCGGAGAAGAAGGGCTATTCCGGTACCGCCGTCTTTACCCGGAAGGAGCCTCTGGCGGTGACCTACGACATCGGCGACCCCGCCCACGTGGGCGAGGGCCGGGCTATTACCCTGGAGTTCCCCGAACTCTACCTGGTGACGGTGTACACCCCTAACTCCAAGGACGGCCTGGCCCGGCTGCCTTACCGCATGGAGTGGGAGGACGCCTTCCGGGCTTATCTGAAGGGTCTGGACGGGAAAAAGCCGGTGGTGGTCTGTGGGGACCTGAATGTGGCCCATGAGGAGATCGACCTGAAAAATCCAAAAACCAACCGGGGGAACGCAGGCTTCTCCGACGAGGAGCGCGCCAAGATGACGGAGCTGCTCGCCGCCGGTTTTACCGACACCTTCCGCTACCTCAACCCCGATCTCACCGGCGCCTACTCCTGGTGGAGCTACCGTTTCAAGGCCAGGGAGAAGAACGCCGGCTGGCGCATCGACTACTTCCTGGTCTCCGACCGGCTGCGGGAGCGCATCGAAGCCGCAGAGATCCACAGCGATATAATGGGCAGCGACCACTGTCCGGTGAGCCTCACTCTGGCGGACTTGGCATAATCCATTCCAAGTCATTCCAGTCCTCCTCCCTGTATAGGCAAAAGAATCCTGCGGATACTAAGGTCCGTGACCAAATATCACCGCGGGAGGAGAAAGATAGATGAAAGCAACTGGCATTGTACGCCGCATCGATGATCTTGGCCGGGTCGTCATTCCCAAAGAGATCCGCCGCACAATGAGAATTCGGGAAGGTGACCCGCTGGAGATCTACACGGACAAGGACGGCGGCGTCATTTTCAAAAAGTATTCCCTGATGGGGGGACTGAGTGATTTCGCGCTCCAGCTGTGCGAGAGCCTGAACAAGACCACGGGCCGGGTGGCGGTCATCACGGACCGGGACACCTGCATCGCCGTGGCGGGAGCCGCCCGGCGGGAGCTCACCGACAAGCGGATCTCCGCCGAGCTGGAAAATATCATGGAAGGCCGCCAGATCTATCAGCACCAGAACGGAGAGAACCCGCTGCCGGTCTGCGAGGAGAACGACAAGTACCGTCTGGACGCCGCGGCACCCATCCTGTCCGAGGGGGACGTGCTGGGCAGCGTGCTCTTTGTCTCCCAGGAGGGGAGCGAAGCCGGAGAGGCGGAGTACAAGCTGGTGCAGATGGTGGCGGCTTTTCTGGGCCGGCACATGGAGAGCTGAACGCCGCAGCGTGTGGGAGGGAGAGAACGTGCGTCTGTTTGTGGCGCTGGTGCCGCCGGAGGAACTCCGGCGGGACCTGGAACGGCAGGGGAGGGGGTTGCGTGCCCTCTGTCAGAGGGGCAGGATGGTTCCCTGGGAGAACATCCACCTCACCCTGGCCTTTCTTGGGGAGACCGACCGCCGTGCTAAAGCGGAGCGGGCCATGGAGCGTGCTGCCGGCGCACCGTTTTCCCTCCGCATCACCCGTCCCGGCCGGTTTTCCGGCAAAAAGGGAGACCTCTGGTGGATGGGGGTGGAGGAGTGTCCACCCCTCCGGGCGCTCCGCCGTCGGCTGGTCCGGGCGCTGGGGGAGGAGGGGGTGTGGCTGGATGACACCAAGTCCTTCCGGCCCCATCTCACCCTGGGGCGTGACCTGCGGCCGCTGCCCGGCGCCGATCTCACGGCCTGGGCCGCCGCCTGCCCCACAAACGTCTGGCGGGCAGAGGAAGTGCTCCTGATGGAGTCCCGGCAGGACGAGGGCGGCCTGCGCTACATACCGCTGTCCCGCTGTGCCATGAAAAAATAAGGAGACCACGATGGAAAAACAGACATTTCTGGAGCTGCTGGAGGCATCCGGCATCCAGGTCCGGCAGGCGCTGGACCGTTTCATGGGCAATGAGGAGCTGTACCTCTCCTTCCTGGCAAAGCTGCCGGGACAGCTGCATTTTGAGGACATCCTCCGGGCGCTTGGGGAGGAGGACGAGGAGGCGTTCTATCTCGGCGTCCACAACCTGAAGGGCCTGACGGGCAACCTGGGCCTCACGCCCATCCACGACTGTGCCCAGGCCATCCTGGTGGAGTTCCGGGCGTCCCGGTTCCAGCACAGGAACAAGCTGACCGCGCTCACCTGGGAGGCCAAGCGGGAGAGCGAGCACGTCGCGGCGCTGATTGAAGGATATTTTGGAGAGGGGGCCCGGGCATGATACGGGACACACTGCTGGTGATCGATGACTCTGAGCTGGATCTGGCCATTTTAAATGAGATCTTCAAGCACCACTTTCGGGTGGAGTGCGTGCTGGATGCTCACCGGGGGCTTACATACCTCAAACACGACCGGGACCGCATCTGTGCCGTGCTGCTGGACATTTGCCTGGGCCGGCGGGGAGCCGGCTTCGCCGTCCTCCACCAGCTCCAGCTGGACCGGGACACGTCAGAATTGCCGGTGATCCTCATCACCACTGACGCCAATGAAAAGGATGTGCGTTCCAGTGTGGAGCGGGGGGCGGCGGACTTTCTGGTAAAGCCGGTGGACCCCCACACGGTCCAGGAGCGAGTATGCGATGTGGTGCGGAAATCCTGGCCGCCCAGGTCCACCATTCTGGACCATCCCAAGGAGGAGGAGAACTCACGACCGGCCGAGGTACCCGGACGGGGCCTCCTGGTCTCTGACCTGACCTTGGAGGAGTCGGAGGTGTTGGCCCGGCGTTGGTTCGGGAAACTGGAGCGGTTCTGCCGATTCCGCCCCGTTCTGGACCCGGCGCGCTGCCGTCAGCTGGGGGCGCTCACCGCCTGCCTGGCCAAGGCATATGCCGAGGCACACCCGGAGGGGCCCTTGACCACTTTTGACGCCGCTCTCATCGGCATGGCGGCGCCCTTCTGCGACATTGGCATGCTGGGCTTGCCCGATCCGGAGAGCCCTCAGGAGGAGGGGGACCCCCGCCACACTGCCCTGGGCCATGAGCTCCTCACGGCGGAGGAGGACGTGCCCCTGCTCCGATATGGGGCGGAGATCGCGCTCTGGCACCACAGGAACGCCGATGGGTCCGGCTGGCCTCAGGATACGGAGGGCGACGCGCCGCTGAGCGCCATGCTGGTGCATACCGCCCTGCGGCTCCAGCACTATCTCCACTACTACCAGGGCTACGAGGATGCGCTGGACCGAGGCATCCGCACCATGGCGGGCGAAGTGGGGAGCGTCATCACCGGAGAGATGTATGAGCTTCTAAATGGGGAGCGGCAGCAGCTGCGTGAGGCCTTGAGGCAGTGATGCCCAAACTGTGGAAAAGCAAAGTGCCCGGACCGATTTGAGCGGTCCGGGCACTTTTTGTCTATCGTGGGAGATACGTTGGCTCAGAAAACAACACAACCCCCCGGCCATCCAACGTGACCGGGGGGCTACAGCTGATTCTGAATTTCTACCAAATTGTGTACCTCTGACTTTCTACGGATTTTTAACGCGCTCAAAATCCATCGCTCGGGAAAAAGACCTTTGCTGTGCAGTTACCACTCGAACAAGCTGTGACACATTCGGTTCCGTCGTCCGCGATATTTCGCTTGAGGTTTGCCGTGTGCATTCTCACTTCAGTGAGCTTTGTTGGGGAACTTGCTGCGTAGGGGACTTTTTCTTTCTGCTGGAATCTTCAACGCGGTGGGCGCCACCTAGGTTTGACACCCGGGATAAGGACCCTTGCCTGGTACCGATCAGTACATCGGACTCACCTCATCCTTTCTGGCTATATAGTACAATACAGACGATAAAATGTCAATAGGTTTTGTGAAAAAATGTATAAAATTTTGTAAAGGAGGTCACTGCCTGTTATGGGGCAAGAGGCGGGAGCGCACAGAACCTCTGTGATCGACATCCTCGGCCAGCAGAACGCCATAGGGCAGGGGACCGCCACCCGGCTGGACGGAAAAATGAGGCGCGCTTTTGTACCATGGTGACAATGTCACGGTAAGGCATTGAAAAACCTGATAGGCTATACAATCAGAACGAAGCGCATTCCCAGTTTAGGCCGCCGGGGGAAGCCCGGCGGCGGAAAGGCGGTTATGGATGGAAAAGACGGAGAGAAGACGCCGCAGGGCCTTTGTGTCCACGGGGGACTGTGTGGCCTGCGGCTGCTGCGTCAAGGTGTGTCCCCTTGGGGCCATCGCCGTGGTGAAGGGCATCGCGGCCCGGGTGGACGAGGGGCGCTGCGTGGGCTGCGGCAAGTGCGCCAAGGAGTGCCCCGCCACCGTCATTGAGATCCGGGAGGTGGGGGCATGAAAAAGCACTGGTACGACTATCTGTGGGTTCTGTCCCTGACGTATCTCATTCTGGGATTTTTCAACATCCTGTTCGCATGGCTGGGACTGCTGTGCTTTTTTATCCCCCTCCTCATCGCCATCATCGGGGGGAACAAGGGCTACTGTAACCGCTATTGCGGCCGGGGCCAGCTCTTCGCTCTGGTGGGCGGCCGCTTCGGCCTTTCCAGGCGGAAGGACGTGCCCCGGTGGCTCAAAAGCAAGGCCTTCCGGTACGGTTTTCTGATCTTTTTCTTCGCGATGTTTTTCCAGATGCTGTGGACAACTTTCCTGGTGTTCAGCGGCGCCCAGGACCTCAGGCAGGTGGTCACCCTGCTGTGGACCTTCCGGCTGCCCTGGCACTGGGCCTATTCCGGCGGTGTGACGCCCTGGGTGGCCCAGTTTGCCTTCGGCTTTTACAGCGTCATGCTCACCTCCACGGTGCTGGGCTTTCTCACCATGATCCTCTTCAAGCCCCGGTCCTGGTGTGTCTACTGCCCCATGGGCACCATGACCCAGCTTATCTGCAAGGCGCGGAACCGGGAGAAGACGGAGGTGTGACGGCTCAGGCCTGACTCAGGCGGCGGAGGCGCTCCGGGTCTGTGAGCTCCACGGTGCCCCGGGTGAGGCGGACCATCCCCTCGCCCTGAAAATAGCGGAGCATCCGGGTGACCACCTCCCGGGCGGTGCCCAGGTGGTTGGCGATGCGCTCGTGGGTGAGGTGGAGGGAGGTCGTACCCTCCAGCAGGCTCTCCTCCAGCAGAAAGGCGGCCAGCCGGGCGTCAAAGCTCTTCCACATGACCTGCTCCATGAGCCACATGACCTCGGAGAAACGGCTGCCCATGAGGTCGTTGGTGTAGTTGGCCACGGCGGCCGACTCCTCCATGAGAGACTGGTAGATGTCGGAGGGGATCACCCAGAGCTGGGTGTCCTTCTCGGCGGCGATGGTGACGTCGAACTGGATGTTCCGCAAGAGGCAGGAGGCGGAGAACAGGCAGATGTCCCGTTCGAAGAGACGGTAGAGGGTGATCTCCCGGCCCTGGTCGGAGAGGATATAGGCCCGCAGCTGGCCGGTGCGTACCGCCAGCAGGCCCTGGCAGTCGCCGCCCTGGTGGAGCAGGGCCCCGGCCTTCACCGTCCGCAGGACGGCCCCGCCGGTGAGCCGCTGCCGCTGTTCCTCTGTGAGCTTCTCCCAGAAGGGAAAGACGTTGGAAAGATCCATGCCGATACCTCCGCCCGGTTGAGATCGTCCGGCCCTGCACGGGGGAAATCCGCCCCTTGACAGGCAGAGCGCTTTCGGTATAATGGGGGAACAGCGCCGCCGGACGAAGCCATTGTACCACAGATCCGGTCCCGCTGTCATCCCGCCTGGGCGGGAGCGAGACAACAAAAGGAGCGTGACAACATGCAGTATCTGATCTCCTTCCTGGAAGGGATCATCACCTTCATCTCCCCTTGCCTGCTGCCGATGCTGCCCATCTACATCACCTACTTCGCCGGGGGCGGCGAGCGGACCACCCGCCGGACCCTGGCCGGTGCCGCCGGCTTCGTGCTGGGCTTTACTCTGGTCTTTGTGGCCATGGGCGCCCTGGCCGGGACGGTGGGGGGCTTCCTCAAGGGCCACCAGACCGCGGTGAACGTGATTTCCGGCGCGGTGGTCATTCTGTTCGGCCTCAATTACATGGGGGTCCTGAAGCTCCCCTTCTTCCAGGGCGGCGGACACGGCAGGGCCGCGGGGAGCATGAACTTCTTCTCCGCAGTGGTCTTCGGCGTCATCTTCTCTCTGGGCTGGACCCCGTGTGTGGGGGCCTTCCTGGGCTCGGCGCTGCTGCTGGCCTCCCAGCAGGGGCACGTGCTGGAGGGCATGGCCATGCTGCTGGTCTACTCCCTGGGCCTGGGTATCCCCTTCCTGCTCAGCGCCGTGCTCATCGACAGGCTCAAGTCTACCTTTGACTGGATCAAGCGCAACTACCGTGTCATCAACCTGGTCAGCGGCGCCCTGCTGGTGCTCATCGGTGTGCTCATGGCCACCGGCACCCTGGGCCGCCTGCTGGAAGTGCTAAGCTGAGGAGGATGCGTCATCATGAAGAAAAAAAGTTCCGTCTGGATCCTGGTACTGGTGTTCGTCCTCTTCATCGGCGGCGCCTCTGTACTATATAGCCGCCTCAGCGCCGACGCAAAGCCGGAGCAGCTGTCGGTGCAGGCCGATCCCACCACCCCGCCCGCCCAGAGCGGCCAGCCCGCCCAGGAGAGCGAACCCCCCAAGGTAGAGGCCCCCGACTTCACCGTGGAGGACGCCGACGGGGAGGAGGTCAGGCTCTCCGACTATGTGGGCAAGCCCATCGTGCTCAACTTCTGGGCCAGCTGGTGCTCTCCCTGCAAGAGCGAGATGCCGGAGTTCAATGAGGCCTGGGAGGAGCTGGACGGTGAGGTCCAGTTCCTCATGGTCAACATGACCGACGGCGCCCGGGAGACGGTGGACACCGCCAAGGAGTACGTGGAGGGGCAGGGCTTCTCCTTCCCGGTCTTTTTTGACACCGGGTCGGAGGCGGCCATGGCCTACGGTGCCTACTCCCTGCCCACCACCTATTTCATTGATGCCGAGGGCTACGTAGTGGCCAGGGCGGTGGGGGCCATTGATGGGGACACCCTGCAAAAGGGACTGGACCTGATCCATCTCCAGGAGTAAATCCATCAGAATCAAAGGTAGGCGGGCGGCGCATTTTGCGCCGCCCGCCTACCTTTTTCTGTCTCACACAGGTGGGGGGTGCGGTTGTATTTCCAGTGAAAAGCAGGTATAATAAACTGGACAACTGTTCCGGGCCGCCTGGCCCGGCAGAGATTCAGAAAGAAAAGGAGCGTGTCCTCATGTCCAACATCTGGCACGATATCAGCCCTGACCGCATCAAGCCCGAGGACTTTGTGGCCGTCATTGAGATTCCCAAGGGCAGCAAGAAGAAGTATGAGCTGGACAAGGAGACCGGCCTCATCATCCTGGACCGGGTCCTCCACACCTCTACCCACTACCCCGCCAACTACGGCTTCATTCCCCGCACCTACGGCGACGACGGAGACCCGCTGGACGTGCTGGTCCTCTGCTCCGAGGCCATGGACCCCCTGACCCTGGTGCGGGTCTATCCCATCGGCTTCATCTCCATGCTGGACGGCGGGAAGAACGACGAGAAGATCATCGCCATCCCCTTCTCCGACCCCACCTACAACAACTACAACGACATCTGGGAGCTGCCCGCCCACATCTTTGACGAGATGGCCCACTTCTTCTCGGTCTACAAGGCGCTGGAGGGGAAGGAGGCCGTAGCCGGCGACGTCAGCGACCGGAAGGCCGCCGTGGAGGTCATCCAGCGGGCCATGGAGCATTACAGCGAAAGCTTCCTGGGCGTGACCCGAAACTCCGTCGGAAAGCCTAGTTCCAACCGCTGAGCGGGGCGGTATTTTCATCAAACCTTAAGACTTTTTTCGTTCCCTTTTATACTTTCCTGTGGTAAAATATAGACCATTGACAGGAATACACGCCTCTTTTTGCCGAAGGGCGGAGGCGGAGAAAGTGAGGACAACGGATGGAGCGGACCTTTGACTGTCTGGTGATCGGCGCGGGCTATGCGGGCGCCGTGGCGGCCCGGGAGCTGGCCGAGCGGGGCGGAAAGCGGGTGCTGGTGCTGGAGCGCCGGGACCATGTGGGCGGCAACGCCTATGACTGCCTGGACAAAAGCGGCGTGCTCATTCACCAGTACGGGCCCCATATCTTCCACACCGCCAGCAAGCGGGTGTACGACTGGCTCAGCCGGTTCACACAGTGGCGGGACTACCAGCACCGGGTGCTGGCCAACGTCCACGGCACGTACATGCCCGTCCCCTTTAACCTGACCTCCCTCCACATGGCCTTCCCGGCCGAGCAGGCCCAGCGGCTGGAGGACAAGCTCCTCGCCGCCTACGGGGAGGGCGCCCGGGTCACCATTCTGAAGCTGCGGGAGAACGACGACCCGGAGATCCAGGCGGTGGCCGACTACGTGTATGAAAACGTCTTTGTCCACTACACCATGAAGCAGTGGGGACAGACGCCTGAGGAGATCGACCCGGCCACCACCGCCCGGGTGCCCGTGCTGCTGAGCCGGGACGACCGGTATTTCCAGGACCCCTACCAGGGCATGCCTTTGGAGGGCTACACCCCCATGTTCCAAAAGATCCTGGACCACCCGAACATCACCGTGGAGCTGGGGGTGGACGCCCGGGACCGGCTGGCGCTCACCGAGGGCGGCATCAAGCTGGACGGCGAGCCCTTCACAGGGACGGTGATCTACACCGGTCAGGTGGACGAGCTCTTCGGCTTCCGGTACGGCCGTCTGCCCTACCGTACCCTGGACTTCGGCTTTGAGACCCTGGCCATGGACCGGTTCCAGCCGGCGGCCACGGTGAACTATACGGTGAGCGAGGACTACACCCGCATCACCGAGTACAAGCAGCTCACCGGCCAGGAGCTGCCCGGGGTGACCACCATCATGAAGGAGTACTCCCGGGCCTATACCGGCGCGGCGGGCGAGACCCCCTACTACGCCATCATCAACCCGGAGAACAACGCCCTCTATGAGCAGTACCGGGCCCTGGCCGAGGGCTGCGGTGACCTCCACCTGCTGGGGCGGCTGGCCGAGTATAAATACTACAACATGGACGCCATCGCCCTCCGTGCTCTGGAGCTGTGCGACGGGCTTTTACAGAAGTGACAGGAGCGGATTTTGTGAAATTACTGACATTCGCGGTGCCCTGCTATAATTCCGAGGCCTATATGGAACACTGCATCCAGACCCTGCTGGAGGGCGGGGAGGATGTGGAGATCATCCTCATCGACGACGGCTCCAAGGACAACACAGGCGCCATCGCCGACCGTTACGCGGCGGAGTACCCCACCATCGTCAAGGCGGTCCACCAGGAGAACGGCGGCCACGGCGAGGGTGTCAACCAGGGCCTGCGCCGGGCCACCGGCCTCTACTACAAGGTGGTGGACTCCGACGACTGGGCCGACGTGGACGCCCTGAAAAAGGTCGTTGAAAAGCTGCGGGAGTTCTCCCAGATGGAGAAGCCCGTGGACCTGCTGGTGTGCAACTACGTCTATGAGCACGTGGAGGACAACACCCAGAAGGTCATGCGCTACGCCAATGTATTCCCCCGGGAGAAGGTCTTTACCTGGGAGGAGATCGGCCGGTTCCGGCCCTCCCAGTACCTGTTGATGCACTCGGTGTTCTACCGCACCCAGCTGCTGCGGGACTGCGGCCTGGAGCTGCCCAAGCACACCTTCTATGTGGACAACATCTTCGTCTATCAGCCCCTTCCCTTCGTGGAGACCCTCTACTACATGGACCTGGACTTCTACCGCTACTTCATCGGCCGGGCCGACCAGAGCGTCAACGAGCAGGTGATGGTCAAGCGGGTGGACCAGCAGGTCCGGGTGACCAAGCTGATGATCGAGGCCCACGACCTCCGGAAGGTGGCGGCCCAGCACCGCCGTCTGAGCCGGTATATGTTCAACTATCTGGCCATGATGATGACCATCTCCTCCATCTTCCTTCTCATCGACGGCTCACCCGCCGCCCTGGGGAAGAAGACCGAGCTGTGGGAATACATGCGCACGGTGGACCCGGGTATTTATCACAAGATGAAATACCGGGCCATTTCCGCCGTGAGCAATTTCCCGGGCTATCAGGGGCGCAAGCTCTCCGTGAGCCTGTACCGTCTGGCCCGGCGGATTTACAAGTTCAACTGACGTAAGGCAGAGAGCGCGGCCCAGTCACGGGCCGCGCTCTTTCAAAGAAAATGTGGGAAAGGAGGAGTGGGTATGTCGCCATGGCTGATCGTGTTTCTAACGCTGCTGGGCGGCGGACTGGTGCTGGCCGCCGTCTTCTACTGGACCGCCCGACGGCGGGATCTGGTCCGGCGACCGGTGGAAAAGCAGGTGGGTTACGGCGCCCGGAAGGTTCTGCTCATCTACCAGCCCTCCAACCGGGGCAGAAACCACGCCATCGCCTGGGCCCTGGCCCGAGCCCTGGCCAAGGCGGGCCACACCGTCACCCTCAACTACCCCTCCCCGGTACTCAGCTACGATCCCCAGAGCTATGACCTGCTCGTTTTCGGCGGCAGCGTCTATATGGGGGAGGTGGGCCGGCCACTGAAGAACTACCTCTCTTCCCTGCACTTCCAGGGCAAGCAGGTCCTCCTCTTTGTGGTGGGGGATCTGGAGCAGTCGCCGGAGCTGGCGGGGCTGCGGCTGTGTGTTCCCGAGGGGAACCAGATCCGCTCCATCAAGATTCGTCCGGGGGAGGAAAAGAAGCTCTGCCAGTTTGCCCTGGGATGAGGCCTTGCATTTTCCACAGCCTGTGGGTAAAATAATGTCTGCCAATGTCTGGTGCAGAACGTGCCCCGATGCCGGGGCGGAAAGGAGGGCGGGCAGTCCGCCATGACCCGCGAGGAAGCCTTTGAATTTTTGGACCGGGCGGCCCGGGGCATCGCTGAGATGTTCGGGTCCTCCTGCGAGACCCTGGTCCACGATATGGGAGTGCCCAGCCATCCCATCCTGAGTATCTATAACGGCCACGTCTCCGGCCGCACTGTGGGGTCCACTCTGGACATTCTGGGCACCGACCGGGAGCTGGAGCCGGAGGCCCGGACCAGCGACCAGGTCAACCTGTACGCCACCACCCCTTCCGGGGCCCAGATCAAGTCCTCCACCTTTCACCTCATCGGAGAGGACTACAACCTGGCCCTGGGCATCAACTTTGACTACACCTCCCTGGTGTACGCCAACCGCATCCTGGTGGATCTGATGAGCGCCGAGGCCGACCTAAAGACGGCCTTGTGGCAGGGGGGCGACAGCGCCCTCAGCGACCTTTTTGACGAGTGCCTGGCCGCCCTGGGCAAGCCGGTGGACGCCCTGGGCAAGGCCGACCGGCTCAAGCTGGTGGCCATGCTGGAGCAGAAAAACGCCTTCTCCTACCGCAAGAGCGTACCCTTTGTCTCCCGCCGCCTGGGGGTGAGCCGCTACACGGTCTACAAGTACCTGGACGAGCTGGCCAGGAAGGACGGAGAAGCATCTCAATGAAACAGCAGACGGAGGGAAGTCCCTCCGCTGGAAAGGAAGGATCAGCAATGTATCAGGAAAAGATCGAAGCCTATTGGAGCGACCCCGCCCGGGAGCGGGAGCTGGTGGCCGCCATCTCCCGGCTGGTGGCCGTGAAGAGCGTGAAGGGGGAGGCCGAGCCCGGCAAGCCCTTCGGCGCCGGCCCCGCCGCCGCCCTGGACGAGGCCCTGAAGCTCTGCGCCGAGCTGGGCTTCACCACCACCGACTACGACCACTACGTGGGCCTGGCCGACCTCAACGACAAGGAGACCCGACTGCACATCCTGGGCCACCTGGACGTGGTGGGGGAGGGCTCCGGCTGGTCCACCGACCCCTACACCTGTGTGGAAAAGGACGGCATGCTCTATGGCCGGGGCGTCAGCGACGACAAGGGCCCCGTGGTGTGCGCCCTGCTGGCCATGAAGGCCGTCCGGGACCTGGGCCTGCCCCTCACCGCCAACGTGCGGATGATTCTGGGTACCGACGAGGAGAGCGGCTCTGAGGACATCGCCTACTATTACAGCAAGGAGCCCTACGCCCCCTATGCCTTCACCCCCGACGCCGACTTCCCTGTCATCAACATCGAGAAGGGCCACTATCACCCCGACTTCGGCGCCCAGTGGGAGCAGAGCGCCGCTCTGCCCCGGGTGGCTGCCATGACCGGCGGTTTCCGCACCAACGTGGTGCCCCCGGAGGCCGAGGCCATGGTGCTGAGGATCTTCCCCGCCGACGTCCAGACCCTCTGCGACGCCGTGTCCGCCCGTACCGGCGCCGTCTTTACCGTCAATGGCTCCGCCAGCGGCTGCCATATCCACTGCGCCGGCAAGAACGCCCACGCCGCCTCTCCCGACGACGGCATCAACGCCATCGCCGCCCTGCTGGAGGTCCTCTCCGGTCTGGAGCTGGCCGACTGCGGCTCCACCAAGGCCGTCAAGGCCATGCATGAACTCTTCCCCTTCGGCGATAACCGGGGCAAGGCCCTGGGCATCGCCCAGGAGGACGCCGAGTCCGGCCCCCTCACCCTGAACCTGGCCATCATGAAGCTCACCGAGACCGGCTTCACCGCCAAGTTCGACGTGCGTTTCCCCCTGTGCGCCAATGAGGAGAACTGCAAGAAGGCCTGCGAGGCCAGCTTTGCCGCCCACGGCATCGCCGTCACCGGCTCCCCTGATATGACCACCGTCCACTGTGTGGAGGCCGGCTCCCCCCTGGTGCAGACCCTGCTGAACTGCTACTCCACCTATACCGGGGTGAAGGACCCCAAGCCCATCGCCATCGGCGGCGGCACCTACGTCCACGACATCCCCGGCGGCGTGGCCTTTGGCTGCGACTTCCCCGGCTTCGACCCCAAGATGCACGCCGCCGACGAGCAGGCCAGCATCAAAAACCTCCTCCTCTCCTGCAAGATCTTCACCCAGGCCATCGCGGAGCTGTGCCGGTGAGAGGGCGTACCATCCGCCGCTGGGGCGCCGCCGGGGCGGCCCTGGTGCTGGGCCTGTCCCTCACCGCCTGCCAGGGGGAGACCATGACCGCCTTTGACGCCACCGCCTATGTGCAGGGGGTGCTGGACGAGACCTACAAGGGCACCTGGGACAACGCCTTTCTGGAGCTGGTGGACCTGACCGACGGGGAGGCCCAGGACGCCTATGAGGCCTCCCTGAACGAGGAGTACCGGCGTTTTGCCTACCAGTTCGACCTCAACGACAGCCTCCTCACCGAGGAGACCCGCCAGTCGGCCCTGGACCTGCTGGCCGAGGTGTCGGCCAAGGCCCAGTACACCGTCCGGCAGGCGGTGGCCCTGGACGACACCCGGTACGCCGTGGAGGTGTCGGTGCGGCCCATGGACCTCTTCATCCAGGTCCGGGAGGATGCCCTGTCTGATTTCCAGACCCAGTTTACCGAGCAGTACGCCGATGTGGACCTGGACGATCTGTCGGCGGAGGAGCAGACGAGCCTCCAGACCGAGTATGAAAACGCTTGGGCCAACGGCATTGTGGAGTTGTGCCGGAGCCGGCTGGGCCTTGTGGGCTACGGCGATGTGGAGAGCATTCTGGTGCTGGTGGCCCCCGACGACGACGGGCTCTACACCATGGGCAATAACGACTTCTCCAACCTCTCTGCCCTGATCCTGCCCTACTGAAACAAAAAACGGCCGCGCCTTTTCAAAGGCGCGGCCGTTTTGCATATCCGGCTTACAGGATGTCAATGTGCTCTCCGCTGAGGGC
>NZ_CALXEE010000004.1 GCF_944387245.1 uncultured Intestinimonas sp. | reverse complement strand
CCGCTGACGGCCACGCTGCTCACATCGCTGCCAGCCGCAATGCCGGAGACGGTGAAGTCAGAGGCATCGGGTGTGGAGCTCTCGTCCAGGGTCTCGTCGTAGGTGAGGACCAGAGAGGTCCCGTCGATGGTAGCGGAAGACAGAGTGGGAGCGGTGGTATCGGGCTCCACGGTATTGTTGGTGACAGACTCTCCGCTCAGAGAATCAGCCTGATTGCCGGCCTCGTCCTGGATGGGGTTGGTGCCGGGAGTATAGGAGATGGTGACGGTGTCGCTGAAGACGGCGGCATTGGCCATGGTCAGGGTCACGGTGGTGCCGCTGACGGCCACGCTGCTCACATCGCTGCCAGCCGCAATGCCGGAGACGGTGAAGTCAGAGGCATCGGGCGTGGAGCTCTCGTCCAGGGTCTCATCATAGGTGAGGACCAGAGAGGTCCCGTCGATGGCGGCGGAAGACAGAGTGGGAGCGGTGGTATCTGCCGCCAATGCCATCGTTGGCAGCAGAGAGAATATCATGCAGATGGCGAGAATACTGGATAAAACCTTTCTTCTCATGTAGGATGTTCCTCCTTTATTCAGATAACGCAATGTGTGAGCTCTGAAATAAGGGAGGGCCCCGCCCCATGGTTTCCGGTGGGAAGCGCCTGGGAGGGCCGGCTCTGGTCCATACAGACAGATTGCCTCTGGCTGCAATACCCCCTGTGAACCACATATAACATCACCCCCTTCATCTGCCAGTCATCCCGTATATATACAGGTTAAACCTGTAAGGATTATAGCATTAACCTCTAAATTTTACAAGATTAACTTGTAAAATTTGAAAAGCCGGACGGAGGTGAGTAGATTGGGAAATCGCATCAAGGAACTGCGCCAGGAGCTGCGCATGACCCAGACCCGGCTGAGCATCGAGTTGGGTGTCTCGCAAGAGACGGTCAGCGCGTATGAGCGGGAGCTTCACTACCCGAGTTTTGCCCAGATTCTCGTGATGTCAAAGCTTTTTCACGCGAGTATCGATTACATTATGGGACTTTCAGACGTCAGGGACTGTACGTCATTTTCCCAGAACAAAAGAGAGGAGAATCGGGAGCTGCAAAAGCTGCTGGCCCTGGCAGGGCATTTGAATCAGAATCAGCTGGAGCTGGTGATCGCCTACGCCCAGGGGATGGTAGACGGACAGGTATAACCTGTATAAATACCCCAGTTCAGGAAAATGGAACCCACCGGAGCAAACAAAAAGTGCGGCCAGGAAAAACCTGAGCCGCACTTTTGTCATCTGCAATTTTGGGATGGGAAAAGACCGGGGAAAGGGAAGGACAGGGGTGCATCGCACACTGCGTCAGACGGCGGTGTGGAAGGTGTGCCGGATCACTTCCTCCTGCTGTTCCCGGGAGAGACGGTTGAAGTTCACCGCGTAGCCGGAGACCCGGATGGTGAGGGTGGGGTACTTCTCGGGGTGGTCCATGGCGTCCACCAAAGTCTCACGGTGGAGCACGTTCACATTGAGGTGGTGGGCTCCCTGGGTGAAGTAGCCGTCCAGGATGGATACCAGATTGGATTTCCGCTGGACCTCATTTTTGCCCAGGGCCTCGGGGACGATGGAGAAGGTGTTGGACACGCCGTCCTGACACACCGCCCGGTAGGGGATCTTGGCCACGGAGTTGAGGGAGGCCAGTGCGCCGTTCTTGTCCCGGCCATGCATGGGATTGGCGCCGGGGGCGAAGGGCTCGCCCGCCTTGCGGCCGTCGGGGGTGGCGCCGGTCTTCTTGCCGTACATCACGTTGGAGGTGATGGTGAGGGCGGAGAGGGTGTGGATGGCATTGCGGTAGAGGGGGTGCTTCTTCAGCTCGGCGGAGAAGTAGGAGACTATCTCCACGGCGATGTCGTCCACCCGGTCGTCGTCGTTGCCGTACTTGGGAAAGTCCCCCTCGATGGCAAAATCCACGGCGATCCCTGCCGCGTTGCGGATGGGTTTCACCTTGGCGAACTTGATGGCGGAGAGGGAGTCTGCGGCGATGGACAGCCCCGCCACGCCGAAGGCGGCCAGCCGCTCCACCAGGGTGTCGTGGAGGGCCATCTGGCTGCTCTCGTAGGCGTATTTGTCGTGCATGTAGTGGATGATGTTGATGGTGTCCACGTAGAGCTCGGCCACATAGGAGAGCACCTTTTTGTAGTTGCCCAGTACCTTGGGGTAGTCCAGCACCTCGTCCATGTCGTGCTGGATGCCGGGGATGATGACGCCGCCTTTCTTCTCGTCCACACCGCCGTTGATGGCGTAGAGGAGGCTCTTGGCCAGGTTGGCCCGGGCGCCGAAGAGCTGCATCTGCTTGCCCACCGCCATGGCGGAGACGCAGCAGGCGATGCAGTAGTCGTCACCGTACATGGGCCGCATGAGCTCGTCGCTCTCGTACTGGATGGAGTCGGTCTGAATGCTCATCTTGGAGCAGTAGTCCTTAAAGCCCTGGGGGAGGGATCTGCTCCAGAGGACGGTGAGGTTGGGCTCGGGGGCGGTGCCCAGATTGGTGAGGGTGTGGAGCATACGGAAGGAGCTCTTGGTCACCAGGGTGCGGCCATCCACACCCATGCCGCCGATGGACTCGGTGACCCAGGTAGGATCGCCACCGAAGAGCTCGTTGTACTCGGGGGTGCGCAGGTGACGTACCAGCCGCAGCTTGATGACGAACTGGTCGATGAGCTCCTGGGCGCCCATCTCGTCCAGAACGCCATTTTCCAGATCCCGCTGGAGATAGATATCCAGGAAGGTGGAGACGCGGCCCAGGGAGGTGGCGGCACCGTTGTTCTCCTTGATGCCAGCCAGATAGGCCATATAGAGGTTCTGGACCGCCTCACGGGCGTTTTCGGCGGGACGGGTGATGTCACAGCCGTACCGGGCGGCCATGGCGGCCATCTCCTTCAAAGCCCGGATCTGCATCTGGACCTCCTCCCGCAGGCGGATGCGCTCGTCGGTCATGGGGCCGTCCAGCATGTCCAGGTCTTTTTCCTTCTCATCAATGAGGAAGTCGGTGCCGTAAAGGGGTACCCGGCGGTAGTCTCCCACGATGCGGCCCCGGCCGTAGGCGTCGGGCAGGCCGGTGAGGAGCCCGACGTGTCGGGCGTCCCGGGTGCGCTTGGGATAGGTGTCGAACACGCCCTCGTTGTGGGTCTTGCGGTAGAGACGGAAGTGCCGCTCGATCTCCGGGTTGAGCTGGTAGCCGTACTGCTCCAGGGCGGAGGTGGCGTTGCGGATGCCGCCGAAGGGGTTGACGATGCGCTTTAAGGGGGCGTCGGTCTGGAGGCCCACAATGACCTCGTTCTCCTGGTCGATGTAGCCAGGGGCGAAGTTGTCGATGCCGGAGACCACGTCGGTCTCCACGTCGATGATGCCCTTCTTGATCTCCTCCAGAATCAGGGCCTCGGCCTTCTCCCACACCTTGGCGGTCTTGGGGGAGATGGGGGCCAGAAAGTCGTCCCCGCCCTCATAGGGGGTGTAGTTCTTCTGAATGAAGTTGCGCACGTTGACCAGGTGACGCCACTCGCCGGTACGGAATCCCTTCCAGGCGGTGCAGTTGACATCGATGCTCATAGCTCCCATTCCTTTCTCATTTGTCGGTTTTCCGGCAGCAGCGCTCGTTGAGCCGCCGCTCCCAGTCTTCCAGTTTCGTCTTGTCCATGGGGGGGACGCCCTCCAGGGTGTAGGGGATGCCTAGGGCCTCGTATTTGTGGACCCCCATAGTGTGGTAGGGGAGGAGTTCCACCTTCTCCACGTTGGGCAGGGTGGAGATGTAGTCCCCTAGAGCGGCCAGATGGTCTTCGCCGTCGGTGAGGCCGGGGACCACCACGTGGCGCACCCACATGGGGACGCCGGCCTCCCGCACTGCCTCCACGAAGGCCAGGGTACGGTCCATGGGCTGGCCGGTGATCTTCCGGTAGCCCTCGGCCTGGTGGTGCTTCACATCATAGAGCACCAGGTCCGTATGGCGCAGGATGGCGCCGTAGTCCCCCAGACCGGCGCCTGCCGTATCCAGGCAGGTGTGGACCCCGGCGGTGTGGAGACGTTCCAGCATCTCGGCCAGAAATTCCGGCTGTAAAAGGGGTTCCCCACCGGAGAAGGTGACGCCGCCGCCCCGGGAGAAATAGGGCCGGAAGCGCAGCAGCTTGGCAGTGAGGACCTCCGGGGTGAACTCGGTGCCGCTGCCGGTCCAGGTGTCGGGGTTGTGGCAGTAGAGGCATCGCAGAGGGCAGCCCTGCAAAAATACCACCGCCCGCACGCCGGGGCCGTCCACCAACCCCATGGATTCCACAGAGTGGATGTATCCGATCAAAAGGTGCTCCTTTCCGCCCGGAAGATACAAAAAGACCGTCCGGGCACCTTTAGGTGTGCCCAGACGGTCGGCAATCTCAAGCATCATACTCCATGTGGTCCGCCCACTTCCGTCAGTCATATGATGTGAATTAAACATACAACAGATTCCGGCGAAAAGTCAACGGAAAGCGGAGTAATGCCGATAGATTTCTCTGTTTTGCCAGAAGAGCAAAGTCAACTGTGTTCTTTTGTTGTGCGTATCGCAACAAAAAAGGAAATGAACGAAAAGCGGCAGGGATGAAACCAACGGTACCCAAAATGTGATATTGTTTATGAAAGCTGAGAGAGAAGGTGAGCATTTGTGATGAGAGAAGCGGCAATGCTGCGGAAGATCAGGGCAGGGGACCCGGCCGGGCTGGAGGGGCTGATGACGGCCTATCTGCCTTACGTCTCCGTGATTGTCTGGAATATTCTCCGTGGCGCCATGCCGCCGGAGGATGGGGAGGAGGTGGTCTCCGATGTGTTTCTGGCGGCCTGGGATCAGGCCACTGACCTTCGGGCGGGCCATGTGAAGGGATGGCTGGGGGCGGTGGCCCGGAACAAGGCCAGAAATAAGCTCCGCCAGGCCGGAAGGACCCTGCCGCTGGAGGAGAACCTCCTGGAGCTCCCGGACTCCTCTGACCCCACTGAGGGACTGACCCGGGAGGAGGAGCGGGTGCAGGTCCGCCAGGCGGTGGAGGCCCTGCCGGAGACGGACCGAGAGATCTTTCTCCGCCACTACTACTATGCCCAGACCGTGCGGGAGATCGCCGAGGCAATGAAGCTCAAGGAGCCCACGGTCAAAACCAGGCTGAGACGGGGCAGGGAAAAGCTGAAGGCCATGCTGACGAAAGGGGATGAGACCGGTGAAGCGTGATATATTCGACCTGATGGACGGTTACTGGGAGGAACGGCTGGACCTGGAGGGCTCCACGCCTTTTTCCGCCCGGCAGATCAGGACACGGACCATGAGCATGCTCAAGGGGAAAGAGGATAAGAGATGTGCTCAGCGCCGCAGCCGCCTGCTGCGGGGGCTCCTGGTCGCAGCGATTGTGGGAATGCTCTGCTGTGCCACCGCCTTTGCTGTCCTCAACTCCCTGCGAGAGATCGCCCGGGCAGATATGGGTGTCTCGACCACGGAGCCCGTCCCGGAGTGGTCGGAGTACGAGACCACCGGCGGGGAGGCGGGGGAGACGGAGCCCCGGGCGGAGCTGACGGCCGCCCTGTGCGCAGGGGAGCGGGTCTACGCCTATCTTGAAGTTGCACCAGTGCCGCCCGATGTAGCGGGGGCACTTGCGGCGGACAGATCGGTGTACGAGTGGTGGCCCAGCAGGATCACCCTGTCCACTTGCAGCTCCCTCATGGAGCAGATGGGATACGATCAGGAGACCCAGACCGCCCTGGTAAAGGCGTCCTTCTACAGCCAGGAGTTGGAGGAAGTGGAGGAGATGGGCTTCACTCTCCAGCTCAGGCATGACGGCCAGACGGAACAGACCTACGGAGCAGTGACCATTCCCATTGTGGAGCAGCAGGCCGTCCGCTGTGAGGTGGATCTCCCCGTGGTGAATACCACAGATGACCTGGCTGCCAACCTGCATCCGGAGGACGTCCCACTGCTCTTGGACTATGAAATGGAAGGGCGGATCACCTGGCTCTCCATCTCCGTGGGGCAGTTGGAGGTGGTGTTGGAGGCGCCGAATGTCACCGAATGGCTGGCCGCCTCCGGGGCCGGTCAGATCCAGGGCAACTCCCGGGGTCTGCCACAGGAGATCCAGGAGGGATTTCTGCGGAGCCTTTATCTCAAGAGCTGGGCCTCGGGCGTCGATGAGGCTCTGGAGGGGATGACCCTCCGCCTCCGGGACGGCACCGCGGTGGCAGTGGAGGACCTGCCCCGGGACGGTTCCGGTGGCTGGTGGGCGGCAGAAAATACGCCGGTGCTCATGTATGACGGGACGCAGCGGTATCAGTTCGTTCTGTCCCAGGCGCTGGACCTGAGCGCCATCCGGTCGGTGACCGTGGGCGGTAAGGAGTATACCCTTCCTGCTGCGGGCCTGCCGGAGGATTAAAACGGGAAACTGTGTTGCTCTTTGTCGCATGGTGGGAGTATAATGCCTGTTGGGCTGACTCTGCGGGCCGTGGTCCGCCGAACCTGGTTGGCCGAAAGGATGACTAAAACATGGAACACAATTACGATAAAGAGCTGCTGGACTTCATCCAGTCCAACCCCAGCCCTTATCATGTGATCGAAGCACAGAAGAACCGCCTGCTGGAGGCAGGTTATGAGCAGCTCCTGGAGAGCGCAAACTGGGCCATCCGGGCGGGAGGCAAATATTTCGTCACCCGGAACGGGTCGGCCATCATCGCCTTCCGGGTGCCGGAGAAGGATTTTAGGGGCTTTATGATCATGGCCAGCCACAGCGACTCTCCCATGCTGAAGATCAAGGAGAACCCGGAGATCACCGTGGAAGGGGCCTATCGGAAGCTCAACGTGGAAGTATACGGCGGCGCCCTGCTGGCTCCCTGGTTCGACCGTCCGCTGTCGGTGGCGGGCCGGGTCCTGGTGAAGACGGAGCGGGGGGTGTCTACCCGGCTGGTGAACGTGGACCGGGACCTGCTGCTCATTCCCAGCCTTGCCATCCACATGGACCGGAACGCCAACAGTGGCCATGAGTACAAGGTGCAGCGGGATCTGCTCCCTCTTTACGGCATGGCAGATGCGGAGCCACTGCTGGAGACGGTGGCCAAGATGTGCGGCGTCAACGCCGGGGACATCCTGAGCCATGACCTGTTCGTGTATAACCGCCAGGCGCCCAGCGTCTGGGGCGCCAATGGGGCCTTCCTGTCCAGCCCGCGTCTGGACGACATCCAGTGCGCCTTCTCCTCGTTGACTGGATTCCTGGAGAGTGCACCGGGGAAGAGCGTCCCCGTCCACGTGGTGCTGGACAACGAGGAGATCGGTTCCTCCACCAAGCAGGGGGCGGCCTCTGCTTTCCTAGAGGACACTCTGCGCAGAATCGCAGAGGGTCTTGGGCTCACCCCGGGTGAGTATCTGCAAAAGCTGCCCCAGAGCTTCATGCTCTCCGCCGACAACGCCCACGGGGTGCACCCCAACTATGGGGACCGGTGCGACCCCGTCAACCGTCCCAAGCCGGGCGGGGGTGTGGTGCTCAAGTTCAGCGGAAACCAGAAGTACACCACCGATGCGGTCTCCGCGGCTGTGGTCCGCGTCCTGGCGGAAAAGGTGGGGGTGTGTCTCCAGACCTTCACCAATCACTCGGACATCCCCGGCGGGACCACCCTGGGCAATATTTCCGCTCAGCATGTGGCGGTGAAGACGGCCGACGTGGGTATCGCCCAGCTGGCCATGCACTCCCCCTATGAGACCTGCGGTAGCGGAGATACCGCGGCTCTAGTGGGCCTGGCCCGCACTCTGTTTTCTTCCTCGCTGCTAGAGCAGGGGGATGAGAGCTACATCGTACAATAAAAGCACCGAAAACAGATCCAGAGATAAGAAAGGCATGCCGGCTGTGTACAACTATGGCCAACAGTAGGCGGTGGGGATGCCTCAACCTCTGTCTTACCGCACTGAAGCCTACGGCAAGGAGAACCGCCGACGGTATGGCCGCAAGGCAGAGGAGGCTGGTTAGCGTTGAGTGCCAGGGTCGGAAGGCCTCCTGACTGGTCCACAGTCCCCACTGCTCCAGCAGTGGGATGAGGTCGTAATAGAGCTATCTTGACAGCACCTCATGCCCAGCAGGTTATCATCGCCACTGAATAAATTCCATCCCTCGACTCCGGGAATGGGGGAGAAGGACAATATAAGCGCAATAACTGTGGCGAGGCGGAAAGGGCCTTGGGTTGATTCCGGGTCCGGAGCGTGGTACACTAAGAAAAGCTGAATGGGGGCGGCGGGGACCGGACATCGGCTCCACCGCCCTCTCCCTATGTTTTGAAGGCAAACTAGCAGACAAAGAGGAAGAAATGCTTATGAAAAAACTGGCCGTCGGCATTCTGGCCCACGTGGATGCGGGAAAGACCACCCTGTCGGAAGGCTTGCTCTACCGGAGTGGGTCTCTCCGGCGTTTGGGTCGGGTGGACCACCAGGACGCCTTTTTGGACACCGATCCCATCGAGCGGGAGCGGGGCATTACCATCTTCTCCAAGCAGGCCATCCTGCCGTTGGGAGAGACTACCATTACCCTGTTGGATACGCCGGGACACGTGGACTTCTCCAGCGAGGCGGAGCGGACTATGGGGGTGCTGGACTATGCCATCCTGGTTATCAGCGGCACAGACGGAGTCCAGGGCCACACTATGACCCTGTGGCGGCTTCTGAAGCGCTATGGAGTACCGGTTTTCCTCTTTGTAAACAAGATGGACCTGGCAGGGGCGGACCGTACAGCACTCATCTGTGAGCTGAAGGCCAAGCTGGACGAGGGGTGCATAGATGTAGGGGAAGGCAGCCGGGCGGATTGGCTGGAGGAGGCTGCCATGTGTGATGAGGCCACCATGGAAACCTACCTGAAAGACGGCGCTTTAACAGATGCCGCTCTGGCTGAGCTTGTTACGGAACGAAAGCTCTTTCCCTGTTGCTTCGGTTCTGCCCTGAAGCTGGAGGGGGTGGATCGGCTGCTGGACTGTCTGGATCGCTACACCCGCCAGAAGCCGGCACCGGCGGAGTTCGGAGCGCGAATCTTTAAAATTGCCCGGGACAGCCAGGGGAACCGGTTGACCTATCTGAAGGTCACTGGCGGGACGCTGAAGGTGAAGGACCTCCTGACCAATCGCCGCCCAGGTTTGCCTGACGAAAAGGTGTGGGAGGAGAAGGCAGATCAGATACGCATTTACTCCGGTGAGAAGTTTCAGACTGTAGAACGGGCGGAGCCGGGAACAGTGTGCGCCGTTACCGGCCTGAGCCGGACAAAGCCGGGGGAAGGGCTGGGATTCGAGCCGCCAGGGGAGGAGCCCGCCTTGGAGCCTGTCCTCTCCTGCCAGGTGTTGCTGCCCGAGGGGCAGGATCCTTATACCGCCATGATGAAGCTGCGTCAGCTGGAGGAGGAGGACCCTCAGCTCCATCTGGTGTGGAACGAACAGCTCCGGGAGATCCACATCCAGCTCATGGGCCAGATCCAGTTGGAGGTCCTTCGCCGGCTGGCTTGGGAGCGGTTTGGCCTGGAGGTCTCCTTTGGACCTGGGAGCATCGTCTATCGGGAAACCATCGCTGCCCCGGTGGAGGGCGTGGGGCACTACGAGCCCCTGCGCCACTACGCCGAGGTCCATCTTCTGCTGGAGCCGCTGCCGCCCGGAAGTGGACTGCAATTCGGTACTGCCTGCCCGGAGGATGTGCTGGAGGGACGCTGGCAGCGGCTTGTCCTCACCCATCTGGAGGAGAAGGTCCACTTGGGCGTGCTTACGGGCTCGCCCATCACCGACATGAGCATCATTCTGACGGCCGGCCGTGCTCATGAAAAGCATACTGAGGGAGGAGACTTCCGACAGGCCACCTACCGGGCGGTGCGCCAGGGCCTCATGGAGGCTCAGAGTGTCCTTTTGGAGCCGTGGTATGACTTTCGCCTCGAAATTCCCGGGGAATATGTGGGCCGGGCCATGTCTGACCTCCAGCGCATGGGGGGGAGAGTAGACCCGCCTGAGACGATGGGACCTGAGACGGTGCTCACTGGAGCCGCGCCGGTGGCCGAGCTGGGGGACTATGCAAGAGAGGTGACGGCCTATACCAGGGGCCAGGGGCGGCTGAACTGCGTTTTCCGGGGCTATGAGCCCTGCCGGGATCAGACCGGTGTGGTGGAGGCCCTGGGCTACGATCCGGACCGGGACCTGGAGAATCCCGCCGACTCGGTATTTTGCGCCCATGGCGCCGGATATGTGGTGAAGTGGGACAAGGTGCCCGAGATGGCCCATGTGAGCAGCGGCATCGATCTTGCGCCGGCGGAGGAGGAAGCTCCGGACCCTATGCCTGCCAGCGGGAGCCGGCGGAGCTGGGCAGGTTCACTGGAGGAAGACAAGGAGTTGCAGGCCATCTATGAACGGACCTACGGAAAGGTGGAGCGGGAGGCCTTCCGACCCGCACCCAAGCCAGCCCGGACCAGCCTGGACGGGGAGAAATACCGGCTCATGGAGCAGAACCGGGGGCCGGAGTATCTGCTGGTGGACGGCTACAACATCATTTTTGCCTGGGAGGAGCTCAAAACAGTGGCCCAGGATAACCTGGACGCCGCCCGAAAGATGCTTATGGACCTCCTGAGCAACTACCAAGGCTTCCGCAAGTGCGAGGTCATCCTGGTCTTTGACGCCTACAAGGTGCCGGGGAACCTGGGAGAAGTCACCCGCTATCACAATATCTACGTGGTATACACCAAGGAGGCCGAGACGGCGGATGCCTACATCGAAAAGACCACCTTTGAGCTGGGCAAGCGCCATCGGGTCCGGGTGGCCACCTCGGATGGCGCGGAACAGCTCATCATCCTGGGCCACGGCGCCCTGCGGCTGTCGGCCACGGTGTTCCGGCAGGAGGTGGAGCAGGTGAGTGGGCAGATCGCCGCCGTGTTGGCCAGAAACAATCGCCGGGAGCGCTCAGCGCCGGTGCGCCATGCCATGGACAAAGCCATGGAGAAAAAGAAAGGCTGAGGAACCGGTACCCGTCATATCTCATGGCCCGTCCGAATAGGATGGGGTGAAACCGTGAGGATGGGAGGGCGTCAGGCATGGAGAGCGCACGGCGTTGGGAGACCACGAGTCGCCGGAGGAACGTATCCGGTGGACGGCGTGACAGACGGAACGTGGTTTTGGCGCCCCGCGAAAAGAGGCGTCTCTTTCAACTGGTTCTGTGTGTGGTGATTTTTCTGGCCGTCTTTCTGGGCCGGGATGCTGTCCCCAGCGGTATGGAGGAGATCCGGGGGGAACTCCTCCAGATCATCCGGACAGATACCGACTTCAAAACTGTGTTTGCCGATCTGGGCCGCGCCGTAGACCGGGGAGAGAGCGGCAGCGAGATGGTGGCTCAGGTGTGGAAGTCGGTGCTGGGCATAGAGGAGGGGTGGAGCCCCTATACCTTCGCCAGACGCGACAACCCGCTTTATGTCCGTGAGGCGGAGCGGCTGGCCGAGAGCGCTGGCACTCTTCGCTGGCCGGTGGAGGCGGAGACGCCGCCGCCTCTAGAGGAGACTGTACAGCCTGCCCAAGTCGAAGAAGCGCCCGCCCCGGAGGAGGCGGAGAACCAGACAGCAGATCCGTTGGGAGTGGGGGAGACCGTCGCGCCGGTAATGGCGCCGGTCTCCTCTGGCTTTGGCCTCCGAGAGCACCCCATCGAAGGGGGCGAGAAATTCCACAACGGTCTGGATCTGGCCGCCAACTACGGGACAGATATTAAGGCCTTTGCCGCCGGGGTGGTGGACTACATCGGCGAGAGTCCAGCCTACGGTCTGTATCTTCAGATCCAGCACGCAAATGGTGTTACCAGCTTCTATGCCCACTGCAGCCGCCTGTGTGTCCAGCCGGGACAGCAGGTGGCGGCAGGGGAAAAGGTGGCCGAGGTGGGGGATACCGGCGAGGTCACCGGTGCCCATCTCCACTTCGAGGTAAAGGTGAATGGGGAGTTGGTGGACCCATCGGACTATATCGGGACGGAGTAGACAGTGGAAGTGGTAAAGGGTGTCAAACTCAGCCCTGGCTTTCTTCTGCTGGCTGCCGTCCTGGCCATGCTGGACGGGGAGGGGGTGCTGATCTGGGCAGCTCTGGCCGCCGCCGTTCACGAGCTGGGACATTACGCCGCTGTGCGGCTCCAGGGAGGAGCTGTAAAGGCTTTGCACCTGACGATCTCTGGGGGCGAAATGATGCTGGACCGGCGGTATCCGCTGACCTACGCCGGAGAACTACTGTCCATCCTGGCCGGTCCGGGGGCAAGCCTGCTGCTGGCCCTAGCAGCGCTGCGGTTGGGAAATGGCCGGGAGGAGAGCTGGCTTCTGGCAGGCCTGAGCCTGTGCTTGGGCTGGTTCAATCTGTTGCCGGTGTGGCCTCTGGACGGGGGGCGGGCCCTGCTACTTATCCTGACCGGATTCCTGCCCCACGACACCGCGGTGGCAGGGGTGAGGCTCTGTTCCCTGGCCCTGGGTGCCGGGCTGCTGGCAGGGGGGATCAGCCTCCTGGCTCGTGGAGGAGGCGCTACCCTGGCCATCATGGGCTGCTGGCTGTTGCTCTGCCAGTTCAGAGAGAGAAAAATGGAAAAATAGACTTGCATTTTTCTGCTTTCCATGGTATCATATTTTGGCTTTGATAAAGGGTGGTCCTCTGCGGTGCCGCTCCCAAAAGGGGAGAGCGGCGTAAAAGTCGGCACGAACGCCTATAAACAGGAGGAAGTAAAAATGGATCTCATGCAGAATTTCAATGAGAAGTACCTGAAGGCCGAGCCCCCCAAGGTGGAAGTGGGCGACACCGTCCGGGTGCACATCAAGGTCAAGGAAGGCAACCGTGAGCGTATTCAGGTCTTCGAGGGCACTGTGATCGCCAAGAAGCACGGTGGCATCGCCGAGACCTTTACCGTTCGCCGTGTCTCCTACGGCGTCGGCGTGGAGAAGGTATTCCCCCTCCACTCTCCCGTCATTGAGAAGATCGAGACCGTTCGTACCGGTAAGGTGCGCCGGGCTAAGCTCTACTACCTGCGTGACCGTGTGGGCAAGAGTGCCAAGATCAAGGAGAAGCTGTAAGAAAATCCTTACGGAAAAGGAGCGGTTCGCCGCTCCTTTTTTGTATCCTTTTTCAAAAAGGCAACAGGACTCTTTTCATTTCGCCTGAAAGTGTTGTATAATAAACTCCAATATAGCGCGAAGGCGCAAGGTTGCGGAGGAAGGAGCGAAAGGGCTTGAATATCCAATGGTATCCTGGCCACATGACCAAGACCCGCCGGATGATAGAGGCGGATCTGAAGCTGGTGGACCTGGTGGCGGAGGTCATCGACGCCCGTATCCCGCGGTCCAGTCGGAATCCGGACATTGACGAGCTGGCGGGGAGCAAGCCTCGGCTCATCGTCCTAAACCGGGCGGACCAGGCTGACCCGGCACTGAACAAGGCCTGGGGCAAATGGTTCCGGGACCGGGGCTGCGCTGTACTGGAGACCGACAGCAAGACGGGAAAGGGTGTGGATCAGTTCTCCAATGTGGCAAAGGAGGCCCTGAAGGAGCAGATCGCCCGGTGGCGGGAGAAGGGCCAGGTGGGCCGCCCCGTCCGGGTGATGGTGGTAGGCGTGCCTAATGTGGGAAAATCCACCTTTATCAATAAGGTAGCCAAACGCAAGTCAGCCAAGGCCCAGGACCGCCCGGGTGTCACCCGGGGCAAGCAGTGGGTGGCGGTGGATGCCGGACTGGACCTGCTGGACACCCCCGGCATCCTCTGGCCCAAGTTCGAGGACCAGGAGGTGGGACGCCGTCTGGCCTATACTGGCGCCATCAAGGACGATATTATGGACGTTGAGGAGCTGGGCTGTACCCTCATGGAGGAGCTGGCCGCCCGGTACCCCCAGGCCCTGACCGACCGCTATAAGCTGACCCCGGAGCCGGGCACCCCCGGCTGGGAGCTGCTGGAGGCGGCTGGCCGGAAGCGCGGCTTTCTCATCTCCAGGGGCGAAGTAGACCTCAACCGTATGGCGAGGGTGCTGCTGGATGAGTTTCGCGGTGGTAAGCTTGGACGCTTTACACTCGAGATGCCGGAAGGAGTCGAAGAAGATGGAACAGACTGATCTCTGGGCCATTGAGACCCAGTGCCGGCAGGAGGGCGCCCTGATGGTGTGCGGCGCTGACGAGGCGGGGGCGGGTCCTCTGGCCGGAGATGTGTACGCCGCGGCGGTGATCCTGCCCTGGGGATGGGTCCCGGAAGGCCTCAACGATTCTAAAAAACTGACCCCAAAGCAGCGGGACCGGCTCTTCGACGAGATCCGGGAGAGGGCGGTGGCTTGGGCGGTGACCTCTATGGATGCCGCCACCATCGACGAGATCAACATCCTCTCCGCCCGCCTGCTGGCCATGGACCGGGCCATCCGGGCCCTGGACCCGAAGGCGGATTTTGCCCTCATCGACGGAAATCGTGACAAGGGAATCTCCTGTTCACACCGCACCATTATTAAGGGAGACAGCCTCAGTGCCAATATCGCGTCGGCCTCTATTCTGGCCAAGGTGAGCCGGGACCGGTACATGGAGGAGATGGCCAAGGCGTACCCGGAATACGAGTTTGAACGCCACAAAGGTTACCCCACCAAACGACACTATGAACTGTTGCGGCAGCACGGACCCTGTCCCATCCACCGGAAGAGCTTTCTCAAAAAGTTTTATGCCGGCGGTGAGATACCGTGACGGGGGGAGACCGGCGGCTGCTGGGCCGCTGGGGAGAGTCCCAAGTGGCGGATTGGCTACGAGTTAAGGGATGGCGGATAGTTGCCGCTGGCTGGCGGTGCCGGTTCGGCGAGATCGACCTGATTGCAGTAAATGACAAGTACATTGTCTTTACAGAGGTGAAGCTAAGAAAAAGCGCCGCATTTGCTCCGGCCAGGGCCTTCGTGGATCGGGGAAAGCAGGAGCGGGTGCGGATATCGGCCCAGCTTTACTTGCAGGAATACACCACGGAACTCCAACCCCGATTCGATGTGGCGGAGGTCTACGCCCCGGAGGGTACAGCCACCCGCGAACCGGAGATCAACTACATAGAGGATGCGTTTTAGCCATGGATCTGTTTGACGGACACTGTGATACCATATTAAAATGTTACCTGGAGGGCGGCGGGCTTCGCCGCCAGACGGGTCACTTGGACCTGGAGCGTCGGCGGGGCAAGGGTCGCTGGGCCCAGTTTTTTGCCACCTTTGGCTCCCCGGAGGACATGCCGGGCCGGTCGCTGTGGGAGGTCTTTTTGGAGGAATACGCCCTCTTTCGAAGCGAGATAGATGCCAATGCCGATTTGGTAATCTTTTGTCGGACCGGCGCTGAGGCTGAGGCGGCCTTTGCCACCGGAAAAACGGCGGCCTTTCTGTCTGCAGAGGGCGCAGAGCTTCTGGACTGTGATCTGGAGAAGCTTCGAATGGCCCATCAGATGGGGGTCCGCATTGTGAACATTACCTGGAACCATCCTAACGCCCTCTCTGGTACCAATGCCGAGGAGCAGGACCGGGGACTGTCTGAACAGGGAAGAGCCTTTGTGAATACCATGGGGGAGTTGGGAATGCTGGTGGACGTGTCCCATCTGTCCGACCCTGGTTTCTGGGATGTGATGGAGATCACCGACCGGCCGGTGGTGGCCACCCATTCCAACGCCCGGTCCGTATTTCCTCATTCGAGGAACTTGACCGATGAGCAATTTACTGCCATAATAAACACCAATGGGGTGGCCGGCCTCAACATGTACGCCGGCTTCCTGGGAGATGACCCGGATTTTGACACGGTGGTCTCCCACCTGGAGTACTTCCTCGCCCTGGGCGGGGAGGACAATGTGTCCATGGGCGGTGACTGGGACGGGATCACCAGCATGCCCCGGGGCATGAGCGGTATCCAGGACATGGAAAAGCTCTATGAGCACCTGCTCCGGCGCAATTACAGCGAAGCGCTGCTGGAGAAGGTCTTTTATTCTAATCTGATGAGGGTCGTGAACGAAGTATGCAGTATGTAAGCACAAGAAACAAGAACCAGAAATGCAGCGCGGCCCAGGCGATCGCCCAAGGGCTGGCCCTGGACGGCGGTCTGCTGACGCCGGAAGTGCTGCCCAAGCTCTCTCCCAACGGGCTCAAAACCATGACCGATATGTCCTATCAGCAGCGGGCGGTCTTTGTGATGGGCTCTTACTTGGATGACTTCACGGCCTCTGAGCTCTCCGCCTATGCCACGCGGGCCTACGGTCCTGACAAGTTTGACACCAAAGCTGTGGCGCCGGTACGGCAGCTGGACGACAAGACCTACTGCCTGGAGCTTTGGCATGGACCCACCTGTGCCTTTAAGGATATGGCCCTTCAGATGCTGCCCCACCTGCTGTCGGCTTCTCTGAGCAAGAACGAGGAGCAGAAGACGGTGTGCATTCTGGTGGCCACCTCCGGAGATACCGGCAAGGCCGCCCTGGAGGGCTTCAAGGATGTGGACCGGACCCGTATTCTGGTGTTCTATCCCAAGGACGGCGTCTCCGACATCCAGCAGCTCCAGATGCAGACCCAGGAGGGGGACAACGTGGGCGTCTGTGCCGTGGTGGGCAACTTTGACGACGCTCAGACCGGCGTGAAGCAGCTTTTCTCCGACGCTGCCCTCCGGGACACTCTGGCCGGCCGGGGCTATTTCTTCTCCTCTGCCAACTCCATCAACTGGGGCCGCATTCTGCCGCAGATTGTCTACTATATCTCGGCCTACTGTGATCTCCTCAAGGAGGGCAAGCTCCAGAAGGGTGATCCTATCAACGTCTGCGTCCCCACAGGCAATTTCGGCAACATCCTCTCGGCCTACTACGCCAAGCAGATGGGGGTGCCCATTCACAAGCTGATCTGCGCCTCCAACCAGAACAACGTCCTGACCGACTTCATCAAAACCGGCGTGTACGACCGCAACCGGCCCTTCTACAGCACCATGTCTCCCTCCATGGATATCCTGATCTCCTCCAATTTGGAGCGGATGCTCTTTGAGTTCACGGAGCGGGACGACGTGGCTGTGAAGGAGTACATGTCTGCGCTGGCCTCTGAGGGGCGCTATGAGGTCAGCGAGAAGGTGAAGAAGCAACTGGATAAAAACTTCGCTGCCGGCTGCTGCGGTGACGCTGAGACCCAGGCCATGATTGAAAAGATGTGGAAAGAGAAGGGCTACCTCATTGACACCCACACTGCTGTGGCCTTCCACGTGCTGGAGGAGTACCGCCGGGAGACAGGGGACGACACCCCCACCGTGGTGGTGTCCACTGCCAGCCCCTTCAAGTTCTGCGACAATGTTTTGGGCGCTCTGGGCGTCACCGACCTGGCCGCTGGTACCGACATTCTGGACCAGCTCTCCCAGGTCACCGGTGTTCCGGTACCTGCCCCTCTGGCCAACCTGAAGGGGAAAGAGATCCGGTTCCAGCAGGTCACTGAGAAGGAGAACATGGCCGACCGGGTGCTGGAGATGCTCCAGTAAGGTCGAGAAGGAGGTAGATCCATGGCCCTATTCGCCCTGGGCGACCCCCATCTCTCTCTGGGGGCGAACAAGCCCATGGATGTCTTTGGGGGCACCTGGGAGGGATACGTGGAAAAGCTCTCCGCCGGCTTCGGCGTGGTGGGGGAGGAGGACACGGTGGTCCTGTGTGGGGACATTTCCTGGGGCATGAGTCTGGAACAGGCCAAGCCCGACTTTGCCTGGCTGGATGCCCTGCCGGGACGGCGGAAGCTCCTATTGAAAGGCAACCACGACTACTGGTGGACCACCGCCTCCAAAATGAAGAAATTCTTTGCTGAGAACGGCTTCCAGACCCTGGACATCCTCCACAACAACTGTCATTTCTATGGGGATATTGCCCTGTGCGGCACCCGTGGATGGTTCTATGAGGAGGACCAGCAGGGGCACAACGAGAAGGTCTTCAACCGGGAACTCATCCGTCTGGAGGCATCCCTGAAGGCGGCGGGGGACAAGCCCAAGCTGTGCTTTCTCCATTATCCGCCTCTCTACCAGGGCTATACCTGCCCCGAGATCCTGGCGCTGCTGGAGCGCTACAGGGTGGAGCGGTGCTTTTATGGCCACCTCCACGGGGGCAGCCACCGCCTGGCCATCGAGGGAGAGCGCAATGGAGTGGACTACCGCCTGGTGGCCGCCGACTACCTGCGCTTCGTGCCCAAACTGGTGCTCCCGTAAAGCCCTAAAGAAGAATTTTTTCGATTTTGAAAAAAAGAGTGGAAAAGTCCGAAAAGATTTGGTACTATAGATAGGATTCTGATATTACACATTCAGGAGGAAGTAAGTAGATGAACGTCAAGAGTAAAGAAAATCAGGAGAACAGCGCCGTCGAGCTGGTCATCGAGGTGGGCGCCGAGGAGTTTGAGGCCGCGGTGGACAAGGTCTATCGCAAGAACCGGAAGAGCATCGCTGTCCCCGGCTTCCGGAAGGGCCATGCCCCCCGGAAGATCATTGAGGGCATGTATGGCTCCGGCGTGTTCTATCAGGACGCCATCGACGAGCTCTATCCTACCGCTTATGCCCAGGCCGTGGAGCAGGAGGGTCTGGACCCCGTAGCCTATCCCAAGGTGGAGGTTCTGGAGGCCGGCAAGGATGGCTTCACTTTCAAGGCTCTGGTCACCGTCCGTCCTCCCTTTGAGATCGGCAATTACAAGGGCCTGACCGCTTCCAAGGAAGAGGTGGAGATCACCGCCGAGGACGTGGAGAACGAGCTCAAGCCCTACATCCAGCGGGCCACCCGTCTGGTGAACGTGGAGCGCGAGGCCAAGGAGGGCGACACTGTCCTCATCGACTTCGAGGGCTTCAAGGACGGCGTGCCCTTTGAGGGCGGCAAGGGTGAGAACCATGCTCTGGAGCTGGGTTCCCACTCCTTTATCCCCGGGTTTGAAGAGGGCGTTGTGGGCATGAAGCCCGGCGATGAGAAGGACCTGAACGTCACCTTCCCCGAGGAGTATACCCCCGAGCTGGCCGGCAAGGATGTGGTCTTCAAGGTGAAGGTCCACGAGGTGAAGGAGCCCCAGGCCCCTGTGGTGGACGACGAGTTCGCCAAGGACGTGTCTGAGTTCGACACTCTGGAGGAGTTTAAGAAGGATCTGGAGAGCAAGCTGCGGGAGCGCCGTGAGCACGCCGCACAGAACGCCTTTGATGAGGCCATTACCGACGCCCTCATTGGTGAGCTGAAGGTGGAGCTGCCCCAGGCCATGATCGATTTCCGCGGCGATCAGGTGCTCCAGGAGTACGCCAACCGCTTTGAACGCCAGGGCCTGCCCTTCCAGCAGTACCTGCAGATGACCGGCCAGACTCTGGACGCTATGCGTGAGCAGGCTAAGGCTGCCGCCGAGCACCAGATCAAGATCGAGATGGCGCTGGATGCCGTGGCCGCTGCCGAGAACATGACCGTTACCGATGAGGAGTTGGAGGCCGAGTATAAGGCTCTGGCCGAGCAGTACGGCATGGAGGTCGAACAGGTCAAGGCTGCTGCCGATGCTGAGGATGTGAAGGATACTCTCCTGCGCCGGAAGGCCATGGAGCTGGTGAAGGCTGAGTCCAAGGCGGAGAAGCCCAAGAAGACCACCAAGAAGAAGGCCGCCAAGGAGGAGGAGCCCTCCGCTGAGGGTGAGACTGCGCCCAAGAAGCGCACCACTCGCGCCAAGAAGGGTACCCCTGACAAAGCCGAGGAGTCCGCGGAGTAAGGAATAACCTTCCTCCATTCGGGCATACTTTCCAGCGTACACTGTTTTCGGCCCGGAAAGGGCCAGTGGAAAAAGGAGATTTTATCGCTATGTTCCAATCCAGCCTCGTACCCTATGTGGTGGAGCAGACCAACCGGGGAGAGCGTTCCTACGACATCTTCTCCCGGCTGCTCAATGACCGGATCGTCTTCCTGGGTGAGGAGGTCAATGCCACCACCGCCAGCCTGGTCGTGGCCCAGCTTCTCTACCTGGAAGCACAGGACCCGGACAAGGACATCCAGTTCTACATCAACAGCCCCGGCGGTTCTGTCACCGACGGCATGGCCATCTATGATACCATGCAGTATGTCAAGTGTGATGTGTCCACCATCTGTATTGGTATGGCCGCCAGCATGGGTGCCTTCCTGCTCTCCTCCGGTGCCAAGGGCAAGCGCTTTGCCCTGCCCAACGCGGAGATCATGATCCACCAGCCTTCGGCTGGCACCCAGGGCCAGATCACGGACATGGCCATCCACCTCAAACGGCTGGAGATCATCAAGAAGCGGATGAACCACATCCTGTCCGAGAACACCGGCAAGCCCATCGAAGTGGTTACCGCCGACTGCGAGCGCGACAACTTTATGTCCGCCGATGAGGCCGTGTCCTACGGCCTCATCGACAAGGTCATCACCAGAAAGTGATGAAGACCGTCCCGGACGGCCCTGCCGGACCAGGACGGAGTGGAAAGGGGAGCGGAGACCGAGGCCTTCGCTCCTCTTGACCACGTTTCGGGGCATGGCATCGCCATGCCTGACCCTGGGCCATTGGGCCCAAACAAAGAGGTGAAACCCATGCCTAAAAACGACGACAAACGGTCGGTCCGCTGCTCCTTCTGCGGCAAGCACCAGGAGCAGGTGTCCCGGATCATCGCCGGACCTGGGGCTTATATCTGCAATGAGTGCGTCCAGCTGTGCATGAGCATTCTGGACGAAGCGGGCGACGAGCCTATTGAGGACCGGGCCGACATCCCAGATGTGATTCCCACGCCCCGTGAGATCCGGGATGTGCTGGATGAGTATATCATCGGTCAGGAGGCAGCCAAGGTAGCGCTCTCCGTGGCGGTCTACAACCACTATAAGCGCATCTATTTTGGCGGCGGAGACGATGTGGAGCTCCAGAAGAGCAATATCCTTCTCATGGGTCCCACAGGCTGCGGCAAGACCCTCTTTGCCCAGACGCTGGCCCGGATCCTGAAGGTGCCCTTTGCCATTGCCGATGCCACCACCCTTACCGAGGCTGGCTATGTGGGCGACGACGTGGAGAATATTCTTCTTCGTCTGGTCCAGGCGGCTGACTACGACATTGAGCTGGCCCAGCGGGGCATCATTTACGTGGATGAGATCGACAAGATTGCCCGGAAGAGCGAGAATACCTCTATCACCCGGGACGTGTCCGGCGAGGGCGTCCAGCAGGCTTTGCTGAAGATCCTGGAGGGTACCGTGGCCAACGTGCCCCCTCAGGGCGGCCGTAAACACCCTCACCAGGAATTCATCCAGATCGACACCAAAAACATCCTCTTCATCTGCGGTGGTGCCTTTGATGGTATCGATAAGATCATTGAGCAGCGCCTGGACAAGAAGTCTATTGGCTTTGGGGCCGAGATCGAGAGCAAGAAGGAGCGGGATATCTCGGCGCTTCTGCGGGAAATCCAGCCCCATGACCTTCTGAAATTCGGCATTATCCCTGAGCTGGTGGGGCGTCTGCCCGTCATCACTGCCCTCCAGTCCCTGGGGAAGGAGCAGCTGGTGCGTATCCTCACCGAGCCCAAGAACGCCCTGGTGAAGCAGTACAAGAAGCTGCTGGAGTATGACGAGGTAGAGCTGGAGTTCCAGCCTGAGGCCCTCACCGCGGTGGCTGAGAAGGCCATTGAGCGGGGCATCGGTGCCCGTGGGCTCCGGGCGGTGCTGGAGGAGGTTATGACTCAGGTCATGTACGACGTGCCTTCCGATAGTACCATTGCCAAAGTGATCATCACCCCGGCCTGTGTCACCGACCGGGCGCAGCCGGAGCTGATCCGGGATCCGGACCGGCCCGCCCGTCCCCGTCTGGGCGGCGCGGCTCTCCGGGCCGAGCACGGAGGTCTGAGGACCCAGAGCAACGTATCTTAAAAAAGCGAAAGAGCAGGACGGGGGCGTGTCTCCCGTCCTGCTTGTTTTTAGGAAGTGATCCATGATGACCATTGAACCCAATACCATTACCACCATGCCGGTGCTGGCGCTCCGGGGCCTTACTATTTTTCCTAATATGCTCCTCCACTTTGACGTGGGCCGGGGTGCCTCTATTAAGGCTCTGGATGAGGCCATGACCGAGGGCCAGCCTATCTTCCTGGTAGCTCAGCGGGACCTCACCGTGGAAGAGCCGGGGGAGAAGGACCTTTATACCGTCGGCACCGTCTCCAATGTCAAGCAGATCCTACGCCTACCGGGGGACAACGTGCGCGTCATGGTGGAGGGCTCCTCACGGGGACGTCTGGTGAGCCTGGGCAAGACCGCACCCTTCCTTCAGGGCGAGGTGGAAGTGCTCGCTGTGCCGGAGCACACCCGGAACACCCCCCGGACCGAGGCCCTCATCCGCAGTACTTATGAGCTTTTTGAGCGCTACGCCGAACTCTCCCCCCGGATGACTGGAGACGTGCTCATCAGTGTGCTCGCCAGTGAGGACCCTGGCTATATTGCCGATTATATCGCCCAGAACATCGCTATGCGGGCTTCAGACAAACAGGCCATCCTGGAGGAACTCCAGCCTGTGCGGCGCCTCACCAAGCTGGCCCACGCCCTGAGCCGGGAGGTCTCCATTCTGGAGCTGGAACAGGAGGTCCAATCCAAGGTCCGGGAGCAACTGGCCGACAACCAGCGGGACTATGTTCTGCGTGAGCAGCTCAAGGTCCTCCGACAGGAGCTGGGAGAGAGCGAGGACGGCGACAGCGAGCAGGATGAGTACCGCGCCCGCATCGAGAAGGCGGGACTCCCTGAGGAGGTCGCCAAGAAGGCGGAAAAGGAACTCTCACGGCTCTCCAAGCAGCCCTTCGGCTCCGCCGAGGCCACCGTCATCCGAAACTACCTGGACGTGCTTCTGGACCTGCCCTGGAACAAGCGCACCAAGGAGCGTACCGACGTGGCGGCGGCTCGGAAGATCCTGGACGCCGACCACTATGGTCTCCAGAAGGTGAAGGAGCGCATCCTGGAGTTCCTGGCCGTACGGCAGCTGGCGCCGGAGCTCAAGGGGCAGGTAATCTGCCTGGTGGGCCCTCCGGGCGTGGGAAAGACCTCTATTGCCATGTCGGTAGCCCGGGCTACCGGCCGGAAGCTGACCCGGATCTCTCTGGGCGGCGTCCACGATGAGGCCGAGATCCGGGGCCATCGGAAGACCTACGTAGGCGCCATGCCTGGCCGTATCATCGACGGCATTCGCCGGGCGGGGAGCCGCAACCCACTGCTGCTGCTGGATGAAATTGATAAGCTGGCCTCCGATATCCACGGCGACCCAGCCTCTGCTTTGCTGGAGGTGCTGGACGGAGAGCAGAACAGCACCTTCCGGGACAATTTCCTGGAGGTGCCCTTCGATCTCTCTGAGGTATTCTTCATTACCACCGCCAATACCACGGACACCATTCCCCGGCCGCTGCTGGACCGGATGGAGGTCATTGAGCTCTCCAGCTATACCGACGAGGAGAAGCTCCAGATCGCCAAGGAGCACCTGCTGCCCAAGGAGCGCAAACGCCACGGCCTGAAGAAATCCCAGCTCAAGCTCACTGACGACGCCATCCGGGCCCTCATCACGGGCTACACCAGGGAGTCCGGCGTCCGGGTGCTGGAGCGCCGGATCGGCGCCCTGTGCCGGAAAACCGCCATGAAGATCGTTTCCGGAGATGTGAAGCAGATCTCCCTGACAGCATCTGATCTGGAAGGATTTTTGGGCCCGAAGCCCTACCATCCGGACCACCGGGAGACTGAAAGCCTGGTGGGTGTGGTCAACGGTCTGGCCTGGACCCAGGTGGGAGGCGAGATGCTCCAGGTGGAGGTTAACGTGGTGCCCGGTACGGGCAAGGTGGAGCTTACCGGCAATCTGGGCGACGTGATGAAGGAGTCCGCCAAGGCCGCCCTGAGCTATATCCGCAGCCGGGCTCAGCGCCTGGGCATAGACGAGGACTTCTACAAGACCAAAGACATCCATGTCCACTTCCCGGAGGGAGCCGTGCCCAAGGATGGCCCCTCGGCTGGCATCACCATCACCACCGCCATGGTATCCGCCCTCACCAATACTCCGGTGCGGCAGGATGTGGCAATGACAGGCGAAGTCACTTTACGGGGTAGAGTGCTGCCCATTGGCGGTTTACGAGAGAAAACCATGGCTGCCCTGCGCAACGGCATGAAGACAGTGCTCATCCCTGCGGACAATGTGGGGGACCTGGAGGAGATCGACCAGACTGTCCGGGCGGCGCTGAAGTTTGTGCCTGTGGAGCAGGTTGACCAGGTGCTCTCGGTGGTTCTGGAGGCGGATGGGGCTCAGGCCCTGCCTGATCTAGAGGCATTGGCTGAGCCCGCCCAGGGGACGGTGCGTTCCCTGGATTTGAAGCAGTGATGGGGGAGGAGCCATGATCAATTTACAAATGGCGGAATTTGTCCGCTCCGCCGCCAAAAAGGAGGACTTTCCCCGGGACGGACTGCCCCAGATTGTTTTTTCCGGTCGCTCCAATGTGGGAAAATCCTCGGTGATCAACCGCATTCTGGGCCGTAAGAATTTTGCTCGGGTGGGCAGCGCGCCGGGGAAGACCACCCACATCAACTATTTCAAGATTGACGGTAAATTCTACCTTGTAGATTTGCCAGGCTACGGCTATGCCAAGGTCTCCCAGGCAGAGAAGGCCCGGTGGGGCCGGCTCATCCAGTCCTGGTTTGACGACCCCAGCCTCATGACCCTGGGGTGTATGCTGGTGGATGCCCGTCACAAGCCCACGGCGGACGACTGCACCATGGGCAACTGGTTTAAAGAGACTGGTAGACCCTTTGTGGTGGTAGCCAACAAGCTGGACAAGCTGAAGAAAAGCGAGATCGAGCCCAACCTCCAGCGCATCCGTGAGACGTTGGAACTGGACGAAACTGTAAAGGTAATTCCCTTTTCGGCAGAGAAGGGAGAAGGCCGAGACGCCCTGCTGGGTGAGTTGGCCGAGCACATTGGGGAGGGATTCCGATGAGATATGTCCGCGTGGAGCGGCTGGGCAAGGTCCGCTGGGGGGTGCTGGACGGAGAGGTGGTCCACACCCTGAAATACCCCCCGTATGCTGGGGAGACCGAGTACTATGACGGCAAGACCTGGGAGCTGGAAAAGTGTCGGCTCCTTGCCCCCTGCGAGCCGGGGAAGATCGTGTGTGTGGGCAAGAACTACAAGGACCACGCCGAGGAGATGGGGGAGGGCGTGCCCGAGCAGCCCATTCTGTTCATCAAGACCCCTAACTGTGTCAACGATCCGGAGGGGGAGGTCCACGCTCCGGATTTCGTCAAGCGCCTGGATTATGAGGGTGAGCTGGCCGTCGTCATGAAAAAGCGGGCTAAGGACCTGAAACCCGACGAGGTATGGAACTATATCTTGGGCTTCACCTGCCTCAATGACGTCACCGCCCGGGATATTCAGAAAGGGGACGGGCAGTGGACCCGGGGCAAGTGTATGGACGGCTTTGCCCCTGTGGGGCCGGTGGTCACCGACGAGGTGGACCCCAGCGACCTGCTGCTGGAGACCCGCCTCAACGGCAAGACGGTCCAGTCGTCCCGGACGTCCCTCTTCATGACTAAGATCCCCGAGATGCTGGCCTTTATCACCGCCTCCATGACCCTGGAGCCTGGTGACCTGGTGTCCACCGGCACTCCTGCCGGTATTGGACCCATGATGCCGGGCGACACCGTGGAGGTGGAGATCCAGGGCATCGGTACCCTGCGTAGCCGGGTGGTGTGACCAGCTCCGCCTTGTGCTTTTGGGCACAAGCTGATATAATGTCGAACGAACGAAAGGGGGCGGCGGTATGCTGCGACACATCCCACTGGGAAGAATGTATAATCTGCGGGATCTGGGTGGCTACCCCGTTCCCGAGGGCGGGGAGACAGCTTGGGAGCGGCTACTCCGTGGGGATAACCCGGAGCACTTGACGGCGAAGGATCTCCAGTGGCTTCTGGATCGGGATATCACCACGGTGGTGGACCTACGGAACGAGACGGAGGCCGGGCGCAAGCCCGACCAGTTGGCATCTCAGCCCGACTTTCACTACTTCCACTGTCCTCTTCTGACGGAGGGAGACGGTATGCCCAACCTGGAGACAGATGTGGGGCGAGGATATTTTCGCATGCTGGACGCCTCCAACTTGGTGGCCAAGGCCCTCAAGACGGTGGCAGCTGCCCCTGGCGGCGTCCTCTTCCACTGCACGGCGGGCAAGGACCGCACTGGTCTGATGGCCGCCCTGCTGTTGGGCCTTGTGGGCGTGGAGCGGGCCGATCTGCTGGCCGACTACCAGGTGTCAGAGACTTATCTGGCAGACGTCATCCATCAGATCAGAAAAAAGGTCCCAGACCTCTCAGCCTTTGCCGGGGCCTCCAAGGCGGAGTATTTGGACGACTGTCTGGATCTGCTGGAGGAGAAGTATGGCTCTGTCTCAGGTTATCTCCGGGCCATTGGCCTGACGGAGGGGGAGCTCATCGCCTTGCGGAGAAAGCTCCTGCCCACGGACCACACAGAAGGAGGCCCGGCGCTTGGGTAGTTTTTCCGATTTTGCACAACATATGGACTGGGCGGGTCTGATGGACCTGCTGCTGTCAGTGGCGGCCATCCTGCTGTGCCTGACGGTCCACGAGACCTGCCACGGTCTGGCGGCCTGGGCCCTGGGGGACCCTACCGCCAAGCGGCTTCACCGTCTTTCCCTCAACCCTCTGCGGCATATCGACCCCTTCGGCGCTCTCATGATGCTGGTGGCCGGCTTTGGATGGGCCAAGCCTGTGCCGGTGGACCCGCGATATTTCCGAAACCCCAAGCTGGGTATGGCTATCACTGCTCTGGCCGGGCCGGTATCCAATCTGGTCATGGCCTATTTGGCCCTGTTGCTCCGGGCAGTCCTACTGGCCTTTTACCACCCCGGTTCCGCCCTTCTGGAGGGGGTTATCGGCTTCTGCGAGACTCTGGCTGTTCTCAACGTGGGTCTGGGTATCTTCAACCTGATTCCCTTTCCGCCGCTGGATGGCTCTAAGGTGTTGGGGGCCTTCTTGCCCGACCGGGCTTACTATCAGCTCATGCGCTATGAGCGGTGGGGGATGCTCCTCCTTATGGTATTGCTTTGGTTGGGGGTGTTCAGTGCCCCTCTGAGTGCCGCACGGACCTGGGTGCTGGACTTGCTGCTCCGGGGAGCAGCCTGGCCCTACTATCTGCTCACATAAGAGGAAAGGGAGAGGATGCGTTGGACGGCCCCATCTATCATCTGGAAAAAGTGGTGAAGGCCAAGGCGGAGGACCTGGAGGATTTCACCGGTCCTCTGGACCTCATCCTGGCTCTGCTGAGCAAGAATAAGATGGAGATCAAAGACATCCAGATCTCCGTGATCCTGGACCAGTATCTGGCCTGGATGGACAGGCGGAAGGAGTTGGACCTGGAGGTGGCCAGTGAGTTCGTCACCATGGCGGCCCAGCTGGTCTTTATTAAGTCCCGGATGCTCCTCTCCATCCACGATGAGGAGGCCCTCTCCGAGATGGAACAGCTCATTGCCTCCCTGGAGGCCCACCAGCGTCACGAGGACTATTTAAAAATCAAGGCGGTGGTGCCGGAGCTCTCCGACCGGTTTGAGCTGGGCAGGGACTACATCACCAAAGGGCCGGAGGCCATGCCTGCCGACCGAACCTACTGCTATGTCCACAATAGGGACGATTTGCGTCGGGCCATGCTGGCAGTACGGGAGCGGATGGGCACCCTGCTGCCGCCGCCGGTGAGTGCCTTTGACGGCATCGTGGGTCGGGAACCCTACCCGGTGTCGGAGAAGGCGGCCGAGCTTATCCAGCGGTTGGTCCGCTTCGGTGTTACCCGGTTTCAGGCCCTGTTCCAGGGCAACCGGAGCCGCTCAGAGGTGGTGGCCACCTTTATCGCCGTGCTAGAGCTGTGTAAGGCCAGGCGTATCCGTTTGGCGGGCACTGATACCGACTGCACGGTGACCTGTACCGGGGAAGGGGAGACCCAGATGGAGTTCTCCACCGACGCCTACTGACACACGGAAGGGGGAGGAGCCTTTGACAGATTTGAAAGAGATCGAATCGGCCATGGAGGGCATCCTGTTCGCGGCCGGTGAGCCGGTGGGTGTGGAGCGGCTGTGTCTGGCTCTGGAGATTGACCGGGCCACGGCGGATGCGGTGGCCCAGAAGCTGATGGACGATTACAGCTACCACCGCCGGGGCATCCGGCTGGTGCGTCTGGACACCAGCTACCAGCTCTGTTCGGCACCGGAGCATGCCGACCTCATCCGTAAGACCTTTGAGAGCCGGCGTCCGCCGAAGCTGTCACCGCCCGCCTTGGAGGTGCTGGCCATCATCGCCTACTACCAGCCCACCACCCGGGCCTATGTGGATCAGGTCCGGGGTGTGGACAGCGCCTACACCGTGGGCCTGCTGCTGGATCGGGAGCTCATCGAGGAGTGCGGCCGACTGGCCGTGCCCGGCCGGCCGATCCTCTACCGGACCACATCGGTCTTTCTGCGCTCCTTTGGCCTGAGCAGCCTGGATGAGCTCCCCGAGCTTCCTGCCGCCGCGCCGGAGGAGGGGCAACTGAGCATGGATATGCAGGCGGCCCTGGAAAAACTGCGGGACCTTCGTGAAGAGGGTGAGGAGCCCACCGAGGAGGAGCTGCGCTCGGCGGCGGAGATCCTGGCCCGGGCCGAGACGGGCACCGGGGAGGGAGGCTGAGGCCGTGTGATCTGGGTGGTCCTGGCGTGTATCCTGGCCGCCTTGTTCCTGATATCCCTCATCCGGGTCGGAGTGAGGGTGGAATATGACGGCCGACAGCTCACCGTTCGCCTCCGGATGGGACCGGCAGCACTGCGGGTCTATCCCCTGAAACAAAAGAAAAAGGAGACAGAAAAGCCTGCTAAGCCAAAACCGCAGAAAAAGCGGGAGGTGCCGGAGCCGGGCACCGGTGAGAAGCTGTCCCTTCTCTGGGAGCTGTTGCCGGTGGCCCTGCGGGCAGCGGGCAGCCTTCGGCGAAAGATCTCCGTGGATCTGCTGGAGGCCCACATCCTGCTGGCCGGCAGTGATCCGGCTGCTGTGGCGACGGCCTTTGGCAGCGCCAACGCCATCATCGGTATGGTCCTGCCCCTTTTGGAGCAGAATTTCCATATCCGCCAGCGTGACATCAGAACGGCGGCAGATTTTCAGCGGACTCACTCGGAGGTGCAGGCCAAGGCGGCCCTGTCCCTGACCGTGGGGCAGGGCGTGACCTTCGCTCTGCGCTTCGGGTGGCAGGCCCTGGGTGTGCTGATCCGCTGGCGGCGGCAGAACGAGACGAAAAAAACGGCCAAACACACAACAGAAAGGGCGGTACCATATGGAAAAGAACCATCCCATCAGTGAGCTCATGTCCACTACCATGCAAAAGATCCGGGAGATGGTGGATGTCAACACCATCGTGGGCACTCCCATCCACACCGACGACGGAGTGACCCTCATTCCGGTGTCTCGGCTGTCCTTCGGCTTTGCCTCCGGCGGAAGCGATTTCACCACCAAGAACCAGAAACCCGACGCTGATAACTCCTTCGGCGGCGGCAGTGGTGCCGGCGTCAACATCGCTCCGGTAGCCTTCCTCATCATCAAAGGTGACTCGGTAAAGCTGTTGCCTGTGGCGCCTCCCGCCGGAAATGCGGTGGACCGAGTGGTTGAGTTGGTGCCTGAGATGTTCGACAAGGTCACTGGCTTCATCGAGAAGCAGGACAAAGAAAAAAAGGAATTCGCAGAGTAATCAGTCCCCACATCTGTGACTGACCGGAGCGGTGAGCGGGATAATCCAGGAGAACGGCTGGCATACTAACGGCATCTATCTGTTGAGGTGATGTCCCTTGAAGCACTTTGCCGCCCTTTTGCTGGCCTTATCTCTGCTCTGTCCCGCTGCCCAGGCGGCGGAGCCGGTCATATCGGCGTCCTCTGCCATTCTGGTGGATGCCGAGAGCGGACGGGTCCTCTATCAGAAAGACGCCCACACCCGCAGGGGCATTGCCAGCACCACCAAGCTGATGACGGCTCTGGTGGCGGCGGAGTTGGTCACCGACCTGAGTGATCAGGTGGAGGTCCTCCGGGAGGACACTCTTACCGAAGGCTCCTCCATGTACCTGAAGGTGGGGGAGACCGTCACGGTGGAGGCCCTCTTCTATGGCTTGCTGCTCCAGTCGGGCAACGACGCCGCTCTGACTCTGGCACGGTACTGCGCCGGGGACGTGGAGGCCTTTGTGACCCGGATGAACGAAAAAGCCCGGGAGCTTGGGATGGCGGACACCAAATTTGCCAACCCCAACGGCCTAGACGACGAGGATCACTACTCCACTGCCGCCGATATGGCCATTTTGGCGGCGGCCTGTATGGACAACGAGTTGGTGGCCAAGGTGGTTTCCACCAAATCGGCCACCACCGGGACCCGGACCTTCGTTAACCACAACAAGCTGCTGAGCCTCTATCCCGACTGCGTGGGCATGAAGACAGGATATACCCGTTCCTCCGGTCGAACGCTAGTGTCGGCTGCCCGGCGGGACGGCCAGCTGCTGCTGTGCGTCACTCTCAACGACCCAGACGACTGGAAGGATCACGCCACCCTCTTTGACTACGGCTTCGAAACCTATCCGCGGTGCCTGCTGGCCAGTGCTGGTAAGACGGTGGGGATGGTAAAGACCTCCGGGTCCCTGGTACCCGCAGTCCCAGTACGGACGGCGGAGGAGGTGTGGTATCCTCTGACAGAGTCCGAGCAGGTCCGGGCCGAGCTGAAGTTGCCTGATGGTATCCAGACACCGGTGGCCGACGATGTGTCAGTGGGTGCTCTGGTATTCACTCTGGACGGGGCGACCATCGGGGAGACCTCCCTGGTGTGTGCCGCCGGAGTTCATTCCGATCAGGCGCCTGAGACCGGTCCTTTGGAGCGGCTTTGGTCCCTGTTCCCCTGGGCGGGGTAGCCCGCCCGTACATCTGAAGAAAGAGGTGCCCCTCATGGAGGAACGCCTGCAAAAGCTGCTCTCCGCCGCCGGACTCTGCTCCCGGCGGACTGCGGAAGACTATATCGAGGCCGGGCGAGTCACTGTCAACGGCCAGACCGCCAAGCTGGGCGACAAAGCCGATCTGACCCGGGACCGGGTGGCCCTGGACGGGGTGGAGGTGGGTCCGGCAGCGGAGCCGGTCTATCTCATGCTCAACAAGCCCAGAGGTTATGTGACCACCCTCTCCGACGAGGAGGGACGGCCCACGGTGGCCCAGCTGGTGACCGACTGCGGGGTCCGGGTGTGGCCGGTGGGCCGGCTGGACCTGGACTCGGAGGGACTGCTCCTCCTCACCAACGATGGGGAGCTCACCCACAGGCTTATCCACCCCAGCCATGAGGTGGACAAGCAGTACTTAGTGATGGTCACCGGGGACATCGAAGCCGCACTGCCGGTGCTTAATGGACCCATGGAGCTGGATGGTGTGGCTCTGGCACCGGCTAAGGTGGACCGGCTGGGTCCCAATTTGCTCTCCTTCCGGATCCACGAGGGGAAGAACCGGCAGATCCGCCGGATGTGCCAGCAGGTGGGCCTGACGGTGAAGGCTCTTCGTCGGGTCCGGGAAGGACAGGTCCAGCTGGGCGGTCTCAAGCTGGGGAAGTGGCGTTATCTCACCGACGAAGAGGTCGCTATTCTCAAGTCGCTGTGAGCATGCAGGAGGAGAGATCCCTCCTTGCAGATCGTGCTTGATTTTCCTCCCGTTTCCCGCTATGATAGTATCTGTTGGACCATTGTCGAAAACGATATGTATTCGTTGATCGGTCCGTACAGTAGCCCGGAATGCGCCGGGGAGGAAATGTGAGGGTGCCCCTATATGTCAAGGGATGTTTTGACTGCCATCCAGAATCGGATGCCGACTTTTTCAAAAGGACAGAAGCTCATTGCCCATTTTATATTGGACTCTTATGACAAGGCCGCCTTCATGACAGCCAGCCGTCTGGGTAAGACGGTCAATGTCAGTGAGTCTACCGTTGTGCGCTTTGCCGCCGAATTGGGTTACGACGGCTACCCAAGCATGCAGAAGGCCCTGCAGGAGATGATCCGCAGCAAGCTCACCTCCATCCAACGCATTGAGGTAGCCAACGACCGCATTGGGGACCACGACATCCTCTCCACCGTGATGCAGTCGGACATCGAGAAGATCCGGCTCACTCTGGAGGAGGCGGACCGCAGCGGCTTCAACCGGGCGGTGGACGCCATCCTGGCCGCACGGCGGATCTACATTGTAGGGGCCCGTTCGGCTGCGGCTCTGGCTGATTTTCTGGGCTTCTATTTCAATCTGATTTTTGATGATGTGGTCCTCATCCGAACCACGTCGGTGAGTGAAACCTTTGAGCAGCTGCTACGGGTGAGCCGGGAGGATGTGGTCATCGGCATCAGCTTTCCACGGTACTCTAGCCGGACAGTGCAGGCCATGCGCTTCGCCCGTGACCGGGGTGCCAAGGTGGTGGCGCTCACCGACTCGGAGACCTCGCCTCTGGCGGAGATGGCCACTGTCACCCTCCTGGCCAAGAGCGACATGGCCTCTTTTGTGGACTCCCTGGTTGCGCCGCTGAGCCTCATCAACACCCTTATCGTGGCGGTGGGCCGGCGGAAGAACGCCGACGTGGCTCAGACCTTTGCCACTCTGGAGCAGATTTGGTCGGAGTATGGCGTATATGAACAAGTAGAGGAAGAGAATTGATTTGACGCAGAAAGAAAAGCGTATCATTGTCATAGGGGGCGGCGCCGCGGGCATGCTCGCGGCGCTGACTGCTGCCCGGATGGGGGCATCTGTTACCCTCTTGGAGCGCAACCAGAAGGTAGGACGGAAGCTCTATATCACCGGCAAGGGCCGGTGCAACCTGACCAATGACTGCCCCCCGGCGGAGGTGCTCTCCAATGTACCTCGGAACGGCAAGTTCCTCACCAGCGCCGTCACCCGGTTTCCACCTGCCGAAGTAAAGGCCTTCTTCACCGACCTTGGGGTGCCGCTGAAGACGGAGCGGGGCAATCGGGTCTTCCCGGTCTCCGATAAGGCCGCTGACGTGGTGGACGCCCTCTTTTTTGCCCTGCGCCGGTCCGGCGTGGACCTGATTCAGGACCGGGCACGGGAGATTCTCACCGATCATGGCGCGGTCAGTGGGGTAAAGGGAGAGCGGGGCAGCTATGTCGGCAGCGCCGTGATCCTGGCCACCGGCGGCGCGTCCTATCCGCTTACCGGCTCCACCGGGGACGGCTATGCCATGGCCGCCGCCCTGGGCCACACCATACTGCCCCCCAAGGCGTCTCTGATTCCCCTGGTAGTGGAGGGGGAGGAGTGCCCCAGCATGCAGGGCCTCTCCCTGCGGAACGTGGTGGTGAAGGTCAAAAACAAAAAGGGCAAGGTGATTTTCAGGGAGCAAGGGGAAATGCTTTTCACCCACTTCGGCCTCTCAGGTCCCTTGATTCTCAGTGCCAGTGCCCATATGCGGGATTTTGAAAAGGACCAGTATACGGTGATCATCGATCTGAAGCCTGCCCTGGATGAAGTCGCTCTGGATGATCGCCTGGTACGGGAGCTCACCGGACAGCCCAACCGGGCTTTTCACAATGTGCTGGAAACCCTGGCGCCCAGGCTGCTGATTCCGGTACTGGCCAAACGGGCGGACATCCCTACGAATTTGCCTGCCAACGCCGTTACAAAGGTTCAGCGCCGCCGTCTGTTGGAAACGTTAAAGGGATTATCCTTCCCAGTGGCGGGGCCTCGCCCGGTGGAGGACGCCATCGTCACCAGCGGAGGTGTCAAGGTGTCCGAGGTAGACCCCAAGACTATGGGTTCCAAGCTAACACAAGGACTTTACCTTGCCGGTGAGCTGCTGGACGTAGACGCCTATACCGGCGGCTTCAACCTCCAGATTGCCTGGTGCACCGGTCGTGCGGCCGGGCAGGCGGCGGTAGAGGGGCTCCAATGACGGGGCCAAAAAATAGGAGGCAGAGACATGGGACATAAAAGCGTAGCCATCGACGGCCCCTCCGGGGCGGGAAAGAGCACTTTGGCACGGCAGGCTGCCAAGGCCCTTGGCTTTCTTTATGTAGACACCGGCGCGATCTATCGGACTCTGGCGCTGTTGGCTTTGGAGCGTGGGGTGGACCCGGCGGACCCGGCGGCGGTGCAGGCACTGCTGCCCCAGGCTGACATCCGCCTGGCCTACGACAGCAGCGACGGTCTTCAGCATATGTACCTGTGCGGCCGGGATGTCACTGAGGACATACGCCGCCCTGAGGTTTCCAGGGCAGCGTCGTCTGTATCCGCCATTCAGGCGGTGCGGGACTTCCTCATGGATACTCAGCGGGAGCTGGCCCGTCAGCACGACGTGGTCATGGATGGCCGGGATATCGGCACGGTGGTGCTGCCCCAGGCCGATGCCAAGATCTTTCTCACCGCCTCACCTGAGGCACGGGCCCGCCGCCGCTGTGATGAGCTGGCCCAGCGGGGGACACCTCAGAACCTGGAGACCGTCCTGGCGGAGATCGTGGAGCGGGACCGACGCGACACCACCCGGGCAGCGGCGCCCCTCCGTCAGGCAGAGGATGCCGTTTTGGTGGATACCACCGAGCTTGATCTGGCGGAGAGCCTTCAGGCACTGCTGGACGCCGTCAGAGGGGAGCTTAATGCATGAGAACCTTTTACAATGTGATTTATATGATCGTCTATCCCTTTTTCAATCTGGTCCATCCAGGCCGTGCCATTGGCCGAGAGAATATCCCGGAGGGCGGTGTGCTGGTGTGCGGAAACCACACCGCCATGTCTGACCCATTGTTTCTGGCCTTTGCCTTCCAGCATAAAAACCAGCTCCGCCCCATGGCGAAGGCGGAGCTGCTGCGAGTCCCTTTTATCGGGTGGATCCTCCGCCATGTTGGAGTTTTTGGCGTGGAGCGGGGCAAGTCCGACGTGGGCGCTATCAAACAGGCCATGAAGTTTTTAAAGGAGGGGGAGAAGGTGCTCCTCTATCCGGAGGGACACCGGATCCACGAGAGCAGGGGAGAGCAGGGTGAGGCTAAAAACGGCGCTGCCATGCTGGCTGTCCGGTGCGGTGTTCCCATTCTCCCGGTGTATGTGCCGGAACGGAAACCTTGGTTCCGACGGACCACTGTGGTTATTGGTGAGCCTTATATGCCCCAGGTGTCCAGCCGGAAGGGCACTGCGGAGGAGTACGACGCCATCACCGCCGACCTCATGGAGCGCATTCGTAAGCTGGGGGAGCAGGTCGTATGAAGATCGAACTGGCCAAGTCTGCCGGCTTCTGCTACGGGGTGAAGCGTGCGGTTGAAATGGCGGAGCAGACCGCTCAGGCTGGCGGTGCTGTACTGCTGGGTCCAGTGATCCACAACGACCATGTGGTATCCAAACTGGAACGTGAGGGCGCTTTCCTGGTCCGCACAGTGGAGGAGGTCCCTGCGGGAGCGCCGGTGATCCTTCGTTCTCATGGAGAGGCCAAGTGGGTTCATGACGTGTTGGAGCAGAAGGGTTGCCGGATCATAGATACTGCCTGCCCCAATGTTCAGCGTATCCACCGTCTGGTGGCAGAGGCAGAGGCGGAGGGACGGCAGCCGGTCATCATCGGCACTCCTGACCATCCCGAAATCGTGGCGATCGCCGGCTGGTGCCGCCATCCGGTGGTGTTGCCTGATGGGGAGGCCCTGTCCGCTTGGCTCACCGAGCGTCCGGAACGGCGGAAAATGCCGCTTACACTGGTCTCTCAGACCACATCGACCCGTAAAATTTGGGATCACGCCATAGAAACAGCAAAAAAAGAGTGTACAAACGCTGAAATTTTTGATACAATATGTAATGCTACGTATATACGGCAGACGGAAGCCCAGGAATTGGCAGCCCGTTGCGATGCGATGATCGTCATCGGAGATCGCAAAAGCTCCAATACAAAGCGGCTTTCAGAGCTGTGTCGCGCCCTTTGTCCCCGGGTGGTCGCCATTGAGGGGGCGGAGGAATTGGAACCGGCCTCTTTCGCAGGGGCGGCTTCGATCGGCATCACCGCGGGAGCATCAACGCCCGGGTGGATTATAAAGGAGGTCTATGACAAAATGAGCGACGAAATCATGGAGATCGAGGAATCCTTCGCTGATCTGCTGGAGAAATCGATCAAAACTTTAAATACAGGAGAGAAGGTCACCGGTGTCGTCACTGAGATCACGCCCACTGAGATCTATGTGGATCTGGGCACCAAGCACGCTGGCTACATTCCTGTATCCGAGCTGACCGACGATCCCACTGTGAAGGTGGAGGACATCGTCAAGGTGGGCGACGAGATCGAGACCTATGTCATGCGCGTCAACGACGCTGAGGGCGTGGTCACCCTGTCCAAGAAGCGCCTGGACACCGTGAAGAGCTGGGATGACGTGGAGGCCGCCCGCGAGGCCGGCACCGTGGTGGAAGGCGTCATCACCGAGGAGAACAAGGGCGGCGTTGTGGCCTCTGTCAAGGGTGTGCGCGTGTTCATCCCCGCCTCTCAGACTGGTCTGCCCCGTGACGCTGCCATGACCGCTCTGCTGAAGCAGAAGGTCCGCATGAAGATCACCGAGGTCAACCGTGCCCGCCGCCGTGTGGTGGGTTCCATCCGTGCCGTGGAGCAGGCTGAGCGCGCCGAGAAGGCCGCCAAGGTCTGGGCTGAGATCGAGAACGGCAAGCACTACAACGGTGTTGTGAAGTCCCTGACCTCTTACGGCGCCTTCGTGGACATCGGCGGCGTGGACGGCATGGTCCACATCTCCGAGCTCTCCTGGAGCCGCATTAAGCACCCCTCCGAGGTTGTCAGTGTGGGTGACCCCGTGGACGTGTATGTCATCTCCTTCGATCCCGAGAAGAAGAAGATCTCTCTGGGCATGAAGGACCGGAGCCAGGATCCCTGGACCGTGTTTACCGACAAGTACAGCGTGGGCGACGTGGCCAACGTGAAGGTTGTCAAGCTGATGACCTTCGGCGCCTTTGCTGAGATCGTTCCCGGTGTGGACGGCCTCATCCACATCTCCCAGATCGCTGATCACCGCATCGACAAGCCCGGTGACGTGCTGGCCGAGGGCGATATGGTCGACGTGAAGATTACTGACATCGACATGGAGAACAAGAAGGTCTCTCTGTCCATCCGTGCCCTGCTGGAGGATTCTGCTCCCGTGGAGGATGAGGAGTAATCCTCACTGGCTCGTTAAATGAAAAAGGACCTGTCTCTTATAGAGGCAGGTCCTTTTTTACTGCTTTTCACATCCTTGACTGAGATTTGACACCTGTTTTGCGGAAGACAAGGCGCTTTTTACTTGCGAAACAGTGATAAATGGTTTATAATAAACTTGATTTGTAGGTTTGTCAAGTTATTTTTCTCAAGTCAAGGAGGTGGTTATCATGTTTCAGATAGGAGACAAGATCGTCCATCCGATGCATGGTGCCGGCGTGATCGACAGCATCGTCAGCAAAAAGGTCAACGGCGTGGTGCGGGACTACTACATCCTCAAGCTGCCAGTGGGGGGCATGCTGGTCATGATACCCACCGAGCACACGGAGGAAATCGGGGTGCGGCCCGTGGTGGATCGGGACGCAGCTGACCGGATCATTGCGGCTATGCCAAACATCAAGGTGGACATGACCCAGAATTGGAATCGCCGCTATCGGGAGAACATGCTCCGGATCAAGAGCGGGGACCTGATGGAGGTGGCCCGGGTGGTGAAGGGCCTGATGCTCCGGGACGAGGACCGGGGGCTCTCCACGGGGGAACGTAAGATGCTCCACTCGGCCAAGCAGATCCTCATATCCGAGCTGGTTCTCTCCCAGGATGCCAGTTATGAGGACGTGGAGAAGCGCATCAACACCGCTCTGAGCTAACCACCCGACAGATCAAAAAGGAGCCGAAAGGCTCCTTTTTGCGGTGAGAGGGAGACCTGTCATTTAATTGGAAAGGAGTGTTCCCATCATGCCGATCTTTGGCGCGCTGCGGAAGCGACGTCCGGCTGCGCCGTTCTGCACTGCTGTGGTGCCTGCCGCTGGCTCCTCTACCCGCATGGAGGGTCAGGACAAAATGCTTTTGGAGCTGGGGGACCGTCCGGTACTGGTCCGGACGCTCCAGACTCTGGAGGCCTGTGTCCTGATCCATGAGATCGTGGTAGTGACCCGTGAGGACCTAGTGGTACCGGTAAGCCGTCTGTGCCGGGATTTTGGCCTGGAGAAGGTCACCAAGGTGGTGACCGGAGGCGTTACCCGTACCTTGTCAGTACTAGCCGGCATCCGATCGGCCAGCCCGGAGGCTGAACTCATCGCCGTCCACGACGGTGCCCGGCCCTTTGTTACCCAGGAACTGCTGGAAGAGGTCATTCGGAAGGCGGCGGAGTGCGGCGCGGCGGCGCCGGCGGTGCCGGTGACCGATACAGTCAAGCGTGCAAAAGACGGTGTAGTGGAGGAGACCCTGGACCGAGAGACCCTCTTCGCCATTCAAACACCCCAAGTCTTCGAGTCATCTCTTCTGAAGGCAGCCCTCCAGAAGGCGGCGGAGGATGGTGTCACCCTCACTGACGACTGCGCCGCTGTGGAGCGCCTGGGCATGCGGGTCTCCCTTACTAAAGGAGACCGGGCCAATTTGAAGCTGACCACCCCCACGGACCTGGACCTGGGGTTGGGTATTTTGATGAGAAGGGGAGAGGCGTAGTGGCAGAGCTGCGGGTTGGGCACGGCTATGATGTCCACCGACTGACAGCAGGACGTAGGCTCATCCTTGGCGGGGTGGATATTCCGTGGGAGGAGGGACTGTTAGGTCACTCCGATGCTGATGTCCTCACCCACGCGGTGATGGATGCCTTACTGGGTGCGGCGGGATTGGGAGACATCGGGAAGCATTTCCCTGACAATGACCCGGCCTTTGCCGGAATCTCCAGCCTGGTGCTGCTGGACCGGGTGTGCGACTGCCTTCGGAAGGAGGGATGGCAGGTGGGTAACGTGGACGCCACCATCGTGGCCCAGCGGCCCAAGCTGGCCGGACATATCCCCCAGATGAGGCAGAACCTGGCCCTCCATATGGGGGTGCCCCAGGAGCGGGTGAATGTGAAGGCTACCACCGAGGAAGGACTGGGCTTCACCGGCACCGGCCAGGGCATGGCGGCCCACGCGGTAACCCTGTTAGAGCGGATATAAAGAGACGGAGGACCGGAGCCTTATGACAGAGGACTCCGGTCCTTTCCAATTGGTGTCCTCTATAGGGCGGAAAACATAGAATGCTCCAGAGAGGAGCGTAATGCCTATGGTCTATTATCTTATCGTCTGCCGCTCGCTGACCTATGCCCAGCGGACGGCGGCCGTGCTGGAGCGGGGCGGAATCACCGGAGTGGTCCTTCGGGCGCCCAAATCCATTGTAGGGGAGGGCTGCGGGTATGCGGTGAAGGTGTCAGAGCGCCGGCTGGCCCAGTCCCTGGTGCTGCTCAATCGGGCGGAGCTGCGGCCCAAGGGGATCTATATCGCGGAGTCGGACGGCAGCTACCGCCAGGTGGGGCCATGATCTATCTGGACTCCGCTGCCACCACCCTTCAGAAGCCGCCAGCGGTGGCCAGAGCGGCGGCCAATGCCATGAGCCGAATGGCCAGTCCCGGTCGGGGCGGCTATCCCGCTGCCATGGCGGCGGCCGATACCATTTTCGCCTGCCGGGAGACCGCCGCCCGGCTTTTTCACGTACCGGAGCCAGACCAAGTAGTGCTTACCATGAACGCCACTCACGGCCTCAACCTGGCCATCAAGACTTTGATTGCTCCAGGAAATACGGTGCTCATCTCTGGGTATGAGCACAACGCCGTCACACGCCCATTGACTGCCATCCCCAATGTGACGGTGAAAGTGGCCGATGCCCCGCTGTTTCAGCCAGAGGCCATGGCTGAGCGGTTCCGGGCACTACTGACTCCAGAAGTATCCTGCGTCATCTGTACCCATGTCTCCAATGTCTTCGGGTATGTGCTGCCGGTGGAAGCGATCGCCGCTCTGTGCCGTGAGCGGGGGATTCCACTCATCCTGGACGCCTCCCAATCTGCCGGTACGCTGCCCGTTTCCCTGGAGGAGTTGGGAGCCGCCTTTATCGCCATGCCGGGTCACAAGGGCCTCTACGGGCCCCAGGGAACTGGACTTCTGCTGTGTGCACAACCGGGACGGCCTTTGATGGAAGGGGGAACTGGGTCTCTCTCCATGCTCCAGGAGATGCCTGATTTCCTGCCCGACCGGCTGGAGGCGGGCACCCACAACGTCCCAGGTGCCGCCGGGCTGCTGGAAGGATTGCGGTTCGTAGCACGCAAAGGCCCAGCACACATCCTGACGCACGAGCGTCGCCTGGCCGCCCAGTGTGTCCATGCACTGACCCGTTTGGAAGGAGTCACTGTCTACGCCGCGCCTCGACTGGCCCATCAGGCGGGCGTGGTCTCCTTCCGGGTGGAGGGCATGGACTGCGAGGAGGTGGGAGCCCGGCTTGCCAAGCAAGGCATCGCCGTCCGGTCCGGCCTCCACTGTGCCCCTCTGGCCCATCGTACTGCGGGTACCCTGGAGACAGGGACAGTGCGGGCCAGCTTTTCCGCTTTCAATACGCCCGGAGAGGTCTCCGCCCTGGTCCGGGCAGTGAGCCGCCTCCGGGCACGCTGAACGTGTCCCGCCGTGCGAGGACCGCGGTTTCTCCGCCGCGCGCCCTCGCACGCTTTTTTTCGTCCATTTTTGAGAGAAGTTCAGGGAAATTTAATAGGCGGAGTCCTTGCCATTTGCCGGTGGATACAGTATAATATTTGAAATGGGCGGGAGGTTATTGTGCCCGGCCCTGGGCCATTTTTATATATGGGAGATAATGGAAATGACGGACATCTTTCAGAGGGTGTATCATTACATCCTGACCTTTAACATTTCCATATTCGATATCGTGGACGTGACCATCATTTCGGTGATTATTTACCGGGTGCTTATGCTGGTCCGACGGAGCCGGGCAGCACAGGTAGCCAAGGCTATTCTGTTGTTGTTGGCTGCTCTGGTAGTGTCCTCGGTACTGCAGCTGCGTGTCATCAACTTTTTCCTCTCCCATATGGTGGAGATGGGAATGTTGGCGCTCATTGTGGTGTTCCAGCCGGAGATCCGCCGATTTTTGGAGCAGCTGGGCAGCACCACCCTGGGCGATATGTTCAGCAGGGAGGAGGCCCCCCCGGAGGTGGAGGAGGCGATCTCACAGACCGTCCAGGCCTATGCCTCTCTCTCGCGGGATAAAGTAGGTGCTCTGATGGTCTTTGAGCGCAAAGTGCCTCTGGACGACATCATTAAGACAGGTACCGCCTTGGACTCAACCGTAGCAGCAGAGCTTCTCAAAAACCTCTTTTGGAACAAGGCGCCCCTCCATGACGGCGCTGTCATCGTCCGGAACGGACATATTGTGGGCGCAGGCTGTGTGCTTCCTTTGTCCGGAAATACCAATTTGTCCCGGGACCTTGGTATGCGCCATCGGGCTGGTATCGGCATGAGTGAGAACTCCGATGCCGTGGTGGCCATTGTCTCGGAGGAAACCGGCTCCATCTCCGTGGCCGTCAACGGAATGCTCAAACGGCATCTGGCTCCGGAGACCCTGGAACGGCTGCTGCGCAACGAGTTGCTGCCCAAGGAGGACACCTCCGGTTCTTCCAATAAGTTCTCCGCCCTATTCAAGTCGAAAAAAGGTGACAAAAACGATGGGGAAGAAGTTCACGGAAAGTAAAATCTTCAATATCATCCTGTCCATCCTCATCGCTCTGGGACTGTGGGCCTATGTGACAGCCAGTGTGACCGACGTGGGTGAATCCACCGTGCGCAGTATTCCAGTGACGGTGGTGGGGGAGGAGGCCCTGAACGCCAAGGGCTTGATGATCGATCCCAATACCAAACTTACTGTCAGCGCTCGGGTCAGCGGAAATCGAAGCCTGCTGGTAAGCATGGCCTCCAATCCAAGCGAATATTTCAGTGCCACCATCAATGTGGCCGAGATCACTGAGCCCGGAACCTATGATCTCAGCTGTACCATCACCCCGGAATTTACTTCACTCACATCTACTGGAGTGCGGGTGATGGATCAGGAGGGCAAGACCATCCAGGTCACGGTTACCCGACTCATGTCCAAGACGGTAGAGGTCAGGGGTGTCTTTGAGGGTACGGTAGACGAGGACAATAACTACCGGGCCAACCCAGTGGAGGTCACTCCGGGTACCCTCAAGGTCCAGGGCCCTGAGTCCTTGGTTAATCAGGTGGAGTACGCACAGGTCACCATTACGGGCGACAATCTCACCAAGACCTATACTGGCGAGCTGGGATTCCAGCTCATGACTGCTGACGGCGAGGTGGTGGACGACCATGATCTTACCACCAACGTGAATACAGTGAGCGTGGTCATGCCGGTGGTCAAGACCATGGAAGTCCCGCTGAGCGTGGAGTACGTCTATGGCGGTGGGATCACCGAGGATAACTTTGGACGTTACGTGACGGTGGACATCCAGCCCGCCACCATCCAGGTTTCCGGCGACGAAGCCGACGTATCTTACCTGGAGGGCAAAACCATCACCATCGGTAAGATTGACCTGTCCCAAGTGGTCCAGGACCAGCAGGAATTTGTATTCCCCATTGAACTCACGCCGGAATTGAGTAATGACAGCGGAATCACCCAGGCCACAGTTACCGTTACCATCCGCGGATTAGAAACCAAAACGGTGGAAACCTCCAATATCGACGTCATCAACACGCCGGAAGGATTTACTGCCGATGCAGTGACCCAGTCCCTCCAGGTGAAGGTCCGAGGGCCTGCCGATGCACTGGATACCGTGGAGGGCTATCAAATCCGAGTGGTGGTGGATCTGGAGGGCCAGAACCTGCGGCAAGCTCAGTTCCCCTTCACGCCTAAGATTTACTTGGATGGTGACAGCCGCTGCGGTGTGATCAGTCCCGGTAGCAATGGGTACATCGTCGTGGTCAATATCCAGTCACAATAGGAGAGTCTTTCGTTATGACACAAACTGCGCAGATCAAACAGACCTTTCCAAACGGCACCGCCGAGGTAGCGGTGATCCGGCAGGGCGCATGCGCCCATAACTGCTCTGAGTGCGGCGGCTGCATGACGGCGGCCCAGCCCACTGTCACCGCTCTGGCCGAAAACACCGTGGATGCCAAGGTGGGTGAGCTGGTGGTGGTGGAGACAGAGAATTCCCAGCTCATGGGCATCATCGCCTTTGTCTACCTGGTACCCATGGTGTTGTTGGTAGCCGGCTATCTGGTGGCGCAGGCCTTTGGTCTCACCCAGGGCTGGTGCATCCTGGCTGGCGCCGCCGCCTTCGCCGTCAGCGTGCTGCTTATCATCGCCCTGGATCGCAGGGTAAAGCGCCGTAAGTCCCTTCAGTTCCGCATCGTGGCTCGCAAAGAGGGCTGATGTTCGGCTATGTAGTCCCCCTAAGGGGGGAACTGAAGGTCCGGGAACTGGACGCATACCAGGGAATTTACTGCGGCCTGTGCCACACGCTGGGCCGGCGGTACGGCTTTTTTCCAAGACTGCTCCTCAATTATGACTTCGCCTTTCTGGCCATGGTTTTGGCCCCGCCGGGGGAGACGGTAGGACTGGAGCGGCGGCGGTGTGTGGCCTGTCCCCTTCGGGGAAAACAGGTCTGCCCATCCCGACCTGGACTGGATACGGCGGCCGATGAGAGTATCATCCTCACTTACTGGAAGCTGCGTGACAGCGTAGCTGACCGGGGATTTTTCCGGGGACTGCCTGCCAGATTGCTGAGCCTGCTGCTTCGTCCAGCCTATCGGAAGGCTGCTCTGAGGCGGCCGGACTTTGACCGGCAGACAGTGGCCTGCCTGGAGGAACTCCACATGCTGGAGAAGGACAGGTCCTCTTCCCTGGACCGGACAGCAGACACCTTCGCCCGTATTTTGGCGGCGGCGGCTCCAGCTACCGGCGAGGAAGTCCGGGACCGGGCTCTGGGTCAGATGCTCTATCACGTGGGCCGCTGGATCTATCTAGTGGATGCCTGGGACGACCTGGATGAAGACCGGAAATCGGGAAGCTACAATCCGTTGCTCCTGCGTTTCCCGGATGGGCCAGAGGCACACCGGGAGGAGGTCCGCCTGACGCTGCGGCACTCGCTGAACCTGGCGGTGTCAGCCTGCAACCTTACGGATACCGGTCCGTGGAACGGCATCATTATGAATATTCTGTGCCTGGGACTTCCCATGGTGGAGGAGGCCGTCTTCACCGGACAGTGGCGGCGGCGCAAGAAAGAAAACAGGGAGAACAAGCTATGAACGATCCTTACAGCGTGCTGGGCGTCAGCCCGGATGCCAGCGACGAGGAGATCAAGCGGGCCTACCGGGAGTTGGCCCGAAAGTATCATCCGGACAACTATCAGAATAACCCGCTGGCCGATCTGGCTGAGGAGAAGATGAAGGCCATCAACGAGGCCTACGATGCCATCACGAAGCAGCGTTCCGGTCGGGGCGGAGGCGGATATCAGAGCGCCTACCAGCAGCAGAGTGGTTATCAGCGGCAAAGCCAGTCCGGTGGTTCCTCGGTGTACGCCCGTGCCCGGCAGGCCATCAATCTGGGCAATTTGGCCCAGGCGGAGCAACTGCTCCAGTCAGTGCCTGGGCAGGATGCCGAGTGGCACTTTCTCATGGGCTCCATCGCCTACCGGAAGGGTTGGTTGGACGAGGCCATGCAGCAGTATCAAATGGCGTGCAATATGGACCCGGGCAACCTGGAGTACCGTCAGGCCTACAACATGATGCGGCAGGGCGGACAGTCCTACCGGCCCTACGGTTACACCAACGGAGGAATGGATTCCTGTGATTGCTGTACCACCCTTCTGTGTCTCAACTGCCTGTGCGGCGGGTGCGGAAACTGATGAGAGGACGGACACCGTATGCCGGAAAGCTGGCCCTGGCGGCCATGCTGACGGCTCTCTCCCTGGTGGTGCTGTGGGCGGCTGCCATGGCGCCCTGGGGCCGGATTGGGCTGGTGGCCGTAGCCGGACTGATGCCAGCTGCCGCCGTTATCTCCGCCGGTCCAGCGGCGGGAGGGCTGTGCTGGGCTGGCACCTCGGTGCTGGCCCTGATCCTGCTGCCCAGTAAGGGATGCGGGCTGCTTTACCTGATCTTTTTCGGCCTCTATCCACTGGTTAAATGGGTGGCTGAGCGCTTGCGGCGGTTGCCTTTGGAACTGGTGGTGAAGCTGGCCTTTTTCAACGTCGCCTTCACCATAATGTGGTTTGGGTTCCGTGGCGTCTTCCTGTGGGGCATGCCACAGGCGGAGGAGCTGGGCTGGCTTCTCTATCCAGCTGGGAACGTGGTGTTCCTGGTTTATGACTATGGCTTCAGTAAGCTCATTGCTTTTTACGTCGCCCGTGTGGACCGGCCTATGCGCCGGGGACGCGGTGGCTGATCGGAACAACAGAAGAGAGAAGAAAGGGGAGACCACCCTTGGTCCGCAGTATGACTGGCTATGGTAGGGGGGAGGCCGTGCTCCACGGCCGCTCCATCGTGGTGGAGGTCCGGTCGGTGAACAACCGGTACCTGGACTGCAACATCAAGATGCCCAGAGCCTATATCTTTGCCGAGGACGCCATGAAAAGCCGCGTCCAGAGCGCCATTTCCCGGGGAAAAGTAGACGTCTTTGTCACCATGGACAGTGCAGGCGCCGACGCGGTCACTGTAAAGGTGAACCATCCGGTGGCGGCCGGCTATGTGGCGGCGCTGAAGGAACTCAAAGACACCTATCAACTCTTGGGCCTGCCCGATCTGGCCCTGATGGCCCGGTTCCCTGATGTGCTCCAGACGGAGAAGGCGCCGGAGAATGTGGAGGAGGCTGCCGCCGATATCTGCGCGGTGCTGGACCAGGCTCTGGCCGACTTTGCTGTCATGCGGGAGCGGGAAGGGGAGCGGCTCTCCGCCGACATCCTCTCTCGGGCCGATACCATCGAGGCCCTCACCGGGCAGGTGGAGGAGCAAAGCCCAAAAACGGTAGCCGAGTATCGGGCTCGTTTGGAGGCCAAAATGCGTGAAGTCCTCCAGAATCAGCAGTTGGACGAGAGCCGCATTCTCACTGAGGCGGCCATCTTTGCCGACAAGGTGGCGGTGGATGAGGAGACCGTCCGCCTACGCAGCCACCTTTCCCAACTCCGGACCATGCTGAGCCAGGGTGGTCCTATCGGCCGGAAGCTGGACTTCCTCATCCAGGAGTTCAACCGGGAAGCCAACACCATTGGCTCTAAGTGTAACGATCTGGAGATCGCCCGCCATGTCATTGATATCAAGGCAGAGATCGAAAAGATCCGGGAGCAGGTCCAGAACATCGAGTGAGAGGAAGCGGCAGCATGAAGCTCATCAATATCGGCTTTGGCAATATGGTCTCAGCAAGCCGGCTCATCGCGGTGGTGAGTCCGGAGTCCGCCCCCATCAAGCGTATGGTCCAGGAGGCCAGGGAGCGGGGCGTCCTCATCGACGCCACCTTTGGCCGGAGGACCCGAGCGGTTCTGGTCATGGACAGCGACCACATCGTACTCTCGGCCATCCAGCCAGAGAAGGTGGCCGGGCGCTTTGCCGGCGGTGAGCCGGCGGCGGAGGATGAGGAAGAGGAGGCAGAGGACTGATGGCACTCAAGAAAAAGACACACGGCGAGCTGATTGTCCTGTCCGGCCCATCCGGCGTGGGTAAGAGTACGGTGATCGCTGAGCTGCTCAGTCAGCGGCAGGATATTTATTTTTCCGTTTCATTCACTACTCGGAAGCCCAGGGTGGGTGAGGCTAACGGTGTCAACTATAACTTTGTGGATCGTGCGGAGTTTGAGGGCATGATTTCCCGTGGAGAACTCCTTGAGCACGCAGAGTATGTGGGTAACTACTACGGCACCTCGCTGAAGGTCATCCAGGAGAAGCTGGATGCCGGAATTGATGTGCTCCTGGACATCGAAGTCCAAGGCGCAGCCAAGGTCCGTTCAAAATGTCCCGAGGCGGTGCTTATCTTTATCATCCCCCCCTCCTTTGAGGAGCTCTCCCGCCGTCTGCGGGGACGCAATACCGACAGCGAGGAGGTCATCGCCGGTCGGCTCACCAAGGCCCAGGAGGAATATACTCAGATTCCCAATTATGACTACCTGGTGGTCAATGATAAGGTCTCTGACGCCGCGGCGGAGATCATTTCCATCCTGACGGCAGAGGACTGCCGGACCAGAAATCGCATGCACCTGGTGGAGGGGATCTGAGGATCTTCCGCCCAGTGTCCATACCGGACGCAGTTCCGGATATTCTATGCAGTAAACAAAGGAGTTGGATCTGTTATGATGCTCTATCCCGCTATGAAGGACCTGCTCGCGCAGGTGCCCAGCCGTTATCAACTGGTGAATGTGGTGGCCCACCGGGCCCGTCAGATTGCCGCCGATGCCGAAGAGGGGGGCTATCCCCTCAACGATAAGCCCGTGAGCATCGCGATCCGTGAGATCGCCGAGGGCAAGGTGGATTTGAGCCTGCCCCCTCAGCCCCAGGCTTGACTTGTGTCCGGGGGTACGGACACATTCCCAGGCGTGATGGAAGTGCCGGACGGGCGAACAGCCCCCGGCGCTTGCCTTTTCTGTGACGGAAGGAGAGAGCAGCGGTGGATGGGGCGGTCATCGCAAAAATAGCCCTGGCGGCGGCCGCCTATGCCATCGACAGGCCCTACGATTATCTGGTTCCAGCAGAGCTGGAGGGCAGGGTTGTGCCCGGTGTTCGGGTGCTGGTGCCCTTCGGTCGTGGAAATAAGCGTACAGAAGGCATCGTGCTGGCCTTATCCAGTGAGCTGCCGGAGGGAAAGCGTCTCAAAGAGGTGTTTGCCGTTCTGGATGACGCCCCCGTACTGGACGGACAGGGCCTGAAGCTGTGCCTGTGGATGCGGGAGCGGTATTTCTGCACCGTGTACGACGCTGCCCGGGCCATGCTGCCAGCAGGGCTGTGGTTCTCCATCCGTGACAGCTATCACATCGCCTCCAGTGTGGACCGGGAGGCCTCTTATGCCGCGGTGGGACGCTCCCGTCTGGCTACGCAGATCCTGGACCTCATCTGGGCCTGTGGCGGCTCCGCCGAGTTGGGGCAGATCCATGCCGCTCTGGGTACTGCCGATCCCGCCCCCGCTTTGAAGCTGCTCACCGAGCAGGGCGTGCTCACCCTGGAGACCAGCGCCCAGCGGGGGGTGGGAGACAAACGGGAAAAAGTGGCCTCCCTGGCCGTTCCGGCGGAGGAGGCCATGGCTCAGGTAACGTCCAAGCGCCGGAGCGCCCCCCTGAGGTATGCTGTGGTGGAACTCCTGAGCACCGTGGGCAGCGCCAGCGTCAAGGAAATCTGCTATTTCACCGGCGCTTCTGGCCCCACCATCAAGTCTCTGGTCAAAAGCGGGCTGGTCACACTGGAGGAGCGGGAGGTCTTTCGTGGGGGACATGAGGAGGCGGACGGACCCACAGCGCCTCCACCAGTGCTCAATGCGCAGCAGGAGGCCGCTTTTCAGACTCTGGACGGCCTGTGCCGGTCCCCGGAGCCCGCCGTAGCCCTCCTCTATGGTGTGACGGGCAGCGGAAAAACCCAAGTCTATCTCCGCCTCATCCAAGCGGCGCTGGACCGGGGGCAGACCGCCATGGTCCTGGTACCTGAAATCGCCCTCACCCCGCAGCTCCTGCGGATCTTCACCGCCCACTTTGGAAGCGACGTGGCCGTGCTCCACAGCTCTCTCCGGGCCGGGGAACGCTACGATGAGTGGAAGCGCCTGCGCTCCGGTCTGGCCCGTGTGGCCCTGGGTACCCGCTCCGCTGTCTTTGCCCCTCTGGAAAACCTGGGCCTCATCATCCTGGATGAGGAGCAGGAGGGGAGCTACAAGTCGGAAAATACCCCCCGGTACCACGCCCGGGAGATCGCCAAATACCGCTGTGCCAAAGCGGGGGGACTACTGGTGTTGGGGTCGGCTACCCCGTCGGTGGAGACCATGTATCTGGCCAAGACCGGGGTCTATCGCCTGGTGGCATTGACCAAACGCTACAATGAGCGGGCACTTCCGGCCGTCTATATTGCGGACATGAAGGAGGAACTCCGCTCCGGCAACGGTACCAGTATTGGTTCCCTGCTGCGCCGGGAGCTGGAGTCCAATCTGGAACGTGGGGAGCAGTCCATCCTGTTCCTCAACCGCCGTGGGGCCAGCCGCATGGTCTCCTGTGGAGAGTGCGGCGAGGTGCCGGTGTGTCCCCGGTGCTCAGTCCACCTCACTTACCACTCGGCCAATCACCGGCTCATGTGCCACTATTGTGGCCACTCCGAGCCCTTGCCGGAGGCCTGCCCGGTTTGCGGTGGCACCCTGAATTTTATCGGCGCCGGAACCCAGAAGGTCCAGAGTGAGCTAGAGGAACTTTTTCCCGGAGTGGAGATTCTTCGGATGGACGCCGACACCGTGTCGGCCGCCGACGGCCACCAGAAGCTGTTGGACCGCTTTCAGCGAAAAAAAGTGCCCATTCTGGTGGGCACCCAAATGGTGGCCAAGGGCCTTGACTTCGAGAATGTGACCCTGGTGGGGGTGGTTGCCGCCGATCTGGCTCTGTACGTGGACAGTTTCCGGGCTTCGGAACGGACCTTTTCCCTCCTCACCCAAGTGGTGGGCCGGGCTGGCCGGGGAGAAAAGACCGGCCGGGCGGTGATCCAGACCTATACGCCAGACAACGACGTGATCCGCTGTGCCGCTGTCCAGGACTACAACCGCTTCTACGCCCAAGAAATTGACCTGCGGCGACTCATGGACTACCCGCCCTTCCGGGATGTCTTTGTCCTCACCGCCTCGGGTACCGACGAGTCCGCCGTACTCCGAAAATGCCAAAAGCTCCGTCGCAGCCTGGAGAGCTGGGCAGCGGCCTGGAATGACTATGATACGCGGCCACGCTTGCTGGGGCCTGCTCCGGCGGCAGTGGCCAAGGTGAACAACCGCTACCGCTATCGACTGACCCTGCTCTGCCAAAACACCAGGGAGGTCCGGCAGCTCATCGCCGGCCTGCTCCAAGCCGCCGCCGATGACCGTGAGATCCGGGGCGTTTCGGTGTTTGCCGATGTGAACCCATACGATTAGGAGGATACGACTATGGCACTGAGAAAGATCCTGACCGACAAGGACCCCGCACTCCATAAGGTCTGCCGTCCAGTTAACAACTTCGACCAGCGGCTTTGGGACCTGCTGGACGATCTCAAAGAAACCTTGGCCGATGCCGGCGGCGCCGGTCTGGCCGCCCCGCAGGTTGGCATCCTGCGCCGGTGCGTCATCGTAGTGGACGCCCAGGAGCAGATGCTGGAGCTGGTGAACCCGGAGATCATCTGGCGTTCCGAGGAGATCCAGGACGGCTGGGAGGGTTGCCTCAGCGTCCCCGGCAAGTGGGGCACTGTGGAGCGGCCCATGAAGGTCCGGGTTAAGGCCCAGGATCGGAACGGCAACTGGTTTGAGGTAGAGGGGGAGGCCATCGTGGCACGCTGCTTCTGCCATGAGCTGGATCACCTTGAGGGCCACATCTTTACCGAACTCACTGACCGGCTCTATACCCAGAAGGAGTTGGACGAGATGTACGAAGAGGAGGACTGACCGTGCGCATCCTCTTTATGGGCACCCCCGATTTCGCCGTGGCCTCTCTAGCCGCCCTCCTGGAGGCCGGTCACGAGGTGTGCGGTGTTTTTACCCAGCCAGACAAGCCCAAAAACCGGGGCATGAAGCTCCAGGCAAGCCCTGTAAAGGAATATGCCATTGCACATGATATCCCAGTGTTCCAGCCTCTGAAAATGAAGGACGGAGAGGCCATGGGCTATATCCGTGACCTGGGGCCGGAGCTTATCGTGGTGGCGGCCTACGGCCGCATCCTGCCTTCTGATATTTTAGACTATCCCGCTTATGGCTGCATCAATGTCCATTCCTCACTGCTGCCCAAGTACCGCGGAGCAGCGCCCATTAACTGGGCCATCCTCAACGGGGACAAGACCACCGGCGTCACCATCATGCACATGGCGCCGGAGCTGGACGCCGGAGACATGATCCTCCAGGGAGAGACTTCCATCGGCCCCGATGAGACGGCCCCCGAACTGTTTGCCCGCCTGGCGGAGCTGGGCGGCAAGCTACTGGTGGAGGCAGTGGAGCTGCTGGCCAAGGGGGAGGCCCCCAGGACACCGCAGGACGCTGCGGTCTCTACCTATGCCCCCATGCTCAGCCGGGAGCTTTCCCCCATGGACTGGTCCAAAGGGGCACAGGCCCTCCATGACCAGGTCCGCGGGTTGCTGCCTTGGCCCTGTGCTACGGCGGAATTCGGTGGGATCAGATGTAAAGTGTTTTTAACTGACATTATTGACAGTACAACGGATCTGGCTCCCGGCACAGTCGCGGAGGCGGGAAAGACAGGGGTCGTCATGGCCTGCGGCGGAGGGACCCTGCTGCGAATCAAGGAACTTCAGCCCGATGGGAAGAAGCGGATGGCGGCGGCGGATTTTCTCCGCGGACATCCCCTGACAGAGGGCGAAAAGCTGTAAGTAGAGTAGGAGAGAGGGAGTGATCCTATGGCCGGCAATGCCCGGGAGGTGGCGCTGCTGACCCTGTCCGCCTGTGATCGGCAGGGTGCCTGGTCGGATCTGTCGCTAAAAAAGAATATCAGGGCCGCTGGTCTGGACAGCCGGGACGCCGCACTGGCCACCCGGTTGTGCTTTGGTGTGCTCCAGAACCGGCTACTACTGGACTTCTATATTGGGAAATTCTCTACTGTGAAGCCAGAGCGGATGGAAAACAAGGTCCTCAATGCCTTGCGTCTGGGGGCTTACCAAATGGCCTTTCTCACCCGAGTGCCGGTGAGTGCCGCCGTCAACGAATCGGTGGACCTGGTGAAGCGCCACAGTAAGAACGCCAGAAGCCCGGGATTGGTGAACGGCATCCTCCGCTCTATGGCCCGGAACATCGACCGCCTGCCTACTATCCCGGAGGAGGACCCGGTTTCCTACCTCTCTGTGTGTTATAGCCACCCTGAGTGGTTGGTAAAAACCTTTTTGGAGGCGCTTGGTCCGGTAGAGACGGAGCGCCTTCTGGTCTTGGACAACGGTGAGCCGCCTACGGTGGCCCAGGTCAACCGTCTTCGGGGAACTTCTGAGGAGGTGCTGGCCTCTCTGCGGGATGAGGGTGCCCAGGCGGAACCCCACCCCTGGCTGCCTGATTGTCTGACCCTCACCGGTGGCGGTGATGTGGAGAACCTTACGGCTTTCCGGGAGGGCCGTATCTACATCCAGGATGCCGGCGCCCGTCTGGCGGTGCTGGCGGCCGGACCCAAGCCCGGAATGGCGGTGTTGGATGCCTGCGCCGCCCCCGGAGGCAAGTCTTTTGCCGCCGCCATTGCCATGGAAGATCAGGGGAATCTGGTCTCCTGCGATATCCATGCCCATAAGAAAACGCTGATCGATGCCGGTGCCAAGCGGTTGGGGATCACCTGCCTCACCGCCGCCGTCCAGGATGGGAAAGCTCACCGTGCCGAGTGGGAGGGAACTTTTGACCTGGTGATGGCTGATGTGCCCTGCTCCGGTCTGGGCATCATCCGAAAAAAGCCAGACATCCGCTATAAGGACCCGGCACCTCTGGCCGGACTTCCCGCGGTGCAGGCGGCCATTTTAGAGAATGTTTCCACCTATGTAAAAGCTGGAGGCGTGTTACTATACTGCACATGTACTTTACAGACAACAGAGAATGAGGACATTGTGATCACCTTCCTGGAGCGCCATCCGGAGTACACTTTGGAGGGCTTTACCCTGCCGGGACCGGTGGGAGAGGTGCCGGAGGGCATGGTCACCCTGTGGCCCCAGCGACATGGCACTGATGGTTTTTTCTTTGCAAAGCTGAGGAGAAGGGCGGAGGATATCTGTCCGCCTCAGAATAAGGACTGATGCCGCCGAAAAGGCGGCGAGGGAGCATGACATGATCGACATCAAATCTATGACCCAGGAGGAACTGGGCATATGGCTCAAGGAGCAGGGGGAACCCGGTTTTCGAGCCAAGCAGATTTTTACCTGGCTCCACCGGGGAGCGACCTCCTTTGACGAGATGACCAATCTCTCCAAGTCTTTACGGGAGCGGCTGAGCGCCCAGTGTGTGATCACCCATCCGGAGGTGGCCCGCAAGCAGGTCTCCGCCCAGGACGGCACTATCAAATACCTCTGGCGGCTCCTGGACGGAAATTGTATTGAGACGGTTTTGATGCGCTACCACCATGGGAATACTGTATGTATCTCCTCCCAGGTGGGCTGCCGGATGGGCTGCGCCTTCTGTGCCTCCACACTGGGTGGCAAGGTTAGAGACTTGACACCTTCCGAGATGATCGATCAGGTCCTGTTTACTCAGCTCGACGCGGGTGTGCCCATCTCCAACATCGTCCTCATGGGCATCGGTGAGCCGCTGGACAATTTTGATACCGTGCTGCGCTTCCTGGAGCTGGTGAATCACTCGGATGGGCTCAACATCGGTATGCGTCATATCTCCCTGTCCACCTGTGGCCTCACGGAGAAAATTGACAAACTGGCGGAGCATCGTTTACAATTAACTCTATCGGTTTCCCTCCACGCACCGGATGACGAAACCCGGAGCAAAATCATGCCGGTGAATCGGGGGATTGGAGTGGAGAAGCTCTTCGACACCTGCCGCCGATATTTTGAGACTACGGGCCGGCGTATCTCTTATGAGTACGCCATGATCGACGGGGTCAACGACAGCGATGCACAGGCAGACCTCCTGGCACATCATTTGAAGGGGACGCCAGGACATGTGAATCTCATCCCCCTCAATGAGGTTAAGGAGAGCCCGCTGAAGCCCAGTCGCCGTGTGGCGGAGTTCCAGCGCCGTCTGGAACGCCAGGGTATCACCGTAACGGTGCGCAGAAAGCTTGGAGGCGATATTGACGCCTCCTGCGGTCAGCTCCGGCGAAAGGCCATGGGCGAGGCAGCTGAGTCGCCAACGCATAAGGTCTAGCCGGATGGGCGAAAGGACTGATTCGATATGAACATATGGGGTATTACCGATGTGGGCATAGTCCGACAGCAAAACCAGGATGACTACCACATTGAGCTCCTGGCAGAAGACATGGCACTGGGTATCGTCTGCGACGGTATGGGTGGTGCCAAGGCGGGCAATGTGGCCAGTCAGCTGGCGGTGGAGACTTTTTTGGAGACGGCTAAGGCCCAGCCGCCGGAGCAATGGCGGAACGAGCCGGAGGCTCTCCTCCACTTTGCAGCAGAGCAGGCCAACGGCGCCGTCCATTTTCGCGCCAATATTGACGCTGACTGTCGTGGCATGGGTACTACCATGGTGGCCGCGCTGGTCATCGGGAATCAGGCATACGTTCTGAACATTGGTGACAGCCGATGCTACCTGGTGCGGCCGGAGGGTATTTCGCGGGTGACACGGGATCATTCCGTGGTGGAGGATCTGGTGGCCCGGGGACAGATTACGCCGGAACAGGCCAGACAGCACCCGCAGAAGAACCTCATCACTCGGGCTTTGGGGGCAGAATCCAAGCTTCGAGCCGATCTTTTCCGGCAGCCGATGGAGCCGGGTGATGCTTTGCTCCTATGCTCCGACGGCTTGAGCAACATGGTCTCCGATCAGGAACTACTCTATGAGGTCCTCCACGGCGGCCCTGCGGAGGACTGCTGCCGGAGGCTACTGGACATCGCACTGTCCAGAGGTGCACCGGACAACGTGACTGCGGTCCTGCTTCAGATGTGACAAGGAGGATACCCCCATTATGGATCAATACATAGGGAAATTGCTGGACAACCGATATGAGATCCTGGAGCGGATCGGTACCGGCGGTATGGCGGTGGTGTTCAAGGGACGTGACCACCGACTCAACCGACTGGTAGCGATCAAGATCCTCAAGGATGATCTGGCGAAGGACGCTGAATTCCGTCGCCGGTTTCATGATGAGTCCCAGGCTGTAGCCATGCTCTCTCACCCCAATATCATGGCGGTGTACGATGTAAGCCGCTCTGAGCAGGTGGAATACATCGTTATGGAGCTCATTGACGGCATTACCCTCAAGCAGTATATGCAGCGGAAGGGAGGCCCCTTGAGTTGGAAGGAATCCCTCCATTTTATCACTCAGATTATGAAGGCATTGTCCCATGCCCACGGACGGGGTATCATTCACCGGGACATAAAGCCACAGAATATTATGGTCCTCCGGGATGGGAGCATCAAGGTCACCGATTTCGGTATCGCCCGGCTAGCCTCTGCCGCCCAGAGTACCCTGACGCAGGAGGCCCTGGGGTCTGTCCACTATATCTCTCCTGAGCAGGCTAGAGGGAGCCGTATCGACGGTCGAAGTGATATTTATTCCGCCGGCGTAGTGCTCTATGAAATGCTCACCGGTCGGTTGCCCTTTGAAGGGGACACCCCGGTATCGGTGGCCATCCAGCACATCAACTCGATCCCGCTGGCGCCCCAGGAACTTAATCCTGACATTCCGGAGGCCCTGGAGGCCATCACCATGAAGGCTATGGCGCCCAAGGTGGAGAACCGGTACCGCAACGCCGATGACATGCTCTATGATCTGGAAGAGTTCCGGAAAGACCCCAGCATCGATTTGGAGTATGACCCGGCTAAGCTCTTTGCCACGCCGGACGTTACTGATGAGCCTACCCAGGTCATTGGAACAGGGAGTAGACGCAGGAGCGGTGATACCGGCTCCATGCGTCGGCGGAATCGGGAGGAGGCGGAGCGCGGGGAACGTGCCTCTTCTTCCGAACACCCCAGAAAACGGCAGAAAGCCAACATGTCGGTCCCTCTGGCTGTAGCCTCTATCCTGGTCTTTATTATCGGGATCGGCGTATTGCTGTGGGTGGTTTTCTTTAGCAACAGCTTCCACTCTGACGAGCGCCACACTGTCCCCAATCTCTATGGTATGACGGTGGAGGAGGCCATGGCCGACCCCAAGGTCCAGGGAATCTTCGAGATTGTGGAGGGCGGATCGGTATCCAGCAGCCTAGAACCAGGTAAGATTGTCTCTCAGGAGCCTGATGCGAAGCAGCAGGTCACTGGTGAGGACCTTACCATCACGGTGATGACCAGCGCGGGTGAAGAGCCTATTTATATGCCCGATCTGGTGAACAAGGATTATCTGGAGGCTCAACAGGCCCTTTTGGATCTGGGGATCTCCAAAGCCAACATCACAATGACATATGAGACTTCTGACGAGATCACCGAGAACTATGTCATCCGTACAGTGCCTCTGGCCAATAGCGCCATTCAGCCTGATACCATGGTGGAGATTATCGTCAGCCAGGGTCCCAAGGTGGTCCAGCGTACCATGCTCACGGTTGAGGGGATGACCCTTGATAAGGCTAAGGATCTCCTGGAAGGGGAGAATGGCTTGGGGCTGGTAGTAAAAGCTGTCTATATCGATAGCGACAAGCCCAAGGATACGGTGCTCATTCAAAGCATTCCCACCGGTGCCCAGGTGGATGAGGGAGAAACCGTTACGCTTCAGGTGAGCAATGGTTCCGGTACCACGGAAGAACAGCCTAATGTCGAGAGTCCGGCTCCGGAAGAGCCGACTCCCAGTGACTCGCCTACACCCAGCGTGGATCTGGAAGTGAAGACAAAGCAGTACTCCGTCACACTTCCGGATGGTGATCCAGACGAGATCGTCACTGTGCGGATCAACGGCTCCGGCTATGACCAGACCAAGCAGGTTCCTTTGATGGTTCAAACCGTTGTTTTCAATATCACCGGAAAAGGGAAGCAGAAATATGATATCTATATCAATGGAGAAAAGGATCACAGTATCGAGATCGACTTTGATACCGGGGAAGTGAAGGCGGGATGAGTCAGGAGACCGGTATGATCCGCAAAGCCCTCAGCGGCTTCTACTATGTGGATGACGGCAGCGGAGAACTGGTCTCCTGCCGGGCAAGAGGCAAGTTCCGCCATCAGAAAATTACCCCCCTGGTAGGGGACCGGGTGAGATTCACCCGCCTTCCTGAGGGTACCGGGGCCTTGGATGAGATCCTGCCCCGGAAAAACGAGTTTCAGCGGCCCGCTGTGGCCAATATTGACCAACTGGTCATCATCGCCTCCGGGGCCATTCCAGTCACCGACCCTTTCCTCATTGACAGAGTGACCGCCATCGCTGACAGCAAAGAAGGCTGTGACTGCCTGATCTGCATCAACAAGTGCGACTTGGCTCCCGCCGATGAGCTCTATGAGATCTACACTGCCGCTGGTTTTCCCACCCTCCGGGTCAGCGCCGCCACAGGGGAAGGAATTGATAGTCTTAGAGCTGCAATATCTGGAAAGGTATCTACCTTTACAGGGAATTCTGGCGTAGGCAAGTCCAGCATCCTCAATGCCCTCTCTCCCGGCTTCCATCTCCAGGTGGGAGAGGTCAGCGAAAAGCTGGGCCGCGGCCGCCACACCACCCGCCATGTGGAGCTCTACCGCCTGGGGGCGGACGCCGTGGTGGCTGATACCCCCGGCTTCTCCTCCTTTGACACGGAACGCATGGAGCTGCTCCGGAAGGAGGAGCTCGAGAGGGCCTTTCGGGAGTTCCGCCCCTATCTGGGTGAATGTCAGTTCGTGGGTTGCTCACATGTAAAGGAAAAGGGCTGTGCAGTGCTTGCCGCCCTGAAGGAAGGGAAAATCATGCCCAGCCGACACGCCAGCTACATCAGATTGTGGGAGCAGGTCAAGGACCTGCGGGAATGGGAGCTGGAAAAGCACGGAAAGGGCTGAGACACACATCACGCCTCCTTCTGCGTATACTGGTAACAGCGGTGCCAGTCTACGTGGAAGGAGGCTATTTTTATGAAGATCGTCGTGGTGCGATCCCCCAAGTACCTCAGAGGTGTGTTAAAGGCCCTTTTCGGCCTGCGCTGAAAAAATGGCATAGCCCGGAAACCTTGTACATATGCTCCCTGTAGAAACGCTACAAGGAGAGGAACGCTATGGAGCTGGAACTGAAGACCACCCAACTCAACTGCTACGATACCGTTTTGGATACCACGCTCTTCCAGGAGGAGACACTGGAGAGCATCGTCCCAGACGCCTGTCCGGATATCCTGCGCATCGTGGACACGGAGGCGGCGGTGTGTCTGGGGACCAAGGAGGCCCAGGAGGGCAAAGCGGAGGTGACTGGGACGGCCCGGTGCGCCGTTCTCTATGAAGCGGAGAGCGGTGAGGGGGTGCGGCGGATCACCGTCAGCATCCCCTTCACCTGTACCGCTGAGGCACTGGGGCTCACCCGACAGTGCCGATTGTCGGCGGAGCCCCGGGTGATGTGGGCAGATGCCCGGAGCCTTAATCCCAGGAAGGTTCTGGTGCGGGTGAGCCTGGCCATAGCGGTACAGGCCTACGTCCCACAGGCCCCCAACTTCTGCGATGGTGTGGACGGCGAGGAGCAAAACGGAATTCAGACCTTGGAAGAATCTCAGACCGCATGCTTTATCATAGGTGTAGAGGAGAAGTCCTTCACATTTTCGGACGACCTGAGCCTGTCAGCAACACGGCCACCGGCGGAGGAAATACTGAAAAGCCGGGTGGATATGGTGTGCGGAGAGTCTAAACTCATCGGCAACAAGCTCATCTTCAAAGGAGAAGCTGGACTGCGGCTGGTATACCGGGAGCCGGGCGGTGGGCTGTGTGGCGCCGACTTTACGTTGCCATTTTCACAGATTATGGAGGTGAGTGGTGTAGGTGAGGAGGCCGACTGCACATTGTCGGTGGTACTCACCGGGATCGACTGCACCCTCGATGGGAACGAGGGGAGGATGATGTCGGTGTCTCTTGGTATGCTGGCCCAGGCGGTGGTCAGGGAGGAGCGCCAGGTGACCCTTCTGGCCGACATCTACAGCACCGCCTACGACCTGACGGTCCAGCGCCGGAACTATACACTGGCCCGGCTGCTGGAGCATGGGGAGCGGCGGATTACCGCCCGGGAGCTGCTGGAGACGGCATCCCCGGTGCGGGAGGTCTGTGACGTCCATATCCACGTGGGACAGGTGGAGGCGGAACATGACGGAGAGCAGGGGCGGCTGAAGGCGGAGCTCTCGGCCACAGTAGTCTATCTCTCCGAGGAGGGGATGCTAGAGGCGGTCACCCGTACCATCTCCGCAGTGTGTCCGGTGGAACTTCCAGCCGGTGTGATTTGTAGCTGTCGCTGCGTCTGTTCCGGTGAAGGGGCGGCGGCCCCAGCGGGAGGCGGCGTAGAGCTGCGCTGTCCCCTGGAGTTTCGCTATCTATCTCTGATGCCGCGGCAGGCTACCGGTGTAGCCCAGGTCCGGCTGGATGAGGATACGCCCAGGGATCCCTCAGCCCGTCCTTCCATCGTGCTGCGGGCCGTGGAAGAGGGGGAAAGGCTCTGGGATATTGCCAAAGCTTACGGCACCACCATGGAGGACATCGTCCAGGCCAACAGCCTGGGGGAGGACGCCCTCACGGCGGGGCGGGTCCTGCTCATCCCCAAGAAGCGGTAAAAGGAGGCGTCTCCATTGGAAGATCGGAATATCTATGAGGACATCGCCCGGCGCACTGAGGGCGACATCTACATCGGTGTGGTGGGTCCGGTACGGACGGGCAAATCCACTTTTATCAAGCGGTTCATGGAGACGTTGGTGCTGCCCAACATCGAAAACGTCTACCGCAAGGAGCGGGCCCGGGATGAGCTGCCCCAGAGCGGCTCCGGCCGGACGGTGATGACCGCCGAGCCCAAGTTCGTGCCTGAGGAGGCGGTGGAGCTCACCATGGAGGGCGGCACTCGTATGTCGGTGCGGCTGGTGGACTGCGTAGGCTATATGGTGCCCGGCGCTGTGGGGCAGACCGAGGACGACCAGCCCCGGATGGTGACTACCCCCTGGTTCGATCACCCCATCCCCATGACGGAGGCGGCGGAGATCGGGACCCGAAAGGTGATCTCCGAGCACTCCACCATCGCCGTAGTGGTGACCACCGACGGCAGTGTCACCGATATCCAGAGAGAGGATTACCTAGAGGCAGAGGAGCGGGTCATCACCGAGCTTAAGGAGCTGGGAAAGCCTTTCCTGGTCCTCCTCAACTCGGCATTCCCCAACTCGGAGCGGGCCAAGGCCATCCGGAACGACATCGCGGGCCGGTACGACGTGACCTGTGTAGCGGTAAACTGCCTTGAACTGAGCCAGGCGGATGTGACAGACATTATCCGGGCAGTGCTCTTCGAGTTCCCACTCCGAGAGCTGGATCTAAATCTTCCCGCCTGGGTGGATGCCTTGCCGGGGGACCATCCCATCAAGAGCGGTCTCTACGCCGCCATCCGGGAGCAGGCTGGCGGGCTCCGGCGCATTCGGGATGTGGATGGCGTGATCTCCGCAATCGGTAACAGCGAAGGGGTCAGCCGGGCCCAGGTCACCTCGGTAGAGTTGGGTACTGGCCTGGCTGCCGCCGACCTGGAGCTGCCCCGCAGCCTCTTTTACGAGACTCTATCCGCCCAGTCCGGCTTCTCCATCCAGGATGACGGCGACCTCATGGGCCTGCTCACCCAGCTCTCGGAGGTCAAACGGTCTTATGACAAGGTGGCCGACGCCCTCCGGGAAGTGAAGGAGACCGGCTATGGCATCGTGGTGCCCACCACCGACGAGCTCAAGCTGGAGGAGCCAGAGATTGTCCGGCAGGGGGGGCGGTATGGGGTCCGCCTCAAGGCTTCCGCCCCCTCCATCCATATGATCCGGGCCGATATTGAGACAGAAGTCTCGCCCATCGTGGGCAACGAGAAGCAGTCCGAGGAGATGGTCCACTATCTGCTCCAGGAGTTTGAGGGGGACACCAAGGCCATCTGGCAATCCAACATCTTTGGCCGCTCCTTCCACGAGCTGGTCAGCGAGGACCTGAATACCAAGCTCAAGCGGATGCCGGAGGATGCCAGAAGCAAGCTTCAGGAGACCCTCCAGCGCATCATCAACGAGGGTTCCGGCGGACTCATCTGTATCATCTTATAAAAAATGCCGCGGACCGGCCGGTCCGCGGCATTTTTTCAGATTATATAGCTTCTCGTACCACTGAGACCGTGTCGAAGTCCAGTTCTGCCATGAGGGCGGCGGCCTTCGCCGTGATGCGCTCGCCGCTGACGGCAATGGGGATGGCCGGGGGGCAGGATACCGCTGCCCCGGCACAGATCCGGCCTGCGGCCTCCGCCACCGGGACCTCCTCCCAGGGGGAGAGCATGGCTGACCTGGGGGAGAGGACCCGCTCACCGGGAGCGGGGAGGGCAGCAGGGGTCCGCCCCACACCGGGAAGGAAGCCAGAAAAAGCTGCCTCCACTCTCTGAAAGTCAGACTCCAAGGCGTCGGAGGAGTACATAAGCACCACCGCGTCGGGGTCGGCGTACTCCGGCTCCACACCGTTCCGGCGCAGCAGGTCCGCCAGCTTGTAGCCGGAGATACCCGCTGCCCAGCCGTCCACCACCAGTTTCAGGGGTTCCCCGGGACGCACTGGGACACCCTGAGCAGCGAGTTTGGACTTCAATGTATCCAGATGGTGGACCACCTGTTCCAGCTGAGCACCGTAGCCCTCGGCCAGGCGGCGGTTGCAGGCGTCCAGGGACTGGAGAATGAGATAGGAGGGGCTGGAGGACCCGAAGAGGGCCATGGCCTGCCGGGCCTCCTGCTCATAGGAGGCGAGGGCAGTGGGGGAAACGTGGAGATAGGCGCCGCCGGTGAGCACTGGAAGGGTCTTGTGGGCGGAGTCGCAGCACAGGTCGGCTCCCAGGTCCATGGGGTGACGGGAGGGCTTGAGGAAGCGGAGGTAGGCCCCGTGAGCGTTGTCCACTAACAGGGGGACGCCGTGGTTGTGGCAGACCTCGGCCAGACCGGCGATGTCCAGCATGCCCCCCAGATAGTCGGGGGAGGTGACGTATACCGCCAGAGGGGGTACGGGCTGCTCCGCTAGCACCCGGTCCAGACCGGCAGGGGAGAGGGGACAAGCGCACATGGGACTCTCCCCCTCTGGAAGAAGCCACTTCGGCTCCAAATCTAGGAGAGCGCAGCCGTGAAGAAAGGCCTTATGGGCATTCCGGCCGGCCAGCACCGTCCGGGAGGCGTTGGGTGCCCGGTGGAGGAGAGCCAGGTGGAGCATGGCCTTCACGCACTGGGAAGAGCCGCCGGCGCTGTAAAAGGTGTGGCGGGTCCCAAAGAGGGCAGAGGCGTTGTTCTCGCTCTCCAGGATGATGCCCTCCGGGTGGGAGAGGTCGTCGGCGCCGGCCACCTCGGTGATGTCCAGGGCCTCGCAGCCCAGAGGGCCATTTCCCTTGTGTCCGGGCATGTGGAGCCGGGCGGGATAAGCGGCGGCGTAGCTGCGCACGAAATCACAAATGGGGGTATTCATGCCTAAGCGTCCTGGCTCTGGGCCACCTGGAGCATGATGGCGCACTCCATCCGCTTCTTAAAGAGTTCACAGCCATAGGGGTAGATGCCCCGGATGCTACCGGAGGCGTGGTAGCTGTTGGCGGCACAGCCGCCGGAGCAGTAGAGTCGGGCCCAGCAGTCGGCGCACTCGGGCCGAGCGTAGGCGTTGCAGCTGCGGAACTCATCCTGAACGGAGGTATTGGTCACTCCGTCCCAGATGTTACCCAGGGAGTACTTGGGGTCGCCCACGAACTGGTGGCAGGGAAAGAGCTCGCCCCAGGGGGTGACGGCCATGTACTCGGTGCCGCTGCCGCAGCCGGAGATGCGCTTGTAAATACAGGGGCCGTGCTTCAGGTCCAGGATATAGTGGTAGAAGGTAAAGGGACGGCCCTCCCGCTGCCGCCGGAGCATCTCACGGGCCAGAGTCTCATACTGTTCGAAGAGCACGGGCAGGTCCTCCTGGGTGAGGGCGCAGGGGTCGTCGGGGGAGCACACCACCGGCTCCATGCTCAGCTCGGTAAAGCCCAGGTCAGCCATATGGAGGATGTCGTTGACGAAATCGGTATTGTGGTGGGTGTAGGTACCCCGGATGTAGTAGCCCTTGTCGCCCCGGCGCTCCACAAAGTGCTGGAACTTGGGCACGATGGTGTCATAACTGCCGTTTCCGGCGTAGTCCTTCCGGAATCGGTCGTGGACCTCCTTACGGCCGTCCAAGGAGAGGACCACGTTGTGCATCTCCTTGTTGCAGAAGTCGATGACCTCGTCATTCAGAAGCACACCATTGGTGGTGAGGGTGAACCGGAAATTCTTGTTGTGGATTGGCTCCAGGCTCCGGGCGTAGGCCACCAGGTCCTTTACCACCTGCCAGTTCATCAGGGGCTCACCGCCGAAGAAGTCCACCTCCAGGTTCCGGCGGGTGCCAGAGTGGGCCACCAGGAAGTCCAAGGCCTGCTTGCCTACCTCAAAAGACATGAGGGCCCGCTCGCCCTGGTATTTGCCCTGGCTGGCAAAGCAGTAGGAACAACTCAGGTTGCAGGTGTGGGCCACGTGGAGACACAGGGCCTTGATGACGTTGGAGTGGTTCTTGTAGTCAGCGGCCATAGGGGCGTAGGTGTCGGGGGTGAAGAGCTTGTGATCCTCCTTCAGCGCCGTCACGTCGTCGATGCAGGCGCGGACCTCCTCCTCGGTGACGTCTGGGCGGTCGGGGTAGTCGGTCAGGATGCGCTGGCAGATCTCGGCGGGGGTGTGGTTGGGGTAGAGGGCGATGATGTCATACGCCACCTCGTCCACCAAATGGACCGAGCCGCTGCAGGTGTCCAGGACGATGTTGTAGCCGTCCAGCTTGTATTGATGTACCATAAATCTTGATCCCTCCACAGGATGATTGTCTCTTGGAAACGGAGCCTCAGACCGGCCCACGGCAAAAAAAGTGCCGCCTCACTGCAAGGCGGCACTCAGGTTTGACGTCTGCTTACTGCTCGTTGTTCTCGCAGGGCTGGTTGGCCACGCCGCAGCTGGTCTTGCAGGCGGACTGGCAAGAGGTCTGGCACTCGCCGCAGCCGCCGGTGGTCACGCTCTTGCAGAGGTCGCGGGTCTCGATGGTCTTGATTCTATTCATGGTCCAAGTCTCCAATCGTTTCAGTCTGTTCTGTGCAGAGCACAGCTTTTCCTCTATACAGATTAAAACAAGAACGGCAGATTGTCAAGAGGAAAACGCCCGTCAATCGGTAAAGGCAAAGGCCCGGAGTGCGGCATCATCGGTAACATAGAGGGCCCGATACCCGGTTTTAAGCCATCCCTTCCGGGTAAACTCCCCCAGCACCCGGCTCACGGTCACCCGGCTCACCCCAACGGCGGCACCGATCTCCTCGTGGGTGCAACGCAGAGCCCCGCCGGATTCTGGCGGGATGGAAAGGAGATACCGCGCCACCCGCTGGCCTGCCGGACGAAAGGACATACCGTCCACATGGTCGGAGAGAAGACGCACAGTTCGAGCCAGGTACTGGAGCATGGGGAGCGCCAGCTCCGGGTGGCTCCGGAGGACCCGGTCCAGCCGATCGCGGTCGATAGAGACTACTTTGCACTCAGTCACGGCCACAGCGGAGGACACCCGGGGACAGCCGTCAAAAAAAGCGGCCTCGCCCATCAGATCCCCCGAGCGGTGGGTGGTGAGTACCCGCTCATCTCCTGTCTCCGAGCTGATGTAGCTCCGGGCACTGCCGGAGAGAAGATAATAAAAAGTATCCGCCTCGGTGCCTTGTAGGTAGATGAGCTGCCCCGGGGCGTAAGTTCTGGGGAACTGTCCCTGAGCCAGAGACACCCAGGGAGCGTTTTCGCCCTGCTCTGTCATATGCCTTCCCACCTTTCCACCTATTGGCAGCATTGTATCACGGTTTACATTCTTTCTGCAAGCCCTCTGCCATAATAAAACCAATCAAACAAACAGGAGGGACCAAAAATGGGTATGACCATGACCCAAAAGATCCTGGCAAAGCACGCGGGCCTTGCATCGGTGGAGGCCGGGCAGCTTATTGAGGCGAAGCTGGATCTGGTGCTGGGCAACGACATCACCACTCCGGTGGCCATCACCGAGTTTGACAAGGCGGGACTCACGCAGATCTTTGACAAGGACAAGATCGCCATCGTCCTGGACCACTCCGTCCCCTGTAAGGACATTAAATCCGCTCAGCTCTGCGCCCAGGCCCGGGCCTTTGCCCAGCGGTTCGACATCACCCACTTCTACGATGTGGGGCAGATGGGCGTAGAGCACGCCCTCATTCCCGAGAAAGGCCTGGCCGCCCCCGGCGAGGCCATCATCGGCGCCGACTCCCACACCTGTACTTACGGCGCTCTCGGCGCCTTCTCCACCGGCGTGGGTTCCACCGACATGGCTGCTGGTATGGCCACTGGTCTCGCCTGGTTCAAGGTGCCATCCGCCATCAAGGTCACCCTCACCGGAAAATTCACCCCCTACGTGAGCGGCAAGGACGTGATACTCCACCTCATCGGTGAGATCGGTGTGGACGGCGCCCTCTATAAGTCGCTGGAGTTTGCCGGGGACGGTGTGGCCCAGCTCACCATGGATGACCGCTTCACCATCGCCAACATGGCCATCGAGGCCGGCGCCAAGAACGGCATCTTCCCTGTGGATGACCAGACCCGGGAGTACCTCAAGGGTCGAGTAGACCGTCCCTGGGAGGCGGTGGAGCCCGACGCCGACGCCGTCTACGACCAGGAGGTAGTCATCGACCTCTCCACCCTGCGGCCCACCGTGGCCCTGCCGCACCTGCCCTCCAACACCCGGACGGTGGACGAGGTGGCCGGCCTGCCCATCCAGCAGGTGGTCATCGGCTCATGCACCAACGGCCGGCTCAAGGACCTCCAGGAGGCTGCTGATATCCTCAAGGGCCGCAAGGTGGCCAAGGGCGTGCGCTGCATCGTTCTGCCCGCCACCCAGCAGATCATGATGGACGCTATGGCCCAGGGTCTCATCCAGACCTTCATCGAGGCCGGCTGCGCCGTCTCCACCCCCACCTGCGGACCCTGCCTGGGCGGCCACATGGGCGTCCTCTCCAACGGGGAGCGGGCGGTGTCCACCACCAACCGCAACTTCGTGGGCCGCATGGGTCCCACCGACTCCGAGATCATTTTGGCCAGCCCCGCCGTGGCGGCGGCCTCCGCTGTGGCCGGCTGCATCGCCGACCCGGCAAAGCTGTAAGGGAGGAGAAAGGCAATGAAGATCTATAAATACGGCGACAACGTGGATACCGACGTCATCATCCCCGCCCGCCACCTCAATAACCCCGACCCCAAGGCCCTGGCCTCCCACTGCATGGAGGACATCGATGAGAAGTTTGCCTCCACAGTGGAGCCCGGCGACATCGTGGTGGCCGGCGCCAACTTCGGCTGTGGCTCCTCCCGGGAGCACGCCCCCCTGGCGTTGAAGTCCTGTGGTGTGAAGTGCGTTATCGCCAAGAGCTTTGCCCGTATTTTCTACCGCAACTCCATCAACATCGGCTTCCCCATCCTGGAGTGTCCCGAGGCCGCAGAAGCCATCCAGCCCGGTGATACCGTCACTGTGGACTTCAAAACCGGTGTCATCTCCGATGAGACCCAGGGTAAAACCTTCCAGGCCGCACCCTTCCCGGCTTTTGTGGACGGCATCATCGAGGCCGGTGGCCTCCTCAATTCTCTGAAGGTGAGAGGTGTGGCGAAATGAATTACAAGATCGCGCTCATCAAGGGTGACGGCATCGGACCAGAGGTTGTGAATGAGGCTGTGGGCGTCATGGAAGCCGTGGGTAAGAAGTTTGGCCACACCTTCGAGTTCGTGGACGTGCTGCTGGGCGGCTGCGCTACCGACGCGGTGGGGAAGAGCTACCCCGACGGCACCGCTGAGAAGTGCAAGGCCTGTGACGCTGTGCTGCTGGGCGCCGTGGGCGGGCCCAAGTGGGGGAGTGATAAACCCGCCGAGCAGCGGCCAGAGACCGCCCTGCTGGCCATCCGGAAGGACCTGGGCCTCTATGCCAACCTACGTCCCGCCGCTCTTCGTCCCGCCATGGCCGATGCCTGCCCCCTGAAGAAGGAGACCGCTGAGAAGGGCATCGACCTCATGATGGTCCGGGAGCTCACCGGCGGCATCTACTTTGGCAAGCGGGACAAGTACCAGACCGAGGACCGAGGCCTGGAGGCCACAGATTTGATGGCCTACTCTGAGAAGGAGATCGAACGCATCGGCCGCCGGGCCTTCGAGCTGGCCCGCCTGCGCCGGAAAAAGGTCTCCAGCGTAGACAAGGCCAACGTGCTGGAGACCAGCCGCCTGTGGCGCTCCGTTATGCACCGCCTGGCGGAGGAGTACTCCGACGTCCAGTATGAGGATGTGCTGGTGGACAACTGCGCCATGCAGCTGGTCCGGGACCCCGGCCAGTTTGACGTGGTGGTCACTGAGAACATGTTCGGCGACATCCTCTCCGACGAGGCCAGTATGGTGACCGGCTCCATCGGCCTGCTGCCCTCTGCCTCTATCGGAGATACAGCCCCCGGCCTCTATGAGCCCATCCACGGCTCCGCGCCCGACATCGCCGGCCAGGACAAGGCCAACCCCATTGCCACCATTCTGTCCGTGGCCATGATGTTCCGCTACTCCTTCCAGCGTGCCGAGGAGGCCAACGCCATCGAGGCGGCGGTAGACGCAGTGCTGGCCGAGGGCTGGCGGACCCCCGACATTGCTGAGCCGGGTGTAAAATCCATCGGTACCAAAGAGATGGGCCGGCTCATCCGGGAGCATATTTGAATTCTGTAAAAAGCAGAAGGCTGAGCCCAATAGGTCACATGGTGCACCTATTGGGCTCAGCCTATTGTGGGGGGAGAGAGCCCCCTATACAATGTCAGTGTCAACCCTGCTCTTTCATTAAAAGGGGCAGGGCTGTAACACTGCTCAGTCCTCCCAGCGGATGGCGGATACCGGGCAGGAGTCGATGGCACTCTGCACATCGCTCCGATCCTCCTCGGATGCCGCCTGGTAGGCTTCGGCTTTACCGTCGTCATTCATGCGAAACACCGCGTCGCACATTCCACAGCACAGGCCGCAGCCAATACAGGTATCCTGATCTACAAATGCTTTCACATCAATCGCTCCTTTTTTAAAATACGACCACCAGAAGCATCTTGAATGCTTCTTCTCCGTAAACGGCATGGGGGTGCCCGGCGGGCATGACAATGGACTCGCCTTCGTGCAGAAGATAATCAACACTGTCAATGGTGATTTTACCCACTCCGTCCAGGCAGGTAACAAAGGCGTCTCCGCCGGATTCATGGGTACTGATCTCCTCACCCTTGGAAAAGGAGAACAAGGTGATGCTCAGGGCATCGTTCTGCGCCAGTGTCTTGCTGACCACCTGTCCTTCCTGGTAGGCAATCTGATCCTTCAAAACCAGCACCTCTGCCTGGGGGATGTTTTTCATTTTCATGTTCATTATGGTACCTCCTTAATGATAATTATGCGATAGTCTGTGGCTCCTAATACGCCTTCATATCTAGCGCTGTTGGGGAGGTGATTGAAAA